>DASZLL010000075.1:0-22364 GCA_035552395.1 Acidimicrobiales bacterium
TGCCGTCGGTGACAACCCGCGTGGCCCCGAACGCGTCGGACCCCACCGGCCCGCGCGACGGCGACTTCACGACGGGAGAGCACGGCGACGGCCGCACCCGCAGGCGTCGCAACTCCTACGAGCGGGCGGTGGACGCGCTGCTCGATCTGATCGAGTCGGGCAACGAGGCGCCGACCGCCCAGCAGATCGCCGAGCGCTCGGGCATCTCCGTACGCACCGTCTTCCGGCTCACCGAGGACATCGAGTCGCTGCACGCGGCGGCGGTGCTCCGCCAGATGAACCGCACCGCGCACCTCTACATCGCGCTCCCTGGCACCGGACCGCTGCGCACACGGCTGGGCCTGCTGGTCAAGAACCGGGTCACCGTCTTCGAGTCCATCGCGCCCGTCCGTCGGGTGGGGGATCGGCTGGCCGCCAACTCGACGCGCATCGCCGAGGGCCTCGAGTTGCACCACATGGTGCTGCGGACGCAGGTGGCTGAGGTCTTCGAGCGCGAGCTACAGCGCTTGCCCCGGCCCCGTCGCGTCACCGCGCTCGATGCGATCGACGTGGCGGCCGGGTGGGAGACGTGGGAGCAGCTCCGCCGGGGCAAGGGGCTCTCGGTCACGTCCGCGGCGCGGGTCATGGAACTTCTCATCGCGGGGGCATTGCACAGCGAATGATCAAGGCCCCGGGACCCCCACCCCGAGTGCCGAAGACAAGGACAGGAGGACGGCCGATGGCCATCACACCCACGAGGGAGCAGTTCACCGAGTTCGCCCACGGCAGGCGGGACGGCGAGGTGGTGATGATCAACCTGTTGCACTTCGCCCGCCCCGACGAGCCGAGCTCGCCAACGGCAGAGAGCAGCGCCGACCACGGAACCGAGGCCACACCGGCGAGCAGCGGTGCCGGCGCCTATCGGGAATACAGCGACCAGGTGATCAAGATGGTCGAGGCCCGGGGTGGCAAGGTCATCTGGACCGGCCGGCCCGAGAACGTCTTGATCGGCGACTCCGACGCCGACGAATGGGACCTGGTGGCGCTCGTGTCGTACCCCAGCCGGTCCGCCTTCATCGACATGGTGACCTCATCCAACTACGAAGAAGCGCACACCCACCGCGAGCGTGGGCTCGACCGCACGGTGCTCCTGGCCTGTGAGCCGCTGCTGAGCGCGCTCGGGACGCCGGGCGAGGCCCGCAATGCCTGAGAGCACCGCCACCGCCACCACCACGTCCACGCCACCGTCGGGTCGGCGCCGCAACATCTTGTTCATCACGACCGATCAGCAGCGCTACGACAGCCTCGGCTGCAACGGCGGCACGGTGGCGCGCACTCCCGTTGTCGATCAGCTGGCGGCCGAGGGCATCAACTACCAACGTGCCTACAACCAGAACACAGTGTGCATGCCGGCGCGCTCCACGATGCTGACCGGCCAATACGTCCGGACCCACGGCGTCGTGGCGAACGGAATCCCGCTGCCCGAGGATGCACCCTCGGTGGCGCAGTACCTGCGCGACGAGGCGGGCTATCGCACGGCGCTGCTCGGCAAGGCCCACTTCGAGCCCGGCTTCGACCCCGACCTCCAGTTCGAGGAGAACGCTCGGTTGGCCCGTGGTGACACGAGCCCGTGGCGTGGCTTCGAGCGTTCGGAGCAGGCGATGCACGCGGCCGCCTGGGGCAACCACGCGATCGCGCACTACGGGCGCTGGCTCCGCGAACACCACCCGGAGCACCTGCACAGCTACGCCGGCCTGCTGCAGGGTTCTCCGGGGGGCGACACCGGTGCCCCCGAGACGAAGAACAACCCGATCCCGCGCGAGTGGTACCACACCGACTGGGTGGCTGACCGCACGGTCGACTGGCTCTCCTCGCTCGGAGCCGACGAGCCGTGGTTCTGCTGGATGTCGTTCCCCGACCCGCACCATCCGTGGGACCCCCCCGCCTCCGAGCTCGACCGGGTCCCGTGGCAGGACCTCGAGCTGCCGCCCGGTCACCCTGGGAGCGACGACGCCATCCGCAAGGTGCTGGCGGGCAAGCCGCCCCACTGGCTCGGCTACTGGGAGGGCTCGTTCGTCAACATGGAGGGCGGCCCGGCCAACTTCGTCCCGTCACGCCTCACCAACGACCAGATCCGCGAGGTCAACGCGAAGGTCCACGTGATGAACGAGCTCATCGACGAGGCGTGCGGGCGCGTGCTCAGCACCGTCACGGCGCGGGGCTGGCTCGACAACACGGACATCATCTTCACCACAGACCACGGTGAGCTGCAGGGCGACTTCGGCCTGCTCTACAAGGGCCCGTATCACACCGACTCGCTGATGCGTCTGCCTTTTGTGTGGCGGCCGGCCCCCTCCGCCGGCATCCCCCCGGCGGTGTTGCGCGATCCCGTCGGACAGGTCGACCTGGCGCCGACCTTCTGCGCCATCGCCGGCGTCGAACCCGCGGCGTGGATGCAGGGCGAGGCGTTGCCCACCCAGGACGCCACACCCGGACGCGAGCGCATGCTCTGCGAGTGGGACAGCCAGTTCCCCGGCTACGGCATGCACCTCCGCACGGTGTACCGCGACGGCTGGCTCTGCACGGTCTACGAGCCCTCGACCGCGGGTCAACCCAACGGGTTGGAGGAGACGTGGGGTGAGAACGTGCTGGCGCCGTGCTCGGTGGTCTACGAGCAGTCGAGCACCGGGCCCGGCGGTGTGGGCATCGCGACGGGTGAGCTCTACAACGTGGACGACGACCCGTATCAGTTCGAGAACCGGTGGGATGACTCCTCGGCGCGGGCCCTGCGCGACGACTTGGTGAGCGACCTTTACGCCAGCTTGCCCACTGAATCCCGCACGCTCAAGGTGGTGGCGCCGGCGTGAAGTATCAGGCTGCCGCCGGAGTCGTGGCCCGCTCAATAGCGCCCCACCCGCTCGACGCGTCGCGTCGAGTTTGCTCGGCCCGGTGGCCGCCACGCAGCCCGAAGAGCCGCTTGGCGAACAGCAGGTAGATCACGACGGCGAGGTTGATCACGAGCGTGATGACTTTGAACGCGCTCACGCTGAGGGTCAGCTCGTACACCTCGTAGGGCACGAGCACCGTGGTCGCAACGAACGTCAGGTATTCGGCCCACCGCTTGTTCAGCCAGAGTCCCACCGCCTCGGTCGTCTCGAGTGCCGCGTAGGCCAGGAGGACAACGGCCAGGATGCGCAGGTGCGACGGCGAGTACTTGAAGGCGCGGCCGAGGTAGCCGAGGACGCCACGCACCTGCGACGCCCCCGGATCACCGCCCGCCAGATCGTTCATGAGGTTTTCGTAGTCCTGGTGCAGCGCCTGGTTGTGCGCCGCGAAGGTCAGCAGCACGATGGCGAGACCGGTCAGCACCACGACGTGGATGGCCCGATCGAAGGCGATGAGGCGTAGCACGTAGCGGTCGCGCAGTGCGGACCCGCGGAGAGGAAGCTGTATCTCGTCCCTCGCCTCGACTCGGTCGCGCCCGGGATGCTCGGGGTCATTCCGCCGCACCCAACTGTCGCAGCGCAGGCAGCGGTGCCAGCGCACGCCTCCGTCCTGGCGCACGAGCGCCGCATCGTCAGAGGTGATCGTCGCGGCGTCCGTCCCGCACAGGAAATGGCCCGACCAGGCGCACGTCAGGAGCTCGTAACGATTGGTGGGTCGACGGCGGGACACGGCCGCCAGGTTAAGCCGGGCTCTCGGGCGCGCTCGGGACGGTCGCGAGGGCTATTGCAGCCCGGGCAACACCGCTTTGAGGAAGCGCGCCGGTGCCTCGACCATCGGATAGTGCCCGACGTTTTCGAGGCGGACCGAGGTGGCGTCCGGGCGCGCCCCGAGGAGCGTGTCGACCATGGACGGGACCGCGATGGGATCGTCGAGACCCCAGACGACGTGCAAGGGAGCGGGGTCGGTCTCGATGGCCCCGGTGAAACGGCGCTCGTTGACCCGGCGCTCCTCGATGTAGCGGATCAGTCGGGGCAGGAGGCGCTGCCCCTCGTCGTGCACGATCTGTGTCGCCGCCTCGGGGACGGGATCCTCCGGCCAGCCCGGCGGGACAAGGGGCGTGTGCGCGCTGAAGGTGTCGCGCAGGCTCTGGGTCAACGAGGCGGCATCGATCGGCACCCCCTGCGGCAGGAGCTCGTCGGGCAGGGAGAGCAGGAGCTGCTGGCCGTCGGTCAGATGGGCCTGTTCGATGTAGATGCTCCCGTTCGTCACCACTCGATGCGTCACGTCTACCGGCCACGCGCCCTCGGCCCGGCGCGCCAGAAGCTCGCCGCCGACCGTGTCGCCCATGTCGTGGGTGAGCAGCGCCAGCCGGTCGAGGCCGAGCTCGGCGACGAACGCCGCAGCAACGTCGGCCTGCAGGGCCATCGTGTAGCCGCGGTCGGGCTTGGCCGACAGGCCGTAGCCGAGGAGGTCGACCAACAGGACCCGTCGCCCGGCGCGCAGCCCGTCGAGGACGGCGGCGAAGTCGAAGGACGAGGTCGGGAAGCCGTGCAGCACCAGGAGGGGGTCGTGCTCTTCGGGGCCGATCGCGGGCACGTCGACGGTGAACACGCGCTCGCCGAGCAGCTGGCGGTGTTGTCCGATGGCGTCCCAGCCCGTGGTCGTCGTGATCGTCATGTGCCGGCCAGCTTGCGCACCAGTGGGGCGAGCGTCTCCCAGTCGTCCGACTCGATCGACCAGTAGGAGATTCCGTACTCGGCGCGCCGCCACTCCAGCTCCTCGGCCATCTCGTCGAGGGTACCAATGAGGGCCATCGGAACGTGGAGCGCGTCCGCCGGGTCGATGCCGAAGGCCGGTGCCATCTGCCCCGCCAGGCCGGCCGCGTCGTCCGTGATCATGACGAAGCCGATCAGCGAGTTGAGCTCTAGGTCGTCGAAGCGATCGCCCGCTGCCTCCTTGACCCACGCCACCTTCTCCCGGGTCTTCTCGGGCGTGGCGTTGGCGGCCGTCTCGACACCGCCCGTGCCGGCGCGCAGGTCCACGTTGATGCTGACGATGTCGGCGTTTCGCGCCGCGAAAGACAGCACCCGCCGGCCACCGCCTCCGATGATCAGCGGCGGGCCGGGCTGCTGGACGGGGCGAGGCGTCTGCGTATGGCCGATTACCTCATAGTGCTCACCGTGGAAGTTGAAGGGACCGTCGGTCCGCAATAGGCCCTGGACGACCTTGACCGCCTCCTCGAAACGGTCGACGCGGAGCGCGGGATGGTCATAGGTGAGACCGGCGGCGTCGTAGTCTGTGCGCTTCCAGCCAGCCCCGAGGCTGAGCTCGAGACGACCCTCGCTCAAGACGTCGAGTGTCGCCGCCTCCTTCGCCAGGACGAAGGGGTGGCGATAATCGTTGCAAAAGACCAGGGCGCCCATCCGCAAGGTGGAAGTCGCCGCGGCGACGGCAGCCAGCGCAGGGACCGGGGCGAGCTGGTCGTCAAAGTGATCGGGCATCAGCAACGCGCTGTAGCCCAGGTCCTCGACCTTGCGGGCCTGGTCCGCCCAGGAGCGAGCCGTGCCGTCCGGCGACTTGCTCAGTTGCGCGGCGAAGCGGAAGCGACGTTCGTGTGCCATGGCGACATGCTGCCTCATCGGAGTAGCACCCGCCTGGCTCCGGCCCCCACCAGCACCGTCGGGGTCCTCATCGACGCCTTCATCGTGCGGATGACGTGGTCACGGCGGCGAAGAGGCAATTCGGCCGGGCCGCCTGGTGGCTGACCCGACGCCTCAAGCATGCGCTCCCGATCTCGACATCGAGGGGAATCGCTTTGGCTGCGCCGACGCAGTAGCGATGGAGCACAATCTGTTGCATGCGGCTCGGCATCGCCCATCATTACGGCTGGGCCGTGGCCATCACTGCCTCGGCGGACCACAAAGTGGTGGATCGTCGGAGAATCGAGTTGATCGAGCCCGGACTGCCGCCGGCACCCATCCACCACGAGGGAGGCGCCCATCCCCTGCACGGGTCGGCGAAGCGACTCGACGACGACGCCCTCGCTGCGCTGGTCGCGGAGGTGCGGACTTCGGCGGTGCGAGCGACGTCTCGGGCACTAGACGAACTCGTGTCCGACGTGGCGGAACCGATCGTCTCGATGTCTCTGCGGGAGTGGCCGGCCGACTTTCCAGTGGACATCGCCATCCAACGGCGCGTGCCCCACGAGAGCCGCGCTGACTCAGTGATGTACCGGCAAGTCCTCGCCGAGCTGGCACGAGAACACGGCTGGATCGTCAAGCTCTACAACGCGAATAATGTCATCGAGGACGCGGTGAGGAGTCTGGGCGAGCAATCCGACGAAGTACTCGACGGGCCGCGGGTGACGTTGGGACCGCCCTGGACGAAGGACCATCGAATGGCCCTCGCGTCAACGATCTCAGTTACCTGACCCAGGCCGAGGAGTGAAGGCGGCCCTCAGCCTTCAGGCAGCGCGGCGAAGTCACGCTTGGTCTTCTTGTACCAACCCATTCCCGCGATCGGGTGCTTCCACCGGCCCTTCATTTCCTTCAAGGCGGGTCCGTGGGCGACATCGCCTCCGTCGACCATTTCATTCAGATGCCGATCCTGCGCCTTGATCACCTCGTCAGCGGTGGTGCCATGGTGGGCGAACTCGCATGGCCCACCCATCTGGCTGCAGGTCATCGTTTTCGGCATGCTCGGCTCCTCTTGTGAGGCTCGGTCGTCGGGAGATCGGCGCAGTGCACCCCTGGGCGGCTGTCCAACTCCTTGCCCATTGTAAAAAGGCAGCCTGGAGCACGCTTCTCCGAACCTGCTTGTCTTTCCTCGATCCGCCTTGCCTCTGCGAGCGAATGGGAGCCGGAGGCTCCCGGCCTCAAATAAAGCTGAAGTCCGGCACTCCCGAGCTGATGCCCTTGAACATGTCCCCCTTGGCGCCCACGAGCTCCGACGGCGTCCACGCCGACTCGCGACTCACCTGGCCGACGGCCTTGAACGCGCTCATCACGTAGACGTCGGCGCCGAACACCACGAGGATCTGGCCGTTGACGTCGGCCGACTCCGGCGCCGCGAGAAAGGCGACGACGTTGGCGATGTTCTTGGGGTCCCACTTGTCGAAGCCATCTGCGGTGTCCATCCCGTCGCCGAAGATCGTCTCGGTCATGCGGGTGCGAGCACGCGGGGCAATGGCATTGGACGTTACGCCGTAACGGCTGAGCTCCCGGGCCTCGACCCAGGTCAGCGCGGCGATGCCGGCCTTTGCGGCGGCGTAGTTCGCCTGTCCGGCGTTGCCAAAGAGGCCCGCCTCCGAGGACGTGTTGATGATGCGACCGGTCACTTCCTCGCCGGACTTCGCCTTGTTGCGCCAATAGACCGCGGCGTGGTGTGTGGCGGCGAAGTGACCCTTCAAATGAACCCGGATGACGTCGTCCCAATCGGACTCGTCCATGTTGAACGACATCTTGTCCCGCAGGATTCCGGCGTTGTTCACGAGGATGTCGAGCGAACCGAACGTGTCGATGGCCTGCTCCACGACGTTCTTGCCGCCCTGCCACGAGCTGATGTCGTCGCCGTTGACGGCGGCGTCGCCACCGTTCTTCTTGATGAGTTCGACGACTTCTTGGGCGGGGTGGACGTCGGCACTTCCCTCGCCGTGCAGCCCGGCCCCCACGTCGTTTACGACGACCCTCGCGCCCTCCGCGGCGAGCGTGAGCGCCTCCTCGCGGCCGATGCCGCGCCCTGCGCCGGTGACCACCGCCACCTTGCCGTCGAGCAGTCCCATGGTCATGCCTCCTGTGCGCTTCCGTCTGTTGAGTCGTCGTGGTGCGGCCAAGCAGTGTTGCCGATCGTCCTGCTCACGGGCAAAACGTGGTCAGGAACTCGGACGTTGTGCGGCCGACCAGCGCGGCCGTCTCCGCTCTGGCCCGCTCGCGGCCGAACAGTGCCACGAGGCTGCGCACTTCCATGCCCGCGGGCGGGTGGGCCATGAGGACCCGGTCGGCCGCGCCGACGATGCATAGGACGGGAAGGGGGCCGACCGGACGGCTGCGGGCCAGTCCGAGCACGCCGCCCGGTACCTTGCCGCGGAAAGAGGGCGGGTCGAGGTGGCCCTCACCGGTGGCGACGAGATCGGCCCCCTCGAGGCGGGCGGGGAGGCCGACGAGGTCGGCCACGAGGTCGAAGCCCGGCTGGAGGCGTGCGCCGAGCACCAAGAGGCCGCCGCCGAGCCCACCGGCGGCGCCGGCGCCGGGGGCGGTGGTGACGTCGACGCCCATGTCTTCTCGGTAGCGGGCCGCGACGTCGTGCAGGCGACGCGTGAGGAGCTCGACCTGTTCGGGTGTCGCACCCTTCTGGGGTCCGAACACGATGGCGGCGTCCATGAACGGCGTGGTGACGTCGCAGGCGACGATGAGCTCGACGTTCTGGAGGGCGTCGGCCGAACCGACCGCGTTGACCGCGCCGAGCCCGCCGTCGGTGGTGGCCGAGCCGCCGCAGCCGATCACGATGCGGCGCGCGCCGGCGTCGCGGGCCGCCAAGAGCAGCTGGCCGACCCCGGTGGTGTCCGCGATGACGGGGTCATCGCCGCGGGGATGGGGGAGGAGGGCACGGCCGGCGGCCCGGGACATCTCGATGACGGCCGTCGTCCCGTTGGCCTCGGCCTCGGCGTTGGCGTTGGCGTCGGCGTTGGCGTCGGCCTCGGCGTCGGCGTCGAGCATGCGCCATTCCGCGTCCACCGGGTCACCCAGGGGTCCGGCAACCGTGGTGAAGTGGGGGTGGCCGCCCAGCGCCCCGAGCAGGCCCTCGCCGCCGTCGGACATGGGGACCTCGTCCGCCGTCCAACCCGCTTGGCGTGCCGCCTGCGCCATGGCCGAGGCCGCCTCGGCGGCCGACGCCGTACCCCGGAATTTGTCCGGAGCGGCGACAAGGTGCGGCACGCCGGCGAAGCTAGGCGACGGAGCGGTCGGCCGGCACCCAAAGCGGATTGGATCAAGGTTGGAGGGCGGACCCCCGGCGCGGCGGCCGTCGCCCGTGCCGTTTCTGGGTGCATACGGGCTCCTACTTATCTTTATCAATGTCGCGGACCATCCACCTGCCCTGATAGGTGGCGACCATAAGGACATCCCCGTATGCACACGAAGAGAGCGCCTGGCCGGTCCGCGACGTTCGGATCCGATTCCAGGTGCCCGGGAGTCTCGAAGTGCGGGCGAGAGGACTCGAACCTCCACCCCCTCTCGGGGACCGGGACCTAAACCCGGCGCGTCTGCCAATTCCGCCACGCCCGCAGCGGTCCCTACAGCACCAGTGAGCTGGGAGCTTACGGCGCTGTGCCTACAGGTGCCTGCCGCGGCCACTAGCCTCGTGCCCATGTCCAACGCATCTGAAGCCCCCAAAATCCTCGCGGCTGGGGCTGATCTCGACTCTTCCGGACGGATCTTCCAGCAGCTTCTCAAGGAGCGCATCGTCTTCATCGGTAGCGCGATCGACCAGGTCACCGCCAACATGGTCTGTGCCCAGCTCATCCTCTTGGAGGCCGAGGACGCCGACAAGGACATCTCCGTCTACATCAACTCGCCGGGCGGGTCGGTAACGGACGGCCTCGCCATCTACGACACCATGCAGTACGTCCGGCCCGACGTTTCCACCATCTGCGTCGGTCTGGCCGCCAGCATGGGCCAGTTCCTTCTGTGCGCCGGCGCCCCGGGCAAGCGGTACGCCCTGCCGCACTCGCGCATCTTGATGCACCAGCCGTCAGGCTCCATGCAGGGGCAGGCGGCCGACATCGCCATCCAGGCCGAGCAGATCATCTACCTCAAGCGCATGATGGCCGAGCGCATCGCGTTCCACACGGGCCAGCCGCTCGAGCGCATCGAGGCGGACTCCGACCGCGACCGCTGGTTCACCGCGGATGAGGCCCAGGAGTACGGCTTCATCGACAAGGTGATCGACCGGTCGGCGGCCACGGCCGCCGCGGGGACCAAATAGGCGTGGCCCTCGACGTCCCGGCCTCCTCGTCGGACGCCGACAGGAGGCTCAAGGCGGACACCGAGGAACGAGTGGCGGACCGCTCGCCCATGGCCGCGGAGGCCGGTGGTACGAGCGAACGCGCCGCCCGGCGCGGATCGAACACGCGCATCGTCACGCCCACCGTCAGCGTGCCCCAGCGGATGCGGGAGATCTGGCTGTCCCGCGAGCTCCTGATCTACCTCGTCCGGACCGAGATCAAGGTCAAGTACAAGAACTCGGTCCTCGGCCTCATCTGGTCGATGGTGGCACCGGCGATGACGCTGGCCATTTACTACGTGGTCTTCCAGCTGATCCTGGGCAACAAGATGCCCGATTTCGTGATCTTTCTGTTCGCCGGGCTGTTGCTCTGGAACCTCTTCCAGCTCGGCGTGCTGACGGGGACCGGGGTGGTGGTCAACAACGCCGGCATCGTCAAGAAGGTCTCGTTCCCCCGCGAGATCCTGGCTCTGGCGGCGGTCGGGTCGGCCTGCGTCTTCTTCTTCTTCCAGACCATCGTCATGATCATCTTCATGATCGTCCTGCACACGGTGCCGGACATGGCGTACTTCCCGGTGCTCCTGCTGGCCTTAGTGGCGGGCATTGTGCTGGCGTGCGCCATTGCGGTGCTGTTGTCGGCGATCAACGTCTACCTGCGCGACACCCAGCACCTGATTGAGGTCCTACTGACCGCGTGGTTCTGGGCCTGCCCGATCGTCTATCCGTACCAGCAGCAGATCGGTGACAAGCTCGGCCACGTCTGGATCTATTTCTTGAACCCGATGGTCCCACTGGTCCTGACGTTTCAACGCTGCATTTACGCCCGACCGACCGCGGTGGCCACGACCAAAACCGGTCCGGTGGTGTACCACGTGCTGCCCGACAAGGGCATGCTGTGGTACGGCGGGCTCGATCTCGCCGTGCTGGTGATCGGGGTCGTGCTCTTCCTCGTCGCGCTCGCCGTATTCGGCCGGCTCGAGGGCAACTTCGCCGAGGAGCTCTGAGCGTCACATGAGCGATTTCGCGGTCGACGTCCGCAACGTCTCGAAGCGCTTCCGCCTGGCCCACGGCCAGTACAACACGGTCAAGGAGCGCCTCATCCACGGTGGGCGGCGCAAGGCGACCGAGGACTTCTGGGCGCTGAGCGACGTGTCGCTCACGGTCAAGGAGGGGCAGACGGTCGGCATCCTGGGTCGCAACGGCTCGGGGAAGTCGACGCTCCTCAAGTGCATCTGCGGGGTGCTCCAGCCGACGTCGGGCGAGGTGGCGGTGCGGGGGAAGATGGCCGGACTGCTCGAGCTCGGCGCCGGATTCCAAATGGACCTGACCGGGCGCGAGAACATCTACCTCAACGGCTCGTTGCTGGGCATGACCAAGAGCGAGGTCGACCGCGCCTTCGACGCCATCGTCGACTTCTCCGAGCTCGAGGAGTTCATCGACGGTCCCGTGAAGTTCTACTCGTCGGGCATGACGGTGCGGCTCGGCTTTGCGGTCGCGGTGAACGTCGACCCCGACATCCTGGTGATCGACGAGGTGCTCGCGGTGGGTGACGAGCGCTTCCAGCGCAAGTGCATCGACCGCGTCAAGCAGTTTCAGAAGGAGGGTCGCACCATCCTGTTGGTGACGCACGCCGCCGACACGGTGCGGTCGATCTGCGACCAGGGCGTGGTGCTGAGCCACGGCCGGATGATCGCCGAGGGCGAGCCGGGCGAGGCGACCCGGATTTTCCGGGAGCGGCTCATGGCCGAGGGCGCCGGAATGTCGGTCGTCGACCCGGCTCTGGTGGCGGTGCCGGCAACGCCCGACATGCTGGGCAACGAGACGACGGGCGACGACGGCGACACCGGGCGGCCCGTTCGCTTCCGTTCCGTGCACCGCGTGTTCTCGGGGGACAACGCGGTGCCGTATATGCGCACGGGCGACGACCTGACGATCAGGGTGGAGTTCGAGGCGCTCCGGACCACCGAGGACGTCGTCTTCTCGCTCGAGATCCGCGACGACACCAACAACGCCGTCATGCGCACCGACACCTCCATCATCGGCCTGCATCTCGACGCACCTCAGGGCACGGGCGTGATGCACTTCGGCATCGTCAACATGCCGATGCTCGACGGGTCGTTCTCCTTCGCACTGGGCATCCAGAGCAGGAGTGGGATCCTCTACGACTGGAAGGAAGACGCCGGCAAGTTCGAGGTGATGAATCCCGGGCGGATCACCGGATCGGTGCGCATGGACGTCCACGCGGCGCTCATCTCCACCGAGAGCAGCGTCGACTCGGCCGCGCTGGCCTGAGCGGACCGAAGACGCACATGAGCGAGAACAACGCCGAGAGCACGCCGGACACGCACCCCGACGACCCTGGGGCCTACGTGCAGCAGGTGATGGCCGAGATCGCCGAGGAGGTGCGTTTGCGCCGGGCCTCGGGTGACCTGCCGCCCAAGCTCGAGCGCGAGCTCGACGAGCTGTTCCTGGCGCATTCGCCCATCGGCGTCCGGGGCGGCAGCCTGAGCGAGGCTCTCCGGATGGTGGATGCCGCCACCTTCATCGACCCGGTCGTGCCGGTCGACTCGGAGCGGGCGGCCGGCGCCGTCGTAAAGAAGGGCATGCGCTCCATGCTGCTCTGGTACGTGGGCTGGCTCACGCACCAGATGAGCCAGTCCGCCTCGGCCGTGAGCAGGGCGCTGCACATCGTGGACGACCGCCTCAAGGAGCTCGAGCGCCAGGTCGACTCCCAGCGGGTGTCCGACTCGGCCGTCGTCGAGTTCCCCACCTCGGTGGGCACCGGAGCCTGGTGGGTCGAGCCCGCGCTCGCCGCCCTGGCCAAGGCGCCCGGCCGGGTGCTGCACGCCGCGTGCGGCGACGGCTGGCTGGTCCGCCGGATCGCCGACTCCGGCGTGGACGCCTACGGCATCGACCCCCGCACGCCGATCGTCGACATCGCGGAGCTGGACGCGCTCGACCTGCGCGGCGAGTCCGTGCCCGAGCATCTGCGCGCCGTCGCCGCGGCCGGGCTCGGCGGCATCGTGCTGAGCGGGACCGTCGAAGGCATGGCGGGCGGCGAGCGTAACGAGCTGCTTGCGGTGGTCGGGACCAGGCTGGCCCCGGGCGGCACATTGGTCATCCACTCGGTCGGGCGCCAAGCGTGGGAGGCCGCCGACGCGCCCTATGGCGCCGACCTCGCGCCGGGGCGGCCGCTCCGCCCTGACACCTGGTGCCGCTTGCTCGAAGAGGACGGCTATGTCGCCAGCGCCCAGGACGGACCGGACGGGAGCGACTACCTGATCACGGCCGTCCGCGCTGGGCTGACGCCCTACGAGCACGACGCGCGGTGAGCGCGGCCGCCGGGGGCCCGGTGGCCGTCCACCAGTTCCTCCCCGCCTTGAACCCGCACGATGCGACGGGCACCCACACTCTCAAGCTGCGCGAGGTGCTCCGCCAGGCCGGCTGGCGCTCAGAGATTTTCGCCGAGGCCATCCACGACGACCTGGCCGCCGAGGCGTTGAAGCACTGGATGTACCCCGAGCACGCAGCCGACGGTGACGTCGCCGTCTACCAATTCACGACGTCCTCGGCCGTGGCGCCCTACCTCGCTGAGCACGGGCTCCCGCTCATCCTCGACTTCCACAACTTCACGAGCCCCGAGCTCTTCGCGGGGTGGGAACCGGGCAACGTGACGCGGGCGGCGCAGGCGCGCCAGGACCTCGCGCTCCTCGCGCCCGAGGCGAAGCTGGGGCTGGCCCGCAGCGCGTTCAGCGAGCGAGCACTCCGCCGCGCCGGCTGTCGGCGCACCGCAGTGGTGCCGGTACTGGCCGACTACGGGCGCGTCACCGCGACGCCCGACCCGCGGGTGGCAGCTGAGCTGGCGGCACGGCGGGCGGAGGGCGGGGCGGACATCCTCTTCGTCGGCCGGGTCGTGCCGTCGAAGGCGCAGCACGAGCTCGTCAAGGCACTGTGGACGTACCGGCGTCTCTACGACCCCAACGCCCGGCTGCACCTGGTCGGGGGCACCTCGAGCTACGAGTACAACAGGTCGCTCCTCGGCTTCGTCGACGACCTCGGGCTGGCGGGCGCCGTCCGGATCACCGGTGAGGTCTCCGACGCCGCACTGGCTGCCTATTTCGCCGAGGCGAACGTCTTCCTCTCCCTGTCTGTCCACGAGGGCTTCGGGGTGCCCCTCGTCGAGGCGATGACCGCCGGCGTCCCGATCGTCGCCCGCGACGCCGGCGCCGTGGGCCAGACGGTCGGCCACGCCGCACTCCTGCTCGAGGCGGGCGACCCGGCCTACGTGGCCGCCGCCCTCCATCGCGTGTGCACCGACGGCGTGGTGCGTCGCACGCTCGTGGCCGAGGGGCACCGCCGCGCCGCCGAGCTCCGAAGCGACGTCGTCGGGCGACAGTTCGTCGACGCCATCGCCGAGGTGGTGGGCCGCCCGTGAGCAAGCCCAAGAACAAGAAGGTGGCCTTCGTGTCCCCGCGTTACGGCACCGAGATCATGGGCGGCGCCGAGACGGCGGTCCGCAAGCTGGCCGAGCACCTGTGCCAGCAGACGAGCTGGGAGGCCGAGGTCCACACCACCTGCGCCCTCGACGCCATCACCTGGGCCGACGAGCTCGAGCCCGGCACCACGGAGCTGAACGGGGTGACCGTGCACCGCCACCCGACGGCGCAGGGCCGCACCATGGACTTCTACAACCTCGACGGCCTCCTGCGCCTGGCGCCGCGCCTCACGACGCGCGAGCAGGGCAAGCGCTGGGTCGAATACAACGGCCCCGTGTCGCCGCAGCTCGTCGACGCCGTCTGCGCGTCGGACGCCGACGTGGCGGCCTTCACGCCGTACCTCTACCACCCGACCGTGGCCACCATCGGCCGCGTCCCGATGCCCGCCGTGTTCCACCCGGCGGCGCACGACGAGCCGGCCCTCTACTTCTCCGTCTTCCGCGGCACGTTCGGCGACGCCGACGCGTTCTGCTTCTACACCCACTCCGAGCGCACGCTGGTCGAGCGCATGTACCCGGTGGCGGAGCGGCCCCAGGTCGTGCTCGGCCTCGGCGTCGGCGACTCGGAGGGCACGGGGCGCCGGGGCGCCGACCTGCTCGGCCTGGGGGATCGGCCGTACCTCGTGAGCGTCGGGCGCGTCGACGAGCACAAGGGCTCCAAGATGCTCGCCACCTACTTCGCCACCTACAAGGAGCGCCACCCCGGGCCGCTCGCCCTCGCCCTCGTGGGCCCCGTCGCGTACGAGATCGAGCCGCACCCCGACATCGTGGTCAGCGGTCCGGTCGAGGAGGCCGACAAGTGGGACATCGTGCGTGACTCCCTCGTCGCGGTCTCGGCCTCGGCGCTCGAGTCGTTCTCGCTCGTGGTGATCGAGGCGTGGGTGGATCGCGTGCCGGTCCTCGTCAACGGGTCCTGCGGCGCCACCCGCGAACACGCCGAACGCTCGGGCGGTGGCTTGTGGTTCAGCTCGTATCCCGAGTTCGAAGCCGTGTTGGACCGCATGTTGGCCGACCCCGCCCTGCGCGCCCGGCTCGGCGACCGGGGTCGGACCTATGTGGACACGCACTTCCGCTGGCCGGTGCTGGTCTCGCGCTACGACGCCTTCTTGAACTCGGTCGTCGAGCGGGGCCGCGGGACGCCCGGGCTGTTCTGAAAGCCTTGAGGGCGGGTCCTAAGCATGCTCGGGCAAAGAAAAGACTTGGTAGGACCGTTCGATGACGGGGATCGCTACATTTCTTACCGGTGTGCCCCCAGGTGTCGCTCCCGACGGCGACCCTGCGTGCGCGTGGCCGTGTAGCGCCAAGGCCGCGTTGGATCGATCGATTGCTTCGGCCAAGAGGTAGCAGCCCAAGAAGGGATAGATCTCGCAATGCTCACCCTCCAAGGTCTCCTCGATGGGCGAGTAGTGCATGAGAGCAATACACACGTCGGCATCGGCCACGGCGGTGAGTGCAGTCTCAAGGCGGCACGCGGCACCTTGCGCGTGGTGCATGAAGGCCTTCATCTCCGGCTCCCCAAACGCCGCTCCACAACGTCCGGCGAAGCCACCACCGAATCCTTTGACTCCCGCGATGCCGACGCTGCACGTATCGAGCTGACAAATCGCAGAGTCACCTTCCAGGGTGCGTATCCCTGCTGCTCGCAGTTCGCTCACCACACCCTCAGCTGAGTCGGACTCGTAATCGTGGTTGCCGAGAACGGCGAATGTGGGAATGGGGAGCCCGCTGAGCTCCGCCCCCAGCACCGCGGCCTCCTCTGGAGTGCCACGTTTGGTCAGATCACCCGCCAAAAGGAACAGGTCGGCCTGACTGCCTAGGTGGGCCAGCCGACCTCGGAAGCAGCCTGCAGAGTCGACGCCCAGGTGGATATCGCCAACGGCCGCGATGCGGATCACGTCACTTCTTCGGTGTCGATCTGTTCGTCGCGACCGGCAACCTCGGTCTCGTCTTCAAGCAGCGCATCGGGCAGGAGGTCCCCAACGACTTCCGCGAGTTGTGCTTTGTGTTGGGCCGAAAGCACAGTTCCGGAGACGACGGCGACAAATGGCTCGCGACGTATTGCCACATGCAGCCCTTGTTCCGTCACGCGGGGATCACACGCGAGCGCGTCCTCGAGGTGACCGATGAGGTACTCGGCCGGCATGCTCGGATCCAGGGTCATCAGGCTCCTTCAAGGAGAGAGAGCAGATCGCGTATGACCCAAGATGGTGCAGGTAAATCGTTGGACTGCGCGTAGAGCAGCAGCGAAAGGATCCTTCGCACTCCCTGGCGTGCTCGGCGCAGCAGATACTCCCAGTCGAGCTCGGTCGCCGCAATGATCGCGAGCGCGTCGTACCAGTGTCGTGGGGTGTGCTCGGCTGCCACGATTGCCTTGATGACGACGAGGTCCTCCGGGGGAACCGTTCGCACCAAACGACCCATAAACGGAACGGTCGGTGCTCGCCGTAGCATTTCGTCATCCACGGTGGTATTCCCGCCAGAGCGGAAGATGACATCAACAAGCTGTGCGTCCTTGCGGGCCTTGAAGAGCCATTCTGGGTAGGTCTCCTCGGTCTCGAAACCCTCTGCAGCGAGAGTCTTGAGCACCCGCGCCGCCTCAGCGGGGCGAGTAAAGAGATCAATATCATGAGTCCAACGTTCACGGCCCAAACAAGATGAAGCGATGCCACCCATGAGCAAGTACTCGACTCCGTTCTCATCAAGAACCCGGATCGTCTCGTCAAGGACGGCAAGAAGCGGTGCCAGATCGGGCTCTTCTCGCAACGCGAGTCGCAGCCTTTCCTCGTCTCTCGACGCATTGGTCATTCTCAGATCTCCGGCAGCGCCCATTTGACCCTGATCGATGGATTGGCAGGCAAAAGGCTCTCCTCTGACATGCAGGGCGCCGCTCTCCCCACTGTCATGCGATATGTCTTCGCGCTGGATGTCTTGCCGACTCCTATACCCACGTTTCGACGGATTAGCCGGCTCGACCCGAACCCACGGCCGGAACCCGACGTGGCCCCACGGGCTGACCGCATCCAGAGGCGGTGCTCCATCGCAATGCGATCGTGACGAATCTGCTCCAGGTTCGAGAACATCGCACTGTCTATTTCGCGTGAGGCGGACTCGACGCCGAAAGTGCTGACGTTGTTGACGGAGTCAACAAGCATGACGAAGCTCTTGCAACTCGAGCCCGGCGAGTGCTGTCTCGCCTTGAGGGGTGGGATGGATGCCATCAGCTGACACCCACGAAGAATTTCCATATTCAATCTGGCCCCAATCGAGAACATGCACATTGGGGTGGGCCCCAGCGAGTGTCGCAATACTCGAGTCGATCTGCATGGCAACCGGCCCCGCGCGCGGGGAGACCGTGACGTAAATGACGCATGTGGCCGGCGCGATCGAGGCCCATTCCTCGAGGAATGGTTGAGGCCATGCGGCGTTGCTGGCACCGGCGTCATCGGTACCAAGCTCGATGATCCACGCCCACGGCTGATGTTGGGCGAGCGTACGCACTTCAGTCTGTGCCTGTCCGAGCTTGACGCCTGGTGTCGCACTTATCGTTGCCTGATAGCCGGTGTCTGTCAGAGCCGCCGAAATCGAGGGCTGACTCAACGCGGTAATGGAGTCGCCTACGACATACACAGCCGGCTGGCTCCCCAGATGCTCCCAGAGCCACGCGCTCAGGCCGGCCAAGACTATGAACAAACACCCGGCGGCCACCAGAAGGCGCGATCGGTGACCCCGACGCTCCGCGTGCGGTCCCCGTGTCGCCCGTATGGCGAGCGCCGGACGTTCCCTCACGAGGTTCACAGTTGACTATCTACCCCAGCCCCTATGACGTGATGCGGACTGGGAACGGGCCGAACTCTTCGGTTCACGTGGGCCAGGCGAGATACGGGCCTGACGAGGTTCCAGCCGTTGCCGTTCGGAACAAGAGCCGGCCGAATGTGAAGGCGAACGCGAGGCTCCGCTAGGTCAAGTGTTCGACGGTGCAGCGCTGATATCGGCCAGGGTGGACTGAGGATCGCGCTCAATGGCCAAGTCGCCAAGCGACACGATCCCGACTGGACGGCCATCCTCGACGACCGGCAGGCGTCGCAAGGCCCGGTCACGCATCAGTTTGACGGCGTCCTTCACCGACGCCGAGACCTCGACGGTGCTGAGGTCACGGCTACAGATGTCACCGAGGCGCACCTCGCTGGGATTGCGATCGTCAGCAACGGCTCGAACGACGATGTCCCGGTCAGTCACGATCCCGCACAAAGCATTCTCGTCGTCGATGACGATCACGTCACCGACGTCACGCTCACGCATCGCTCTTGCCGCATCGCCGACCGACATCGCCGCCGACAACGCCATGGGATGCGGCGTCATCACCTCTTGGATGGTTTGGGCCACCTTGCCACCTCCTCTTGATCAGCATTTCCGTTTGCCTCAACGCCTTTTCGCCTTCCCGCCCTCGAAGAGCTCACGCCAGTTGCCCTCGGAGACCTCGACGTCGAACTTCTTTGCCTGCGCAACGATGCGCTTCCAGGCTCGATCTCGCTCGGCGTCGCTCACACCTTCGACCTGGTCGAATCGGGCGATGGCGTTGCGGACATGCGTGGCATCGCGCAGGGGCTCCTTGCGCTTCTCGGGAAACGCAAAGTCAGAGTCCGAGAGACGGTTCTCCTCCGCGGTGCTCATGCCCTTGCTCAGCTTGGGCACCCGCTCGCCGTGCGCTCGTTCACTCTGCACCTCTCGTGAGCGTTTGATGTTCTGTCGTGCTGCCTTCTTCTGCTTCGTTGTCGCCACCGGTCCTCCTCTCCAGCCCTCTTCGCAGCCTCTCTGCACCCTTAGCGGTACATGCCTCTACTTCTGTCGTACCCGTCCGGCCCATCGATCACACGCCGGACGACGCAGGCCCACGATGATCTTGTTCCTGGCTGAGACAGACGAAACAGGAGATACCAGGAGATCGCAGGAGATCCCAGGAGACGCCGAACCAGCTTGGCGACACGGCCGCTACGAATAGCTCCGGCGAGATGGGTATAGCTCATTGATGACGCTGGCCAAGATTTTGAAGCGGCCAATCACCGCAAGCGGGGCGCATTGCTGGGAGTACCCCGAAAGAGGAAGGCAGGAGGACTGCGCTGCCTCACCCGGTTCAGGCCTGACGCCGCCCCACGACGGTGTACATCTTCTGATCGATGGCGTCGGTCCCCATGTCGTGGGAGAGGTGGTGGCGCTGGGAGTGGTACGTGATCTCGGTGTCGCCGAAGCCGAGTCGGCTCAGCATGGAGACGACGGCGCCGGGGTAGATCGACCACCAGTTCGTCAGGTGGTGCTCGGCCGAGGGTGAGAAGCGCATGATGTTGGACTCGGGCGGAGCGACGTCGTCCTGCAGCGGTTCGGTCACGATCATGACGTCGGTGGTCCGCTGCGCCGCCTCTCGGAGGGCGCCCCAAGGCTCGCGCAGGTGGAGGAGGATCGCCCCGACAAGGGTGACGTCGAACGTCCCGAGGTCCGCCGGCATGTCGTAGATGTTCCCCTGGACGAACTTGGCCGCCGAGCCGAAGGTGCGGTGCAGGTGCCACCAGGCGTCGTGATTGCGGTCGATCGTCCCCTCCATGACGAGCTGTCGCTCTTCGGGCTTGTCATCACCGCGGAAGGGCAGCGTGTCGATCGGGACGTCGAAACCGGCCTCGAACGAGACCACCTCGGCGCCTTGGCGCTCCATCCAGAACGTCAGGAAGCCCGTCGCCGGCCCGAGCTCGAAGACCCGCTTGCCGGCGACATCGACGCCGCCGAGGTACTCCTTCTCGTGGCCCCGGAGGTCCCACACACCGGGGAGCACCTTTCCGTCAGGCAGCTCGGTGGCGTGGTACCAGGTGAAATCGCTGAGGTCGGCGCCGGCTCGACGCCGGGCCAGGTCCTCCTGGTGCGATGGCTCGAGCTGTCCGAGATAGCCCCTGGGCGGGTAGTAGGGGAGAACGGGCACCCGGGCTGCCGGGGACGGAGCTGCTGCGCCCACACTTGTTCGTTGGGTTTCTCGGCGCCGGAACATGGGCCGTCACTCTAGGTGAAGCACCTTCCGTCCCAGGTGAGCGGGGTGTAGATCGGAGCCTGGAAGGCGCTTTACAGATTGCTCATGTTCGTTGAGTACTACTCATGGCCGATGAGGTCGCTTGGGAAGCATTGCCTGCGATGCCAGCACCGGCCATGGAGCGGCCTTCGCCTGGGCCGGGGCGTGCTCAGCCTCGTGACGGTACTCCTCGGGTCGATTGGCACTGCCTCGCCAGTCGCCGGGGCGACATCGGCCCACTACTCAGCTTCGGCGTTGCTGCAGCCGTACACGACGGACCCCAGCAGCCCGGTGATCCACGACACCGAGACCGATGCCCTTGTCGACGAAGACGGGCGGATCTTCGCGTCGACCGACCAGTGGGAGTACTCCAACCCGACTCCGGCGGGGCAGATCCTGGTGAAGGACTCGGGCCGCGCTTCGTGGAGGGTTTTCGAACAGACGCAGGGCTTGCGAGTGGAAGACACGATCGCCGCCTTCAAGATCCCCTCAGACCAGGGACTCGGCGCCGGCCACGCCCTCCTGATCACCCAAGCCGACCTGCACGGGCAGCAAGTCCTGCAATGGCTCCTCGACGACGCCTCCTCGTTCACGACGAAGGCGTCATTCGTGCTGCCCTCCAATACGACTGACGTACGATCCTTTGGCGCCCACGAATCGAACGGAGTCTGGTCGGTGTATGCGGGTGTCGAGCCAACCGGCGTGCTCCGCGGCGCGTGGTCCAAGACGGCACACACGCTCGTGTTCAGCTCCGCTCCCGAACTGACCGTCGACCCTTCGACCGCCACCGGCGTACGTACACAGAAAGTGACCGCCTTCGCCGAGTGCAGCGGCACGCTCTACGTCACGATCAACACGACGCTCTTCCGGCGAAACGAAGGGGTGCTCGCTCCGGGCGCCGACCGATGGGAGCCGGTCTATACCGAGCCGCCGGTGGGTGCGTACAACAGCGGCTTGCGCGGACTTACTTGCGTAAGCCAAGGAGGCCGGCCGGCTTTGCTCTTTTCGAGCGAGGGAAGCGGTGACGTCTACCGGATCGACCACCTTCCGCAGGGCCAGCTGTCCGGAACCACCACGTTGAAGCCGATTCTGGAGTTCACGCCGATCAGCGCTGTCCGACAGATGCTCGCCTCCGAGGGGACGACGGTGCCCACCAAGGGCACGGGCTCCATCCAGTACGTGATCGCGGCCTACAACAACTTCACCAGCCTGAGAATCGCCGGCGTCACACGACAGGTCTTCGGGTTCGAATGGGGCTACGTGGGAAGTTGCCCAGCCACCAGCGCGTGCGGGCCGCAGGCCTTTTCCGCCATCGATTTCGATGCGCGTGCCTGTTTCGCCGTCAGAACGCCATCGTCTTCCCGTGCATCCTACGAGCTGCGCTGCCTGACCGGCCGCGGTCTCAGACCGCCGGGGCGGCCGGCCAGCGGACCGATCCATTACGCCCAGGCGTTCGTGTCGATCCGCACAATCGTGGCCTCACCATTCGGCGACAACCGCGTCTACTACGGAGGCTACGACTGCAACTTCTACCCGGCCGACGGCACAGCCTGGGTCGCGTCGTCCCAGGTGCGTGCGCTCGACCTCTAGGAGTTAGACGGGCTACCGAGGCGGTGAGCCTGGATGCATACGGACAGAGCTACTAGAAAGATCAAGTTTCAGTAGTTCGTCCTACTTGTTTCTAGTTCCGCCTACTAGAAATCGGGATTTCTAGTAGGGCAGCGCATATGCACATGAAAGATACGGCCGGAGCTTCGTCTCAGTCCTTGAACCCCGCCAGCACCGCCTTCCACGCTTCGGCATCGACCTTGTACGGCGCGTAGAAGCTGAACCGGTCGACCGCGTCGCCGAAACGGCGGAGCACCTCTGATGCCACCTTGTCGAGCGGCGCCACGA
>DASZLL010000076.1:0-33908 GCA_035552395.1 Acidimicrobiales bacterium
GAAGGTCGTGGGCGAGCGCTTCGCGTCGGGCGAGATGCAGCTGCCCTTCGTGCTGCAGTCGGCCGAGACGATGAAGGCCGCGGTCGCCTTCCTGGAGCCGCACATGGAGAAGTCGGACCAGGGCGGCAAGGGCACCGTCGTGCTCGCCACCGTGAAGGGCGACGTGCACGACATCGGCAAGAACCTGGTCGACATCATCTTGACCAACAACGGCTACGTCGTGGTCAACCTCGGGATCAAGATCGGCATCAACGAAATGATCGCCGCCGTCGAGGAGCACGAGGCCGACGCCATCGGCATGAGCGGACTACTCGTGAAGTCGACGCTCATCATGCGCGAGAACCTTCTCGAGCTGAACGGGCGCTCCCTGTCGAACGTCCCCGTCCTGCTGGGTGGGGCCGCCCTCACCCGCACCTACGTCGAGCGGGACCTGCGCGAGGTGTACGACGGTCGGCTCTTCTACGGGCGTGACGCGTTCGAGGGACTGCGCACCATGGACCGCCTGGTCGAGCTGAAGCGCAACGGCGAGGAAGACCCACTGTTCGGGCGCGAGATCTCGGAGAAGAACGTCCCCCGGCGCAGCCGCTTGGAACCCCAGGAGACCACCCCGGTGGAGGGGCAGCCCGACCGCTCCGCCGTGGCGGCGGACAACCCGCTGTTCACCCCGCCCTTCGTCGGCACCCGGGTCGCCAAGGGGATCGCGCTCGACGACATTGCCGAGTACCTCAACCTCACCGCGCTGTTCCGCAACCAGTGGGGCTTCCGGCCCGAGAACGGTGAGGACGACCTCGCCTTCAAGGATCGCGTCAAGGCGACGCTGCGCGAGCAGCTGAGCAAGGCCAAGGAGGCCGACCTGCTCGTGCCGTCGGTGGCTTACGGCCACTTCGCCGCCAATGCCGAGGGCAACGACCTCGTGATCTGGAAGGACGACACCCGGTCCTCGGAGTGGATGCGCTTCACCTTCCCCCGCCAGCGCAAGGAGCCGTGGCTGTGCATCAGTGACTTCTTCCGCCCGGCCGGCTCCGGCGGCGAGGACTTCGCCAGCTTCATGCTCTGCACCATTGGCCCCCGGGCCTCCGAGGAGGCGGCGCGCCTGTTCGCCGAAGACCACTACCAGGAGTACCTGTTCCTGCACGGCCTCAGCGTCGAGATGGCCGAGGCGACGGCCGAGTACTGGCACCGCCGCATCCGTGAAGAGCTCGGATTCGCCGACGAAGACGGCCCGTCGCTCAACGGGCTGTTCCGTCAGCAGTACCGCGGTGGCCGCTACTCATGGGGGTATCCGGCCTGCCCGGACCTGGACGACAACGCCAAGGTGGTGGAGCTTCTGGGAGGGGACCGCATCGGCGTGACGGTCAGCGAGGGGTTCCAGCTGCACCCCGAGCAGACGACCGACGCCATCATCTGTCACCACCCAGAGGCCAAGTACTTCGTCGCGTAACGCGAGCTCGGGCTTGGTGATGAACGGAATCGCCATGTTGGGCCGGGGGCGTGTCGTTGCCCGCACGGAATCGCGCCAGGGGGCGCACGTTGGGTCGGCGGGGACCACCGGTCTGGCTGGGGCCCTCGTCGTCGTTGGGCTTGCCCTGTCGCTGTCGTCGGCCGCGGGCGCGGCCACGGCGGCGCGGCGCCCTGCGCCGCTCAGTTCGATCGTGCTTCCCGCGCTCGGCGTCGGCTACACCGTGACATCGGAGGGTCCGCTCGGTGCCGCCCAGTTTCCCGCCGGCTCGCCGGAAAGATCGGCGGGAGCGGGGGCGCTCGCCAGTCTGGGCCGCACTGTCCAGACCTATCAGCGCAGTTGGCAGGACGGCGCCGGCGTCAACCAGGTGCAGGATCTCCTCGTTCGCTTCTCCGCGACCGCTGGGGCCCGCGCCTTCGTCGCTGCCGCCCGGCGCGCCCTCGCCGGGGGCCAGATCGTGAGCTCAGGTCAGCTGCCGGCCGTGCCCGGCGCCCAACGCACGACGTACTTCGCCTCCACCAGTCAGGCGGGCGTCGGGCAGGCGATCACGCTGCGGGTCGGCGCCTCCGTCGCCGTCCTCTCCTTCTTCTCGGGTGCGTCGAACAACCCGGGCCCGATCACGCCGGCCGGCGCGGCACGGGTGGCGAAGGCGCAGTACGCCGCCATGGCGTCGGCCGCAGGCCCAACGACTCGGCGCGCCCCCGCCAAAGGCGTCTCATGGGCTGACGTCGGTTGGACGGTGCTCGTCGTGGCCGTCCTCGCCGCAGCCGTGGTCACACCGCTCGTGCTCCGGCGCCGGCTCCGGCGCGATGCGGTAGGGCCCGGTCCGCCCGTCGCCTAACCAACCGGCCGGGGCTTCAGGTGGTCGGTGTCGAGACCTCGGTCGTGGTCGTCGTTGTGGTGTTGGTCGTTGTGGTGGTGGTGGGAGGCAGCGTCGGGGGAACGACGGCAGCCGGCAGTGTCGAAGGCGTCTCGGTGGTGGTGGTCGCTGGCGCCACACCGGTATCGGGGCTCACACACCCCGCCGGCGGTGACGCAGAGCCCTGCTGTCCCGGCATCAGGACGGTGCCCGCGCACCCGAAGTCAGACAGGGTCGACTCACTGCGTGACGTCGAGCCGTCCGCGAACTCGGCGACCGAGACGGTCCGGCGGATGAACCCGCTCGCGTCGATCGACAGCACCGTGCTCGTTCCCTTGTAGCCCCTTTGCGCCAGGAGCTTCAGGGCCGCGTCGATCGTCTTGACTTGTTCGGTCGTGAGGTTCGGCAGCGTCGCCTCGAGCGCCGGGTTCGTGAAGACCTGGTATTGGTTGACCGACACGCCGTCGATGGTGCCTGTCCCGATGAAGTTGGCGCCGGTAACTTCCTGCTGCTCGAGGTTGAGGTAGCCGGTGGGGCTGGCCAGGCTCAGCATCGCCTGGGCGCCTTCGCGCTGGCCCAGCGTGCCCTCGACCAAATCGGCGAAGCCCGAGAGCGGTGAGCCGGGTCCGCTGGTCTGTGACCCCGGGGCGAGGCCGTAGTCGGCCCCGCCAAATTCCCAGACGTTGGTGTCGTCGGCGCGCAGCGTGACGGTGCCGAGATCGGGTACTTGTGACGTCGCGACCATCCCGTAGGGCTCGGTGTCGATGGTGCCCTGCCCGGTAATGGTCTCGCCGTCGTTGACCGTGTCGCCCGGTGCGGGGGCACACTCCACCATGAGCGTCGATCCGCCGGAGCTGCCGACCGGCGACACCGGCGGACTGATTGGGCCCGGGCACGCCGTCGTCGAGGTCGTCGTGGGGCTCGTCGGCGCACTGGGCGTCGAGAACTCATAGGTCATGTTGAAGCTTCCCGAATCCGTCGTCGCACTGAGGGCCGAGATCACCTGCGCCTTCGCGTTGCCCGCGTCCCTGTGCACCGGCGGGGCGCTCGCCGTGGGAGTGGTCCCGCCCCCCGACGTCAGTACCAGCGCCACGGGAACGCCGATCGCCGCTGCACCCAGCGTGCACGCCAGCGCGACGAGGAGCGTCGGTCGGCCCCGGCGGCCTCGCAGCGTTGGCACGTCATCGAGGAACAGGGGGCCGTCGCTGCGGTCGTCACCGGGGTCTGATTCGTGAGAGCTGGGCATCTTCGCTCCCTCTCAGGTGCCGGACGCGGTGCTCGTCGTGGTCGTCGCGACGGAGGAGGGCGTGGTGGTCGAATCCGGGCCGGTCGTGGTGGTCGTCGTCGTGGGCCCAGGACCGTTCGGCCCCGGAATCGTGGTCACGGCGCCCGGTGGCACCTCGGTCGTCGGGGCCGGGACCGTCGAGGACGTGGTCGTCGTGGTGGTCACGGCAGGCGCCACACCCGTATCGGGACTGACGCACCCCGCCGGCGGCGTGGTCGGACCGGACTGGCCGGGCATGAGCGCCTGGCCGGCACACCCGAAGTTCGAGAACGTCGCAGACAAGACCGAGGTGCCGCCGTCACTGAAGGTCGCCGTCGAGGTGGCGGAGCGTATGAACCCGCTGGCGTCGACGCCCACCTCGACGGTGGTGCCCGTGTAGCCGTGCTGGTTCAGGACACCCAGGGCGTCTTGGATCGTCGTGGCCTCCTCGGGTGACGTGCCGGGGCTCGACGCCAGCTGCGCTGGGTCGAGGTTGACCTCGTACTCGGTGAGGTCGACTCCGTTCGCCGTCGAGGTCCCAACCTCCTTCGCCCCGTCGATCGAGGGCAGAGTCAGGTCGAGGTAGCCCGTGGGACTCGCCATGCCCATCATGGCGACCGCCCCGTTGCGAGAGCCCAACGAGCTCTCGACCAGACCGGCAAAGCTCGACAAGGACGATCCGCCACCCGAGCCGTCCTGCGCTTGTGGCTCGATCTGGTTGTCGGTGTACCCGGTCTCCCAATAGTCCGTGCCGTCGACCCGCACCCCGACGTTGAGCCCGTTGCCGTTCGGGCCCAGGGCGGCCGAGGCTGCCATGGCGGTCGGGCTCGTGTCGATGATGCCGCTGCCGGCCACCGGCGTCTCGCCGTCACCGGCGGCTCCGTTGGTCGCGGGTGTACCGGCGAGCGAATAGGTGAAATCGAACGAGCCCGCGTCGGTGGTCGTGCTCAGGGCGGCGACGACCCGGTGTTCGGCCACCCCCTGGCTGAACCCGGCCGGCGTGTGATGGTGCCTGGTCGGCGCAGCCACCGGCGCCGACCCCCCGGTGGCGAGGACGAGGCCGATCGGAATGGCGACCGCCGCGGCACACGTCGCAACGGCTCCCGCGACCGTGCCCCGCCGATGGCGCAGAGTGCGTCGCGGTGACGGTGCGTCGCGGTCGTCCAGCCAGAGACCCTGCGGATCGCCGTCGTGCGATGCCTTGGAGTTCGGCCCCAGTCGGCGCCCCATGACACCTCCCTTCGTCCGGCCCCTCACGGCCCGTCGTGGCCCGGGGACGGCAGAAGCGAATCGTACCTCCTGTGTCGTCAGGCGAGTTGTCGACGCCACACCGCCCGGCCTGGCGGCAGTCGACCCTTTAGGCTTCCACGCGTGGCGGACCTCCGCACCCATGACGATCGGTTCGCGACCGCCCCGGCGGGCCCGGCCGCCCTGCGCTTCGGGGCCATCGTCGACTCGGTGCGCTCCGCGCTCTACACCGACGCCACCTCGGCTCACCTGGCCGTTGGCTGCCTGCTGGCCGGAGGGCACCTCCTCGTCGAGGACCTGCCGGGTCTGGGCAAGACGACCCTGGCCAAGGCCTTGGCCCGTTCGTTCGGACTCGAGTTTCGGCGGGTGCAGTGCACGGCCGACCTGTTGCCCGCGGACATCGTCGGCGCGCTGATCTATGACCGCAACGGGCCCGAGCCGGTGTTTCGTCCTGGGCCGGTGTTCACGAACGTCCTGATGGCGGACGAGCTGAATCGGGCGTCGACGCGCGCACAGTCGGCGCTGCTCGAGGCGATGGAGGAACGTCAGGTCACGGTCGACGGCTCGACCTATGCGCTGCCCGACCCGTTCATGGTCATCGCCACGCAGAACCCGTACGACGCCGCCGGTACCTCACCGCTGCCCCACGGCCAGCGTGACCGTTTCCTGTTGCGTCTCTCCCTCGGCTACCCCGACGCGCGCGAAGAGGACGCGCTCCTGGCGCGGGCCAACGCGCCCGCCGTGGTGGACTCGTTGTCGCCGGCGGTGAGCCGCTTCGAGCTTGACGAGCTCATGACCGCGGTGAGATCGGTCCACGTCTCCGACGCGTGCCGCCACTACGTCGGCGCGCTCGCCCAGGCGAGCCGGGTCCATCCCGCCGTCGACGTCGGCGCCTCACCGCGTGCGGCCATGGCGGTCGTACGCGCGTCGTCTTCCTTGGCCGTGGCGGCGGGCCGCGACTACGTGACCGCCGACGATGTCGCCGCCACCGCCGGGCCTGTCCTGGCCCACCGGCTCCTGCTGAGTCCCGACGCCGAGGTCACGGGCGTCGACGCCGCCGATGTCGTCCGCGAGCTGCTCGATGTCGTCCCGGTGCCCCTGGGGGACGAGGCGGACGGCCCCACGGCCCCTTGATGCGCAGGCTCCGGCCGACCGCCCGTGGTGTGGGTGTGGGTGTGGCCGGGGTCGCCCTCCTGCTCGTCGGGCTCCTCACGGGAACGCGAGCGCCCAGCGCACTGGCGGCGCTGGCTCTCGTGCCGGTCTTCGTCGCGCCCTTCGTGGCGCGCCACCGTCGGGCGACCGCTCGGCCCTTGCGCCTGCACCCGCGGCTGGTGCCCGCGGTGGTCGCCGTCGGCGACGAGGTACGTCTGGCCGTCACCGTGTCGAACGCGGGCCACCGGACCACGCCGCCGGTCGGTCTCGAGCGTCGGGAGCAACGTTCGGCGGCTCGCCCTGGGCGACCGCTCCTCGCGCCGGCCCCGCTGTCCCTGCGGCGGGTGGTCGCCGTGCGCGCCGGCGAGCACGCCACGAGCGTCGAGGTCCTGCGACCGCGCCAACGCGGCCGCTTCAACCTCGGGTCGTCGCCTTTGTGGGTCCACGATCCGCTGGGGCTGTGCGGCGCGGTCGTCGCCACTGCCCCGGCGGCCATCGTGGTCGTGTATCCGGCCTCGACGCCGCCAGCGACTGGTGCCGCAGCCGCACCGTCACGACCGTCCGATCAGACCTCGACCCACGTTGCCGCGCCGACGGCATCCGACGGCGAGCTGGTCGGGCTCCGCCCCTACGTCCCCGGCGACCGGTTGCACCTCCTGCACTGGCCGACCGTGCACCGCGGTGAGGGACCGTTCGTCAAGGAGTTCGGCTCCGATCCCGCCCGCATCGTGCGCGTCGTCGTCGACGACCGGGCCGGCGTGCATCGTCGCGTTGCCTTCGAAGACATGCTCGGGATGACGGTGGCGGTGGTCGCCGACGCGGGCAGGAGGGGCTGGCCCGTCGAGCTCGGCACGATCTCGGGCCGCGCCTGCTTCGTCTCCGCCGACGCCGACGGCTGGGCGCGTGCGGCCGTCTTCCTCGCCACCTTGCGCCCCGGAACATCGGGAGGTAGCCGGCCGTCACGCCCACCGGGCCGCTCGACGGTACTGACCACGTCGACGGCCGCGGCGACGCTCCCGCCGGTGGGATCCGAGGCGAAGGTCCTCGTGGCGCCGTGACGTCTGCGGCACGCGGCCTGCCGCCCGCACGCGAGGCGCTGCAGCTGGCTGCCTCCGCCCTCGGGGCGGTCGCGGTGGCTGGAATGTTCTCGGCGCCAGGCACGGCCCACGTGCTCTGGCCGATGCTGTGCTGTGGCGTCGTCGGCTGGCTGATCCCGGCCGTCCTCCTGCGCTTGGGTCGCGGCGGCTCGCTCACCGCCGTCGTCGGCACCCTCGCCGTCGTCGTGGCGGCGGCGTGGACGGCGGTGCCGCGGACCGTCGGCGTCCCAACCGGATTGACCGCGCAGGCACTCGCCCACTCCCTCCGCTCGGCCCGGGCCGAACTCGCCGCGTTCGTCGTCCCGCTCCATCCCCTCGCCGGCGCGCTGTTCCTGGCGGGCGTGGTGGTCGGGCTCGTCGCGCTGTACCAGCGGCTCGCCCTCTCGAACATTCGGCCGGCCCGGCTCGTGTCGCTCGCGCCGCTCAGCGGGACGTTGGCGCTCGTTACCTGGTCGGCGGCTGCCCGTGGTGGTTGGGGTGCCACCGCCCTGGTCACCGCGTTCGCCGTCCTCGCCTTCCTCTGCGTCATCACGACCGGCGCGTCGGACGCAGCCGAGCTGACGGAGGCGGCGGAGGCGGCGGAGGCGGCGCGCGCTCCGTCTCGTGGCGCCGGCTGGGCCGCGACCGCGGTGGGCGTCGTTGCGGTGGCGACGGCCGTCATGGTCGCGGCCCTTCCGACGGGGGCCACCGCGCATGCGCCGACCACCGTCGCGCCCACGGGCCTCTCCCTGACCGACCAACTCGTGGACCTCGAGATCCACGATCCGAACGTCGTGCTCTTCACGGCCAAGACGCCGGTGGCCTCCTACTGGCAGGTCGCAGTGCTCTCCTTGCTGCGCAACGGCGTCTTCACGCCCGCTCCCCAGATCGTCGACGGCTTGCTCGGGCGACCTGTCCCGCCGGTCGCCCCCGCCGTCCCGCCCGGTGCCTCGGGCGCGTACACCGGCCGGGTCACCGTCGCGCACTTGTCGAGCCGGCTCCTTCCCGTCCCGCCGTCGACGGTGGCGGTCCATGCCACCCCGCCCGCCGTCCTCTCCGCCGGCGGGGTGGCCACCCGCCGGGCCACCACGCCGGGCCAGTCCTATGAGGTCCTGGCGGCCCGACCCCCGACCGCCCAGGAATTGGCGCGTCAGCCAAGCATCGCGTCGCCGGCGTCGGGCGCGTTGGCGCCCGATCTCGCGTTGCCGACCTTGCCCCCGATCGTCCACGCGCTGGCGGTCCGCGCCTCGGCTGCCGGTTCCACGCCGCTCACCCGCGCCATCGCACTCGAGGACTGGCTCCGATCGGGTCGCTTCCGCTACACGCTCGACCCTCCTGCGACGGTGGCGGGCGGCGATCCGCTCGTCGACTTCCTGACCCGCACCCACCGCGGGACGTGCGAACAGTTTGCGGGCGCTTTCACCGTGCTCGCCCGTTCCCTCGGCCTTCCGACCCGCCTTGCGGTGGGCTTCACCACGGGAACGAACGCGCACGGCGTGACGGTGGTGCGCGGACGCGACGCCCACGCGTGGCCCGAGGTGTACCTCGGGCCGGCGCTCGGCTGGGTGTCGTTCGAACCCACGCCCAGCCAGCCCGGTGGGGAACACACGCCGGCCGGCATCCTCGGCCCCGTGCCCATCGTGGCGCCGGCCCCGCCCCCGAGCGGCGGCCCGGCCACGCCCACCACGGTGCCCGTCACCGTCACCACCGCTCCGCCGGTGACGCCGACGACCGCGTCGACCACGGTGAGGACGCAGCCGGGCTCGACCACGACGCCTGGCGTCCCGACCTCCGGCGCGGCTCGGGGCGCCACCATCTCGTGGTGGATCATCACTCTCTTCGTCGTGGGTGCCGTCGCCCTGCTCGCGGTCCTCGCGTCGTGGGCCCGCCGGCGTCGGCGCCGCGCCCGCGCGCCGGCCGCCCGCGTCACCGCGGCCTGGCGGTCGGTCGAACGATCCCTCCGCCGCTCCGGTGCACCGAGGCCGCCCGGGCGGTCGCCGTTGCTCCACGTCAGGCTGCTCGAGGCGACGCTGCTTTCCTGCAGCGACCAATTGGCCGCCGTGTCGACCGACCTGGCGCGCCTGGCCGACGCGACCGAACGCGCCGGGTACGCCGCCGGGCCGGTCTCGGCGGCGGAGGCGGTGCAGGCCGAGGACGCCGCCCACCGCGTCGTGGCGGCCCTGCGCGCGCCGTCGCTCCGGCGCGAGCTCCGCCTCGCGGCCTCGGGTCAGCCGGCCCCGGATGCTGCGGCCGCCGCCTCCCGGGCGTGATAGCTCGAGCGGGTGAGCGGTGAGGCCTCGACGTGCGCCACGCCCAGGTCAGCACCCGCAGCTCGCAGGCGGTCGAACTCCTCGGGCGCCCAGTAGCGCGCCACCGGCAGATGGTCGCGGCTCGGGCGTAGATACTGCCCGACCGTGACGATTGAGACGCCGACGCCGCGCAGGTCGGCCATCGTCGCAACGACCTCTTCTTCGCGCTCGCCCAGCCCGACCATGAGACCGGACTTGGTCACCAGGCCCGCCGCACCCGCCCGGGCCAACACGCCCAGGCTGCGCGCGTACCCCGCCGAGGGCCGGACGGCCCGCTGCAGCCGGGCCACCGTCTCGATGTTGTGGTTCAACACGTCCGGGCGCGCCCCGAAGATCGCTTCGAGCGACGCCGCGTCGCCGCGGCAGTCCGAGATGAGGACCTCGACGGTCGTGCCAGGCGAGCGCTCGCGGATGGCGCGAATCGTCGCGGCCATGGCCCCGGACCCCCCGTCGGCCAGGTCGTCCCGGGCCACGCACGTGACCACCGCATGCCCGAGGTGCATGCGCGCCACCGCCCGAGCGACGCGGTCGGGCTCGTCGGGCGAGAGCGCCAGCGGGTGCCGGGTGTCCACCTGGCAGAAACCGCACGCCCGCGTGCAGCGCTCGCCGTTGATCATGAACGTCGCGGTGCCGTCGGCCCAGCACTCGTAGATGTTCGGGCACCCCGCCTCCTCGCACACCGTGACGAGGCCGAGGTCGTGGACGGTGGCACCGAGCTGGCGGTACCCCTTGCCGATGCGCACCGGCACCCGCACCCAGGCCGGCTTGCGCTCCGAGATGTCGAGGCCGTCTTCGGGTGCCACGCCGGCCTGGCGCAGGCGTCGCAGCAGCGGGCGTTCGCCGGCGCCATCGAGGTGGCGCCGGCGGGCCGGACCCGTCACGACGTCGGCGCGCTCGACTCGTCCGTCCCCGAACACGTCGGCGGCCCGCGCCGCCAACGCATCGACCACCTCGTCCATCGACACGTCGATGCCTTCGGCCGCCAGCGAGGTCACCCCACGGTCGGCGATCCCGCACGGCACGATGTGGTCGAACATCGACAGGTCGGGGCACACGTTGATGGCGACTCCGTGCACGGTGCGCCGGCGCCCCGGCGCCACCCGCTTGGCCCGCACGCCGATGGCGGCGATCTTGCGGGGCCGCCGGCCGTCCGGGTCCACCCACACCCCCGGAAATTCCCCGACACTGGCGCAACCCGCCAAGCCGAGGTCGGCGAGCACGGCGATCACCAGCTGCTCCAGACGGTGCACGTGCGCGGCGCCGGACGACACGTGGTCGGGCACGGTGACGATCGGGTAGGCCACAAGCTGACCGGGGCCGTGGTACGTCACGTCACCGCCGCGGTCGGTACGCTCGAGCGTCGCCCCGACCGCCGCCGGGTCGACGAGAACGTGGCGATCGTCGGCGTGCGCGCCGAGCGTATAGACGGGCGGGTGCTGCAACAGCAGCAGGTAGTCGTCCTCGGCGTGACGGGCCAGGGCGTGCTGCAGCGCCGTGGCCTCGTGGTAAGGGACCGTCCCGAGGGACCGGATGCGCAGCACCGAACGGTCCCTTAGAGCTCGGCGGACCAGTCGCGCGTGCCGAGCAGCTCGGACACCCGGGCCAGGAACAGCGAGACGTAGGCGCCGTCGACGGCACGGTGGTCCCAGCTGACGCCGAGGATGCCGGTCGAGTGGATGGCGATGGACTCGGACCCGTCGGACTGGGTGACGACCACCGGGCGGCGGGCGATGCCGTCGGTGGCGAGGATGGCCACCTGTGGCTGGTTGATGATCGGGACGGTGAAATACGTCCCGAACGGCCCGTCGTTGGTGATGGAGAACGTCCCGCCCGCGATGTCGTCAGCATTGAGCTGACGGCCGCGCGCCCGCTCGGCCAGGTCGCGGATCCGCCGGGCCACCCCGCGCAAGGTGACCTCCTCGGCCCGGTGGATCACCGGCACGATCAGCCCCTCGTGCGAGAGGTCGACCGCAATGCCCAGGTTCACCTCCGAGTGGACCACGAGGGCATCCTCGACGACGGACGCGTTCAACAGCGGGAAGTCGCGCAGTGCCTCGATGGCGGCCCGCGCCACGAATGGGAGGTACGTCAGGGCGAAGCCTTCCTCCGCCTTGAAGCGCGCGCCCCAGGCGGTGCGCACCCGCTCGACGGCCTCGAAGTCCACTTCGTTGGCGATGAAGGCGTGGGGCGAGGTCGCCTTGGACCGCACCATGTGCTCGGCCGTACGGCGACGCATGTTGGAGAACGGCACGACCTGGTCGCCCGCCGTGCGGAACTGCGCCATCGAGACGGGCGGGGAAGCCGGCACCACGCGGGCCGGTGGCGCCGCGGCCGGCGCCGGGGCGGAGGTGGCCGCCGGAGGCGGCGGCGTCAGAGGGGTCGTCACCGTCGTGGCGGCCGCGCGGCGCGCGTCGACGACGCGCCGCGCGTCGTCCCGCGTGATGCGACCACCGGCGCCCGTACCGGTGACTTCGGACTCGTCGATCCCGTTCTCCGAGAGGATGCGGCGCACCATCGGCGACAACACGCCGGCGCCGGCTCCGTCGCCGTTGCTCTCGGCGGCTGCCGTCTGAGGTGCCGGCGCCGCCGCGGGCGGCGGAGGCGGTGCCGCTTGGGCCGACGGGGGCGGAGGTGCTGCTGGAGTTGGCGGTGGCGGCTCCGGTGCGGCAGCGACCGGTTGCGCTGCGGCGGGTGCCGGCGCTTCGGCCGTCGCCGCGGCGGGCGCGTCGCCACGTCCGGTCGCACCCGCCCCGTCACCGATGACCGCCAGCTTCACGCCCACTTCGACCGTCTCGCCCTCGGGGACGAGGATCTCGGTGAGCACACCGGCCGCGGGCGAGGGAACCTCGGAGTCGACCTTGTCCGTCGAGACCTCGAAGAGCGGCTCGTCGCGCGCGACCTCTTCGCCGACGGCCTTCATCCACTTGGTGATGGTGCCTTCGGTCACCGTCTCGCCGAGCTGCGGCATCATCACGTCAGCCAAGGTGGAGTCCCCTTCCGGTCAGCGCCAACATGGTTTCGCCGAACGTCTCGGAAAGAGACGGGTGCGGCTGGATGAACTGTGCCACCTCGTCCGGGAAGGCCTCCCAGTTGACGGCGAGATACCCACCGCTCAGCTGCTCGGTGACCCACGGCCCGCACATGTGCACGCCCAGGATCGTCCCGGCCGTCCCGTCCGGTCGCTTCTCGGCCACGATCTTCACCAGGCCCTCGGTGTCGCCGATGATCTGGGCCCGGCTGTTCCCGCCGAACGGATCCTTCTTGGTCAGCACCTCGATGCCCGCCGCCTTGGCCTGTGCCTCGGTCAGCCCGCAGAACGCCACCTCGGGGTGGCAGTAGATCGCCCACGGCACCTTGCCGTTGTCCACCGGCACCACGGGCTCGCCGAGCATGCCCTTGACCGCGACGATGGCCTCGGCGAAGCCGACATGCGCCAGCTGCGGGGTGGCGGCCACCAGATCACCGACGGCCCACACGCCGTCGACGCCCGTGCGCTGGTACTCGTCGGCCACGACGAAGCCGCGTTCGTTGATCACCACGCCGACCCCGTCGGCCACCAACCCCTCGGTGCGGGGGCGCCGCCCCACTGACACGACGATGGCCTCGACGTCCCAGGACTGCTCGCTCGCCTTGACGGACGTGACCGTGCCGTCAGACGAGGGCGTGTGCGACTCCACCTTGACGCCGGTGACGATGTCGATGCCCCGCTTCTTGAAGGACCGGACGATGAGGCGCACGATGTCGTCGTCGCACCCCGGCAAGATCCCGTCGAGCGCCTCGAGGACTGTCACCTTGGACCCGAGGTCCGCCAGCAGTGAGGCGAACTCGCATCCCACCACCCCACCGCCGATCACGACGACCGACGCCGGCAGCTTGTCGAGGTCCAGGAATTCGTCCGAGGTCATCACCCAGCGGCCGTCGACCTCGAAGCCCGGCAGGACATGCGGCACGGACCCGGCGGCCAGCACGACGTTGCGCCCGGTGAGCACGCGTCCGGCGTCCGGTCCGTCGACGACCTCGACGCGTCGCCCTTCCTTCAGGGTGCCCGTCCCGGTCAGCGTCGTGACCTTGCGGCCCTTGAGCAACCCGGCCAGGCCCTTGAAGAGCTTGTCCACGACGGCCTGCTTGCGCTCCTGGCTCCGGGCGAAGTCGAGGGCCACACCCGAGACGTCGATGCCGAACTCCTTCGAACCCTCGACGGTTCGACGGACGGCCGCCGTCTCGAGGAACGCCTTGGCCGGGATGCAGCCGCGGTGCAGGCAGGTGCCACCCACCTTGTCGCGCTCGACGATCGCCACGGACAGCCCGGCGGCCGCTCCGTAGAGCGCCGTGGCGTACCCGCCCGGCCCGCCGCCGACCACCACGATGTCGAACTCGTCCTCGCTGGCCATCGCTCGTCCTCTTCTCGTTCCCGATGACGCCCGGCCCGCGCTCCCGGCCCCCCGGAATATCCCGATCGCGACGGCTCGAGTCGTCTTCTTCGACTGTGCGCGTCCTCCCTGGAAGCCTACCGTTCGCCCCTCGGCCCTGGGCCGGGACGCCAGGCTCCGAGGCGCCTGCGGTTACCCGCCCGACGAGCCGCCGCTCGAGCCGCGACCGCTGTCGGCCGCCATGGTGGCGAGCTCGTCGACCCGGTCGTTCCACGTGTCCCCCGAATGGCCCTTGACCCAACGGAAGGTCACCGGGACCTCGTCCGAGAGCGCGAGCTCCAAGAGGGGCTCCCACAGATCCCGGTTGGCCACCGGCTTGCGCTGTGTGTTCTTCCAATCGCGCTTGAGCCAGCCCTCCCACCAACGGTCCCGGAAGCAGTTGACGACGTAGGTGGAGTCGCTGACCACCTCAATGCCGAGTGGCCGCTCCGGAGTCAGCGCCCGGAGCGCCTCGAGCACGGCGGTGACCTCCATGCGCTGGTTCGTGGTGCGGGCCTCGGCCCCGCTGGCAGAGCGGCCACCCGGTATCGCCCAGGCCCAACCGCCGGGCCCGGGGTTACCCCGACACGCGCCGTCGGTGTACACGATGAGCGGCGTCCCGGCTTCTGGCATGACGAATGTGTATAACACCCACGACCGGCGGTCACGCGGCTCGGATGGCTCCCGGTACCGTGGTGCGATGCTGTTCGACGGGATCAGCCACCAGGTTCCGGACACGGATCCGGGGGAGACGGAGGAGTGGCTCGACTCGTTCGACGCCGTCGTCGACGCCCGTGGTCGCTCCCGGGCGCGCTATCTGCTCATGAAGCTCCACGAGCGGGCCCGCACGAAGCAGGTCGACTTCCCTGCTGCGGTCTCGACGCCCTACGTCAACACCATCCCGGCCGACGCCGAACCCTGGTTCCCCGGCGACGAATACCAGGAGCGCCGGATCCGCGCCTACATCCGCTGGAACGCGGCCGCCATGGTGACGCGGGCCAATACGCGGACCGAGGGCATCGGCGGGCACCTCTCGACCTACGCCAGCTCGGCGGCGCTCTACGAGGTCGGCTTCAACCACTTCTTCCGCGGCAAGGCGGACGGTGGCTTCGGTGACCAGGTCTACTTCCAGGGGCACGCGTCGCCCGGCATCTACGCCCGGGCGTACGTGGAGGGCCGGCTGACCGAGGCCCAGCTCGACAACTTCCGCCACGAGGTCGATGGGAACGGCCTGCCGAGCTATCCGCACCCGCGCCTGCTCCCCGACTTTTGGGAGTTCCCCACGGTGTCGATGGGCCTGGGCCCGATCTCCGCCATCTACCAGGCTCACGTCAACCGCTACCTCCTCCTGCGTCGCCTGGTCGACACGAGCCCGAGCCGGGTCTGGTGTTTCGTCGGGGACGGCGAGATGGACGAGCCCGAGTCGATCGGGGCGCTCGGAGTGGCGGGCCGCGAGCACCTCGACAACTTGATCTTGGTCGTGAACTGCAACCTGCAACGGCTCGACGGTCCGGTCCGCGGCAACGGCAAGATCATCCAGGAGCTCGAGGCCGTCTTCCGCGGTGCCGGCTGGAACGTCATCAAGGTGATCTGGGGTTCCCGGTGGGATGCGCTGCTCGCGCAGGACGTCGACGGTGTCCTCCTCGATCGCATGAACACGACGCTCGACGGCGAGTACCAGAAGCTGGCGGTCGAGTCCGGTGCGTACATCCGTGAGCACTTCTTCGGTCCCGATCCCCGGCTCCGCAAGATGGTCGAAGACCTCAGCGACGACGAGCTGGTCTCTTTGCCCCGGGGCGGGCACGACTACCGCAAGCTCTACGCCGCCTACAAGCTGGCCACCGAACAACGCGGTGCACCGACCGTCATCCTGGCCAAGACGATCAAGGGATGGACGCTCGGACCCGAGATCGAGGCGCGCAACGCGACGCACCAAATAAAGAAGATGACCAAGGCACAGCTCCACACGCTGCGCGACCGCCTCTATCTCACCGACGACATCCCTGACTCGGCGCTCGAAGGTGACCCGCCCTACATCCGCCCGGCCGAGGGTTCTGACGCCATGGAGTATCTACGGGCACGCGGGCGGGTCCTCGACGGGCCGCTGCCGGTGCGGGTCGTGCGACCGGCACCGGCCCAGCGTCCCGACGCGAAGGTGTTCGAGGAGTTCGCGGCGGGATCGGGAGCGCAATCGGTCTCGACCACCATGGTGTTCGCTCGCCTGCTGAGGAACCTCGTGCGCGATCCGACCGTGGGCGCCCTGGTGGCGCCGATCGTCTCGGACGAAGCGCGCACCTTCGGGCTCGAGCCCCTGATCGCGGAGGCCAAGATCTACGCCCCCGAAGGCCAGAACTACATACCGGTCGATGCCGACCTGCCCTTGAACTACGCCGAGAGCTCATCGGGCCAGGTGTTGCAGGAAGGCATCACCGAGGCGGGCGCGCTGGCCACCTTCACCGCCCTGGCCACGTCGTACGCCACCTGGGCCCAACCCATGGTCCCCGTCTATCTCTTCTATTCGATGTTCGGGTTCCAGCGCGTCGGCGACCTGGCGTGGGCCCTCGGCGACATGCGGGGCCGCGGCATCCTGGCCGGTTGTACGGCCGGGCGCTCCACGCTCATGGGCGAGGGCCTCCAACACGACGACGGACAGTCGCCCCTGCTGGCCTCGACGAATCCGGCCGCCATGGTCTACGACGCCTCCTTCGCCTACGAGGTGGCGGTGATCATGGAGGCGGCGGTGACCGAGATGCTCGGCCCGAACCCCCAGGACCGCTTCTGGTACCTCACCCTCTACAACGAGACGTATCCGATGCCGCCGTTGCCCGCAGGGGACGAGGGGGCAGACATCCGCCGGGGCATCATCGACGGGGCGTACCGCTTCGCCGGGCGGCCCGAATCGTCGGGTGACCTCGCGGCCACCCTGTGCTTCTCGGGACCGATGTGGAGCGTCGCCACGGAGGCGCAACGGATTCTCGCGGAGCGCTACGACGTGGCGGCGGACGCCTGGGCCGTGACGTCTTGGGCGCGGTTGCGCACCGATGCGCTCGAGGTCGAGCGTTGGAATCGGCTCCATCCCGAGTCCGAGCCGCGCGTGGCGCACGTCACCGCTGCGTTGGGAGGCGGCCGCGATCCCGTCGTCGCCATCACCGACTACATGCGCGCCGTCCCGGACCAGATCTCGCGCTTCGTCGACCGGCCCTACGTCTCGCTCGGCACGGACGGGTTCGGACGCTCCGACGCCCGGGCCGCGCTGCGCGGGTTCTTCGAGGTCGACACCGCCCACCTCGTCGTGGCCGTCCTGCAACAACTCTCGCTCGACGGAAGGATCAAGCCCTCGGTGGTGGCGGATGCCATCGCCGACCTGGGCATCGACCCCGAGCGCGAGGCGCCGTTCAAGGTGTGAGCGCGGCCACGAAAGTGGCCATCGCCTCCTCTGCGCCGTCGGGCACGCTGAGTGACAGCGTGCGGTGGTCGGCGCCGATGAGGACGGCGACACCGAAGAAGGGGCAACACTGCACCTCGCGCTGAGCCAGCGCGACCGCCGCAACGAGGGCCGCATCGGTCGGGTCGAGCACCAGGTGTAGGACGGTGGGCTCGGCCACGAGGGAGGTCACGGACGACGCCACCAGGGCGCGCCACTCGTCGAACCGGTCCGTCAACGCGCCGGCATCGAGGCTGCACGCGATGGGCACCTCCGCGCTCATGGTTGCGCCCTGAGCACGTCTCTCGTGATCTCCATTTGGCCCAGGTGCTGGAACACCTCCTCGAGGATATGGAGCAGCACGGCACCCTTCGTCTCCGCGTACGGCACCGGGTCGTCCGGACTGCGGCGCACGCTCTGCGGCTCGGACCACGTGTCGAGCCCGTGCAGGTCATCGCTGAGGCGTTGCTGTGCCGCGGCGGCCCGCTCGAGCAGCGGCGCCACCGGACCGCTCGCCGTGAACTCGGCGGGGCGGTCACGCTCGATCGAACGCCCGGCCACCGTCGCGCCGGCCCAGTACTCCACGACGCCGAGGCAATGGGTCAAGATCGCGTAGGGCGTGTTCGAATCGGGGAACGACGGTCGCCGGTTGGCCAGTTCGTCGCCGAGGTCCTCCACGATGCGGGCCATGCCCCCCAGCGCAAGGTCGGCAAACCAGAGGTAGTCCGGCTGCACCACGGCCACCGGATGGGTGGCCAGTGGCGGGGCGTCAGTGGGCGATCCAGGCATCGGGGTCGGTCACCAGCTTCTGCACGTGCGGCGGGAGATGCCCGGAGATCACATCGGTCAGCGTGACCTTCTCGAGCACCGAGCGCAGGCTGGCGCGCACCGCGACCCAGACCTGCTGGAGATGCTCGGCCGCGCCGTCGTAGTTCGTCGCTTCAGGTCGAAAGCCGCGGACCTCGGCCAACGGCCCGTCGAGCGCGCGGATCACGTCGGCCATCGTGATCGCTTCGGGATCCCGGGCGAGCCGGTACCCACCCTCGGCCCCGCGTTGGCTCGCCACGATGCCGGCGCGGCGGAGGTCGGCCAGGATGGCGCCGAGGAAGCGGGGTGGGAGTCCCTGTTCCCCCGCCAGAAACTCGGCCGTCTGTGGGGTACCGGCCGCGGCCAGGGCCAGCAGGGCGCGGATGCCGTAGTCCACCTTGGCCGGGATGTGCATGGCGAGAGTCTGCCCGAGCACGCCCCTGGGGTCACGCCGAGCGCATCCCTGGTGCGTGACAAGATCTCCCCATGGCACGAGTCGAGTTCCATATCTCCGGTGACGCAGAGGCCGACGCTCTGCTCGGCAAGGATCCCTTGGCCCTGCTCATCGGCATGGTGTTGGACCAGCAGATCACGATCGAAAAGGCATTCTCCTCCCCGGCCGTGCTGGCCCGCCGGCTCGGTCGACCGCTCGACGCCGCCGCCATCGCGTCGATGCCACTCGACGAGCTCACCGCCGTCTTCAGGGAGCCGCCGGCCCTGCACCGCTACCCGGGTTCCATGGCGGGGCGGGTCCAGGATGTCTGCCGCGTGATCGCCGAGGACTACGGGGACAAGGCGGACGCGATCTGGAAGGGCGCCAAGAGCGGGGACGAGCTGGTTGGTCGGCTGAAGGCCCTCCCCGGGTTCGGCGAGCAGAAGTCGAAGATCTTCGCTGCGCTCTTGGCCAAACAGCTCCAAGTCCGCCCCGCCGGTTGGCAGGAGGCCACCTCGCCCTACGGCGACGATGGTGCCTTCTTGTCCGTCGCCGACATCACCTCCATTGAGAGCCTCGAAAAGGTCCGTGCCAATAAACGGGCCCTCAAGGCCAAGGCGCACGCCAAGGGGTGATGTCCGGCGCCGACCTCTCCGGACGGCACCTCTACCTGTGCACGCCGGACCGGCCCGACCTGGCCGAGTTCGTCGGCGCTTGCATCGCCGGCGGGGTCGACGTGGTCCAGCTGAGGGAGAAGGAGCTCGACGCGCGGCCACTTCTGGCCCGGGCGCGGCTTGTCGCAGCGGTGTGCGGGGAGCACGGAGTCCCCTTCGTGCTGAACGACCGGCCCGACCTGGCGCTCGAGGTGGGTGCCGACGGTGTCCACGTCGGGCAGGACGACGCACCGGTGGCGTTGGCCCGCCGCATTCTCGGACCCGACGCGATCGTCGGGCTCTCCACCCACGGCTCGGACGACCTGGCCGCTGCCGTGCACGAGGACGTGACCTATCTTTCGGCCGGGCCGGTTGAGCCCACGCCGACGAAGCCGGGTCGGCCGGGCACCGGGCTGGCCTACGCCACGCTGGCCAGCGCGCGGGCGAGCGTGCCCGTCTTCGTGACCGGCGGCGTCGCCCCGGACCGGGTGCCCGAGCTCGCCGCGGCGGGCGTCCGCCATTTCGTCGTGGTGCGCTACCTGACGCAAGCGCCTGATCCGGAGGCGGCGGCACGAGCGCTGCGCGCCGCGATCGAGCGCGCCCTCGCCGCGGTGGAGGCCGGAAGCCCTAGAAGCCGAGCCGCCGCGACAGGTCCGAGGTGAGCACGCCGCCCGGGTCCACCTTCTGGCGAACGGCATGCAGCTCGGCGAGCCTCGGATACATCACGGGCAGGAGCTCCGGCCGCAAGCGCGCGTCCTTGGCGAGATAGACCCGGCCCCCGGCCGCGGCCACCAATTCGTCGAGCGAATCGAGCAGGCCGGCCAATCCCTCGGGCCCGACGGGGAAGTCGAGCGCGAGGGTCCACCCACTCTGCGCAAACGAGAGCGGCCCGGGAGTCCCGGGCCCGAAGCGCTTTAAGACGGCGAGGAACGAGGGAACACCCGAGGCGGCAATGCACTCGACTGCGTCCTCGACGACGTCGCCCCGCTCAGGGGGAACCACAAATTGATATTGCACGAACCCCTCCGGTCCGTAGAGCACATTCCAACCTCCGATCCCGTCAAGCGGGTGGAAGTAGGTGCTCAAGGACACCAGCGAGCCGTGCGAGGACACCCGGAACCAGCCCTCGTTCAGGACGCGCACCGAGAGGCGGTTCGCCATACGCATCGGCGGCGCCAGCGGCACCCGGAGCCGGGGCTCGGCCGGGGCTTCGAGACTGCGTTGGCGCAGGCGGTCGGGCAACGACGACAGCGGTGCGTGGTCACCCAACGTCAGGATCGAACGGCGCCGGCCGTCTCGGCTGGCCAGGCAATCGAGCCACGCCACGCTGTAGCGGTGCCCGACGTCGGACTGCTGCATCGCCGACATCAGGGCGTCGAGCGTGGAGAAGCGCCGGTTCTCCACGTGCATCCACGAGGTCTCGATCGGGATCAGGCGCAGCGTTGCCCGCAGGACGATGCCCGTCAGCCCCATGCCGCCCGCGGTCGCCCAGAAGAGCTCGGCGTCGTCGTCGGGACTCACGACCTTGGGGCCTGTCGGCGTGGCCAGCGTCATGCTCGTCACGTGGCGGGCAAAGCTCCCGTCGCAGTGATGGTTTTTGCCGTGGATGTCCGAGGCGATCGCACCGCCGACCGACACCTGCCGCGTCCCCGGCGTCACCGCGACGAACCACCCTCGCGGGATGACCTCTCCCATGAGCCGGTGCAGGCTCACGCCACCCCCGACCTCGATCCTGCCGGTCACCTCGTCGAGCTCCCCGATCTGGTCGAGGCGTGAAGTCTGGACGACGAGGCCACCACTGCTCTGCGCCGCATCGCCATAGCTCCGACCGAGGCCGCGGGCGATGAGGGGCCCGTGTGCGTGCTCGAGCAGGCAGCGGATGGAATCCTCGTCCGTCGGGTTCGTCACGCGCGCCTGCGACGGAGCGGTGCGACCCCAGCCCCGCAACTCCTGGGGCGAAGACTCGTGGTCGGGCGCGACCGTGCGTTCGTCCAGCGCTGTCACGCGTAGAGGCCGATGACCATGAAGGCCACCCACGACAGCCCATACCCCTGCAACTGGTGGTCGTGCAGGGCCAAGCGCTCGGGCTCCCCGCCCTTCCCGGCGTCCAACAAACGGAAGATGTGAAGGACGGCCAGGACGAGTGGGACAACGGTCAACTCGATCCAAATGGGGTGATGGCCCGCGTGGGCCAGGAGGCCGGTGCGGTCGAACGCCCACAGGCAGTAGGTGGCGACGGTGACGCTGGCGCAGATGGTCAACGTCGATCGGAGAAATGACTCGGTGTACTCGTCGAGGACGCTGCGGTGGAATCCCCTGTCCTCACCGAGCCGCGCGTGCTCGGCGTAGCGCTTTCCCGTCACGACGAACAAGGCCGCGAATGACGTAAAGACAAGGAACCACGTGGAGAGCAGGACGTGGGCGACCACACCGCCGGCCACGGCCCGCAGCACGAATCCCGAGGCCACGATCGCGAGTTCCATGACCGGCTGGCGCTTCAGCCACAGGCTGTAGGCGATGGTCAAGGCAAGGTACGACGCCACCACGAGGACGAAGCCCCACGGTCCGAGCAGGGCCGCTCCCACCAGGCCGACGACGATCAGCACCACCCCGGTACCGAGCGCGACGGACGCCGGAAGCTCTCCGCTGGCGACCGGCCGGTCGCGCTTCGTCGGGTGATGTCGATCCTGCTCGGCGTCGAGCACGTCGTTGATGAGGTAGTGCCCCGAGGCGGCGGCGCAGAAGATGAGGAAGGCCGCGACCACCCGCCAGAGGACCGACCAGTGACCGAGGACGCTGGCCGCCGCCGGCGCCGCGAAGACCAAGACGTTCTTGCTCCACTGGCGGGGGCGCATCGCGCGCACGAGAAGCCAGACCGTGCTGTGCCGCCAGGGGGCCTGCGGATTGCCGAGGTGCGGCCTCCAACTCCGATCGGGGTATTCGTTTTGGAGGCGCTCCGGGGTCGTCACGCCCGCACCGGGATGCGGCCGAGGGCGCCGTGAGCCGGCACGGATCGAGTCCGTGGGCGCGCCTGATAAGCGAACCAACCGGACCAATTGGGCATTCGGTGCGAGAGCTTCATGGAGAGACCGCGACGCCGACGTCGCCTGGCTGGGCCTGACGGACCGGCCGAGACCCAAGCGTAGCGACCCCTTTCCGGCACCGGCGTCCACCTCGGACGACCGACGGTGCCTCCGGGCGCGCCACCCCGGGGTGCGCAAGCGTCAGTGGCGCCGCTCGAGCCAGCCCACGAGCAGGGCGATCACCCGGGGGTCGGCGCGCAACCAGTGGCCGGCCCCCGGCACCACGTGCAGCTCCGAGGGCCCGGTCGCCGCGTCGGCCAGGGCGCGGGCGCTCACCAGGGGGACGTCGGGATCGTCCGAGCCATGGACCATCAGGAGCGGCCGGCCCTTCAACAGGGCGGCGTCCTCCACCGGATGCAGGATCGAAAGCTCCTTGGCCCAGGCCTCGAGGGAGGCGGGGAAGCCGGGGTTCTTGATCACCCCGCTGCGCCGGCAGCGGGCGAGGAACGCCTCGGTGCCCCCGGTCAGCTGCACCACCTCGGCCGGCGTGCCGAGACAAGCCACGCCGGCGACCCGCTCGTCGCCCGCCGCCAGGTGCAGGGCGAGCACACCGCCGAAGCCGAACCCGACCACGACCCGGGTCGACGCCTCGGGGATCTCGCTCTCGGCCACGAACCTCAGGTCGTCCAGCCAGCCCAGGGCCGAATAGTCGCCGGCCGATTCGCCGGCACCGCGCAACGCGGCGGTGACGACCTGCCAGCCGGTCTCCCGGGCCAGGCGGTCGGCCAGCGGCGGGTACGTCAGCGCCAGGTCGGCGGCCGCCCCCTGGGGGCGCGGCAGGTCGTGACAGAGGAGGACGTAGCCGCGGATGGGTGCGCCGGGGCTCGTGGCGCTGGCGTACGACCACAGATCACCCGCCGGACCGGGCCGGAGCCGGAATGGCCCCGCCACCTCAGATCCCGATGCGTTGCGCCAGCAGCTCCCGGTGGTACGAGGGATCGCCGAGGAACAGCTCGGAGGACTTGGCGCGCTTGAAGTAGAGGTGCGCCGGGTGCTCCCAGGTGAAGCCGATGCCGCCGTGGATCTGGATGTTCTCCGCCGCGGCGTGGAAGTAGGCCTCCGAGCAGTACGACTTGGCCAGGCTCGCCACGACGGGCAGCTCGTCGGAGTCCTCCGCCGCGGCCCAGGCGGCGTAGTAGGCGGCGGACTTGGCCGACTCGACCTCGAGCAGCATGTCGGCGCACTTGTGCTTGATGGCCTGGAAGCTGCCGATCGGTCGGCCGAACTGGATGCGCGTCTTCGCATAGTCGACCGACGCGTCGAGCACGCGTTGCGCGCCACCGACCTGCTCGGCGGCCAACGCCACCGCAGCGAGGTCGAGCGTCTTGGCCAACCCGGCCTCGGCGCCGCCTTCCGCGCCGATGAGCACCGCCGGCGTGCCGGCGAACTCGAGGCGCGCCTGCTTGCGCGTTTGGTCCATCGTCGGGAGTGGCGTGCGCGTGAGCCCGGCCGCGTCACCTTGGACGGCAAACAGCGTCACACCTCTGTCGGTGCGGGCCGCCACGACGACGAGGTTGGCCACGTGGCCATCGAGGACGAACATCTTGTGGCCGTCGAGCACCCAGCCGTCGCCCAACTGAGCGGCCTTGCACTCGATGCCGCTGAAGTCCCACTTGCCGTTGTCCTCGGTGATGGCGAGGGTGGCGATCGTCTCGCCCGAGGCGATGCCGGGCAGGTAGCTCTTCTTGGCCTCGTCGTCGCCCGAGCTCAAGAGCGCGTTGGCGGCCAGGGCCACGGAGGAGAAGAAGGGCGCGCACAAAAGGGCGGCACCCATCTCCTCAAGCACGACGAGCAGCTCCACGTAGGTGAAGCCGGACCCGCCGAACTCCTCGGGGATGGTCAGCGACTGCAGGCCGAGCTGGTCGGCCATCTGGCTCCACACGGCCGGGTCGTAGCCCTCGGTCGTGTCCATGAGACGCCGGACCTCGGTCTCGGGTGACTTCTCCGACAGGAAGCGGCGGACGGCCGCGCGCAGCTCCTCCTGCTCGTCACTGAAGGCGAAATTCATGCCAGGGCTCCTCTTTGCTTCTCCCCCGGCAGCCCCGCCGGCGGTGTGTCGCTTGGTACCCGGGTGTCTACCAGACGAGGCCCTCCGGCGACCAGAAGGGCCGTGGCGTGTGACACGCTGGGACCATGGGACAACTGGAGAAAATCTGGAGCGACGCGGCCGCCGAGGTGCACCAGATCGTGGTGGGCCCGATGGACAACAACGTCTACATCTTGCGTTGCCGCCGCACCGGCGACGCCATGTTGATCGACGCGGCCAACGAGCACGAGGAGCTGCTGGCCATCTGCCGGGACCTCGGGGTCAACCAGGTCGTCGAGACCCACGGCCACTGGGACCACATCCAGGCCGTGCCGGCCGTGCGCGAGGCCGGGATCTCGGTGGCCGTGACCAGCGCCGACGCGGGGATGCTGCCGAGCTACGACCTGATCCTCGAAGACGACGAGACGCTCAGCGTGGGCGACCTGCGCATCAAGACCCTGGCCACGCCCGGCCACACCCCCGGCTCGATCTGCTTCGCCGTCGAGGGCACGGACCTCCTCTTCAGCGGCGACACCCTCTTCCCGGGCGGCCCCGGCAACACGTCGTTCGAAGGGGGCAGTTTCCCGACGATCATCGAGTCGATCGATCGCCGCATCTTCGCCAAATTCGACCCCGGCACGCGGGTGCTGCCTGGGCACGGGACGGCGACCACCATCGGCAACGAGGCCCCTCACCTGCAGGAATGGGTTGACAGAGGTTGGTGAGCCGCCGGGCGGACACCGCCGCCACCGGGCCCGGCGGACGGGGTCGGTCGGCCGTAACTGAAAACCCGACCAAAAAGGTAAGGTATTAGTCATGCCGGCGACCCCCCCGCTGCTCGAGATCAAGGACCTGCACGTCTCGGCCGAGGACGGCGCCATCCTGCGCGGGGTCGACCTCACGGTCGGCGCCGGCGAGGTGCACGCCCTCATGGGTCCGAACGGCGCCGGCAAGTCGACCCTGGCCGGCGCCCTGCTCGGGCACCCCGCTTACCGGGTGACGCAGGGCAGCATCTTGCTCAACGGCGAGGACGTGACCAGCTGGCCCACCGACGTGCGGGCCAAGTCCGGCATGTTCCTGGCCTTCCAGTACCCCGAGTCCATCGAGGGCGTGTCGGTCACCCAATTCCTCCGCCAGGCCATGTCGGCGCGCCAGGGCACCGAGGACGTGTCCGTCCTGGAGGTCCGGGTGCTCATGACCGAATGGATGGAGCGGCTCGGCATGGACTCCTCCTTCGCCAGCCGCCACCTCAACCAAGGGTTCTCGGGCGGCGAGAAGAAGCGCAACGAGATCTTGCAGATGGCGCTGTTGGAGCCGTTGGTCGCCATCTTGGACGAGACCGACTCGGGTTTGGACATTGACGCGTTACGTGTGGTGGGACGCGGCGTGCACGCGGTGCGCGAGGCGCAGCCGGCGCTGGGCGTGCTCGCCATCACCCACTACGAGCGCCTGTTGATGGAGCTGGTGCCCGACGCCGTCCATATCTTGATGGACGGGCGCGTCGTGGCGAGCGGCGGTCCCGAGGTGGCGGCGCAGGTCGAATCGTCGGGTTACGAGGCGTGGCGATGAGCGCCGCTGCGGGTGCTCCTGGCGCTCCTGGCGCTCCGGGCATGCCGGCTCCGCTGAACACCGAGGCGCTGCGCAAGGACTTCCCGCTGCTGGCGCGCAAGGTGAACGGCCGGCCGATCGTGTACCTGGATGCGGCCGCGTCGGCGCTGCAGCCCCAGTCGGTGATCAGCGCCATGACCCGCTACTACGAGACGACGCACTCCAACGTGCACCGAGGCGTGTACGCCACCGCCGAGGAGGCGACCGCAGAGTACGAGCGCGCTCGGATTGTGGCCGGGCGCTTCTTGGGCGCACCCGAGCCTGCTCGTGAGGTGGTCTTCACCAAGAACACGACCGAGTCGTTGAATCTGGTCGCGCAAACGTGGGGGCGGGCGAACTTGCGCGCCGGCGACGCCGTGTTGCTCACCGAGATGGAGCACCACTCGAACATCGTCCCGTGGATGCTGCTGTCCGAAGAGCTCGGTGGCCTCGACCTCCGCTACATCCCCGTCGACGGTCAGGGCCGCTTGGACCTGTCGGACCTGGATCGGCTGGCGTCGGGGGTCAGGGTCGTCGCCGTCTCGGCGATGTCGAACGTGTTGGGCACGATCAACCCCGTGGCGTCGATCGCCGAGATCGCGCACCGCGAGGGCGCCGTCGTGGTGGCCGACGGGGCCCAGCTGGTGCCGCACGCGCCGGTCGACGTGGTCGCCTTGGGCGCCGACTTTCTCGCCTTCTCGGCCCACAAGACGATGGGCCCGACGGGCCTCGGTGTCCTGTGGGGGCGGGCCGAGCTGCTCGAGGGCATGCCGCCCTTCCTCGGTGGCGGCGGGATGATCCTCGACGTGAAGCTCGACGGTTTTAAGGCGGCACCGCCCCCGGCCCGCTTCGAGGCGGGCACGCCGCCGATCGCCGAGGCGGTCGGGCTGACCGCGGCGCTGCGGTACCTGAACGAGATCGGCATGGATCGGATCCGGGCCCACGAGGCGGCCCTGACCGAGCACGCGCTGGCCCGCCTGGACGAGAAGCTCGGCTCCGACGTGCAGGTGTTCGGGCCGCCGGCGGGGCCCGACCGCGGCGGCGTGCTCTCGCTGGCCTACCGCGACGTGCACGCGCACGACCTGGCCCAAGTGCTCGACCAATTCGGCGTCTGTGTGCGCCCCGGCCACCACTGCGCCAAGCCGCTGATGCGCAAGCTCGGCGTACAGGCCACCGCCCGGGCCTCGTTGTCCCTGTTCAGCGACGAACATGACATCGAGGTGCTGATCGAGGGCTTGACCGAAGCCGGTAGATTGTTTGGCTGATGGGCGACCTTGACGACTTGTACCGCGAGATCATCTTGGACCACTACCGCTCCCCTCGAAACCGGGGTGAGCTGGAGTCGCCGCCCGCGCACCGCGTCGAGGGCTTCAATCCCTTGTGTGGCGACGAGGTCGTCGTCTCTATGGTCGTCGAGGACGGCAAGCTGTCGGACCTGAAGATCGCCGGCTCGGGCTGCTCCATCAGCCAGTCGTCTGCGTCTTTGATGTCGGGCGCCGTGAAGGGCAAGCCGGTCAGTGAGGTGCGCCGGCTCATCGGCACCTTCAAGGGGATGATGTCGATCCACGAGGCCTCCTTGGAGGGGGATGGTCACGGCGGCGAGTCGAACGGGGCCGAGGTCCTGGCCGGCGAACCCGAGGAGATCGATTTGGAGAAGCTCGGGGAACTGGCGGCGCTGCAGGGCGTCGTGAAGTTCCCGGTGCGGATCAAGTGCGCGACCTTGTCGTGGAACGCCCTGGCCCAGGGCCTCGACGAGGTGGGGGCGGCGGCGGCGTCCTAAGCCCGGAGCCGGGCCTCTGCCGTGTTGGACTCAGGCAGATCGCACCCCTGGGAAACCTCCCGCCTGCCGTTCGCCCGTTCGCCGTTCGCCGTTCGCTGGCATGGCCCCGCATGCGGGGTGGATCGACGCCGCTTGGGTCTCCGTACGTGAGGCGGGTCTTGGTTGCAGAGGGCCGAACCCCGTTTTCGTTTTTTCGGTCCCGACTGGAACGATCCACCCAGAAACTCCAAAACGAAATCAGGCCACCCACCGGCTGATCTCGCACCCCGAGGCTCTGACCTGGTGCTTTCGGGCCGTCCGGGGGCCGGCCGCCGCACCTACGGGGTGCAGTTGGTGGGGTCGAACGATGGCGGGGGCGTCGTCGTGGGCGTGGTGGTGGCCGCCGAGCCGGCAACGGCGGCGGTCGAAGGCGCCGTCGTCGTGGGCGTGACGTCGGGCGGCGATGTCGGCACCCCATTCACGTTGGGCGGCGGGTTCGTCGGCGTCTCGAGGCTGGAGCCGAAGATGTTCACCAACATCTGCTGAGCGGCCGGCTGGTCCACGGTCAGCACGTCGCCCAGGCCCGAGAAGGCGTTCGAGGCCACCGTGGGCAGAGTCTCGCCCCCAAGCTGGGCCGGGTCGAACGAGTGGTAGGTCAGCGCCAAGCCGATGAGCTCGTTGAAGCCGAAGCCGTCGTCGATCGTCACCCCCTCGTGGATGGAGCCGATGAACGCGTTGACGGTGAGCGGGTTCACCTTCGACTTGGCGGCGCCCATCAGCGCTTTGATGAAGACGTCCTGACGCTGGATGCGTCCGAAGTCACTCGTACCGTCGTAGTGCCAGTAGCCGTTCTCGTAGTACTCGTAGTGCCGAGCGCGCGCCACCGCCAACGCCTGGAAGCCGCTGAGCAGCTGGCAACCGGGCGTGGTGATGTTCAAACCCGAGTACGAATCCTTGGCCGGGTAGGGAAAGTTGAGATAGATCCCGCCCAGCGCGTTCACGGCGTCCTGGAAGCCCGAGAAGTCGACCTGCACGACGTGGTTGATCGGGATGCCGAAGTTGGCGGTGATCGTCTTCACCAGCTGATTGGCGCCCGAGTTGTACGAGGAGTTGATGCGGTTGTACGTCCCGTACTGCTGGCTGTCCGGTGACAGCATGGTGACGACGGTGTCGCGCGGGATCGATACGATCTGAATCTGTTTGGTCGACGGTGTGACCCGCCAGAGCTGCACCACGTCACTGCGTTGGCCGGTGACCTCCGAAGACGAGCCGAAGTTTTGCGCCGCCGTTCCCGTATCGCCCACTCGAGTGTCTGAGCCGATGACGAGGATGGTGAACGGGCCCCCGCCCTGCACCGCCACTTCGTCGGCCACGTGGATCTTGCTGATCTGGCTGTAGCGGTACCACAGGTAGGCGTACCCACCGCCGACCACGGCGCCTGCCAACACGATCACGCTGACGAGCACCGCCACCGTCTTCTTGCCGGCGCTCCACTTCGGCTTGCCGCTGCGACGGACCTTCTTCTGGCCGGACGAATCGATGCGCGCCCCCAGGGCCTTCAAGCCGGACTCGTTGGCCACCCTCTCTCCGTCGCCGCTGCGCATCTGGTGTCCGAGCGCGGACAGTCCTTCTTCGTTCGCGCTGCGACCACGAGGGCTTCGGGGTGAGCGATCGGACCCGTCGCCCGGAGGACGACCGTTCGCCATGCCGCAGTACGGTACCAAGCGCCGTTGCGAAATTGGCGGCAGGTCACTCGGGCGCTCGAACGTCCGCTGGGCTCACAGCGCGCCTTACGCGCGTGGTCAGGCCTTGGTGTCCTGGTAGCCGGCGTACCCGGTCTGCTCGAGTTGGAGCGCCAGGGCCGCATCGCCCGTCGCAACGATGCGGCCACCCACCATCACGTGCACCAGGTCCGCCTCGAGCTGGACGAGGAAGCGGTTGAAGTGAGTGATGGCCAGGATCCCTGCGCCCCATTCCGTCGTGGCGAGCTGGAGGTGGCGTGCCACCTCGCCCAGTGCGTCGACGTCGAGCCCCGAGTCCACCTCGTCGAGGATGCTGATCGCCGGACGCAGCACGCCGAGTTGGACCATCTCGGTGCGTTTGGCTTCGCCGCCCGAGAGGTCCACGTTGAGGGGACGCCGCAGCAGCCTGGCCTCGAGCCCAACCGCCTTCGCCTCGTCGGTCATACGGGCGTCGAGACCAGTGTCGTCCGTGGCGGACCCCAGCGCGGCATGGAGGAGCGAGTGCAGCCCGACTCCCGGCACCTCCACCGGGTGCTGCAGCGAGAGGAACAGCCCGGCGCGCGCCCGCTTCCATGCGGGCTCGTGTGCGAGCTCCGTCCCGTCCATCTTGATGGAGCCCTCGGTGATCTCGGTGCCGGGTCGGCCCATGAGCGCGTGCGCCAGCGTGCTCTTGCCCGAGCCGTTCGGACCCATGACCACGTGCACCTCGCCGCTCCGCACCGTGAGGTCGATGCCGTGCAGGACCTCCCGGCCGCCGGCCGACGCGTGCAGGCCGCGCACCTCGAGCACGTGCTCGCCGCTCATGGCAGCACCACGGCCACGCTGTCGGCGTCCACTTCGACTTTGTATACCGCGACGGGCCGGGTGGCCGGCAAGGAGCACGGCTCACCGGTCAGCAGGTCGAACGTGCTGCCGTGGCGCGGGCACTCGATCTCGCACTCCTCCGCCCAGACCTCGCCCTCGGAGAGTGAGTAGTCCTCGTGGCTGCACTCGTCGTCGATCGCGTGGAATTCGTCGCCGATGCGCACCAGGGCGATGCGACGGCCCGAGACGTCGAAGCGCTTGGCCTCGCCCGGCTCGAGCTCGTCCACCTTGCAGAGCGTCACGGTCTCAGACATCGGCGAGCACCTGCCGTCCACCCAGCGCCGCGTCGAGGCGCGCGTGCACCTCGCGCTGGAGAAGCGGTGTCGCTTCGGGCACGGATCCACGGTCGATGATGGCGTCGAAGAACCCGCGCACGATGAGTCCCTCGGCCACCTCGGGCGCCACGCCACGGGATTCGATGTAGTACATCTGGTCCTCGTCCACCGGACCGACCGTGGAGGCGTGCGAGCACTTCACGTCGTTCTCGAGGATGTCGAGGTTCGGCACCGAGTCGGCGTGCGCGCCCTCGTTGAGGACGAGGTTGTTGTTCGTCTGGCGGGCGTCGCTGCGGACGGCACCACGGTGGACGCGGATGAGGCCGCTGTAGACGGAACGTGACCGGCTGGCGACCGCGCCCTGGCACAGCAGCTCGCTGTTGGTCCTCGGCGCCGCGTGGTCCTGCAGGGTGCGGATGTCGTGCACCTGGGTGCCGTCGCCGAGATAGGTCGAGAGGATCTCGCTGCGGGCGTCGCGCCCGTCGACCGTGACGTCCGTGCGGACCCGGTCGTACGCCGCGCCCAGTCCCACCGTGAAGGTGCGCACCGACGAGGAGCCGCCGCCGCAAGCCGACAGGCGAGAGAGCGACCAGGCGGTGTTCGGGAGGATCTGCAACGACACGTACGAGACCGACGCGTGGTCGGCCGCCAGCAGCTCAGTAACCGGCACGACCAGCGAGCGCGCCGGGCCGTCGGGCCCGGCGAACACCTCGACCACCGAGACCACGGCGCCCTCACCGGCGCGCACGCAGGTGCGCGGGAACGCCGGGGCGCCCGGTTCGCACCAGTGCACGACCAGGACCGGTCGGTCCACCGTCAGTCCGGCGGGCACGTCGACGAAGACCGCGTCTGGCATGAAGGCGTCGTTGAGCCGCACCAAGGCGTCGCCGCCGTGCTGGACGGATCCGAGCAGGTCGGCGGACGCGTCAACCACTTCGGCCGGGCCGAACGACAAGGAAGACGCGCCGCCGTTGCCAGCGCCGGTCCATGTCCCGTCGACGGGACGCCCGGCGTGCACGAGGACGCTGGCGGCCGTACGCCCGAGGGCGGCGCGCACCGACTCGAGCAACTCGCCACCCGCGGTCGTCCCCCTAGGGTCCCCGTTGGCGGACCCCTCGACCTGCGGGACGAAGTCGTCGAGCGACAACTCGTCGATGGGCGAGTACCGCCAGACCTCTTCGCTCTCGGATGGCAGCGGGGTCGACGTGAAGGCCTCGAAGCCGGCGGCCCGGCGCCGGCGCAGCCAGTCGGGGCCGCCCAGGCTCGCGGACGCCTCAGCGCTGAAGGTGGGCAGGGTCAAACCTCTTTCGATACGAGTGCTCGATGCGGATGCAGCCCATGCACTCTACCGGCCTTTACCAGCGTCCTTACCAGGCGGTTAGACATCCCATTAGCCTTCGGGACATGGGTGAGAACGCGGGAATCACAGGTTTCGAGTCGCCGGTGCTGAGCATCGAGCGGGAAGAGGACCTCGCCACGCTGTGGCTGGACCGGCCCGAGGCCCGCAACGCCATGGGCATGGACCTGTGGCGCGATCTGCCCCGCGCCATGGACGCCTTGAGCGCTGACAATTCGGTGCGCGTCGTCGTCATCGCGGCCAAGGGGCCACACTTCTCGGTCGGGCTCGACCTCAAGGCGATGGGCAACCTGCTGGCGGGCGGGGGGGAAGGTCCGGGCGACTCGCGCCCCGCGTCCATGGCCGCCCGGGCGCGCGGCGGGCGCGCCGAGGTACTGCGGCTCCAGGACTCGGTCACCGCGGTCGCACGCTGCCCGAAGCCCGTCATCGCCGCCGTGCACGGCTACTGCATCGGCGGCGGCGTTGACCTCATCGCCGCCTGCGACATCCGGCTGGCGTCGGCCGATGCGATCTTCTCGGTGCGCGAGGCCAAGGTCGCGATCGTGGCCGACCTGGGCAGCCTGCAGCGGCTGCCGGCGATCATCAGCGCGGGGCACCTGGCCGAGCTCGCCTTCACCGGCAAGGACATCTCGGCCGAGCGCGCCAAGGAGATCGGCCTGGTCAACGACGTGGCCACCGATGCCGACGGCGTGCTCAAGGCGGCCCGCGCCCTGGCCGCAGAGATCGCGGCCAACTCCCCCATCGCCGTCCAGGGCACCAAGGCGGTCCTGGCGGCCAACGAAGGTCGGACGGTGGCCGAGGGCCTCGACTACGTGGCCACGTGGAACGGCGGCATGCTGGCGTCCGACGACCTCGTCGAGGCGATGACCGCCTTCATGGAGAAGCGCTCGCCGAAGTTCACCGGGCGCTGAGCGACGCGCGTCGGCGTCGGCGTCGGCCTCAGCGGCGCCGGCGCCACCAGCGGTTGGCCGACCGCTCCTTGCGGGCGTCCTCGGCCCGCACCTCGTCGAGCACCCCGGGCGCGACGTCGTTGACGATGTCTTCGGCCGAGTCGAGCAGCGCCGCGATGTCCTCACCCGAGCCCTCTGGCTCGTCCTCGATGGCGGGCTCCACCAGGCTGCCGTGCACCCACCCCACGTCGGCCATGCGCGGGCGAAAGGAGGGGCAATTCTCCGGGCAGCGCCAGGGCGCCTCGGGGGCCAGGTCCAAGCGGCAGAACCTCGCCGCCTCGCCGGAGGCGTAGGTCCGGCTCTGGAAGTGGATGCATTCCTCGCGCATCGGCACGGTTCTATGGTGCCACGAAGCAGGCGGGGTTGCGGCGGCGGCCGGTCAGCCGACCGACCCCTCCATCTGCAGCTCGATGAGGCGGCTCCACTCCACCGCGTACTCCATGGGCAGCGTGCGGGTGACCGGCTCGATGAAACCGTTGACGATCATGCCCATCGCCTGCTGCTCGGTGAGGCCGCGGCTCATGAGGTAGAAGAGCTGGTCGTCGCCGACCTTCGAGACCGTGGCCTCGTGGCCGATACGGGCGCTGCGCTCGCCGACCTCCATGTAGGGCTTGGTCTCCGAGGTCGACTCGTCGTCGAGCAACAGCGCGTCGCAGCGCACGAAGGACTTGGCCCCGTACGCCTCGGGGTCGACGTGCACCTTGCCCCGGTCCGTGGTGATGCCGCCGTCCTTGGAGATCGACTTGGACACGATGGTCGAGGTCGTCTCGGGAGCGACGTGGTACATCTTGGCCCCGGCGTCCTGGTGCTGGCCCGCCCCGGCGTAGGCGACCGACAGCACTTCGCCGCTCGCCTTGGGGCCCATGAGGTACACCGAGGGGTACTTCATCGTGAGGCGCGACCCGATGTTGCCGTCGATCCACTCGACGTGCGCCTCGGCCTCGGCCCGCGCCCGCTTCGTCACGAGGTTGTAGACGTTCGACGACCAGTTCTGGATCGTCGTGTACGTGATGCGCGAGCCCGGCAGCGCCACCAGCTCGACCACCGCCGAGTGCAGCGAGTCGGTCGAGTACACCGGGGCGGAGCAGCCCTCGATGTAGTGCACCTGCGAGCCCTCGTCGGCGATGATGAGCGTCCGCTCGAACTGGCCCATGTTCTCCGCGTTGATCCGG
>DASZLL010000077.1:0-1650 GCA_035552395.1 Acidimicrobiales bacterium
GGTTGGCGGAGCGTCAACGGGCCAGGACCCTCGACTCCTCTTGATGATTACGCAGTCATTGTAGCTTGGGATTCTCCCGGATCCTCCGCGCGGGCTGAAGCCCAGCGTGACGCGGACGCTGCGTGCGTGCGCTATCCGCGAACTAAACGGGGCCCCAGCGCAATGCCACGTCCGCCTGCTGCTCGGCGACGGTGGGAAGCTCGCTCCAGTCCGCTCCGCCGAGGCCCCCAGCAACCGCACCGTCGAGGACGCCCTTCACCGCGGCGGCGACCGGCGTGGGGGCGCCGAGCGCGTTGCCCCACTCCACGATCAGTCCGGCATCCTTGGCGGCCAATTCCAGCGCGAACTGGGTGGGGCGACCGCGGCCGTCGATCGTCTCGACCTGGCGGTCGATGTAGAAGTTGGATGCGCCGGCGGTGCGCAGTATCTCCACGGCCTTTCGCACCTCGATGCCCGCCTTGGTGGCCATCGCCAGACCCTCGAGGCTGACCCAGGTGGTCGTGAAGGCGATGAGGCTGTTCAGCAGCTTCATGGTGTTGCCGAGTCCGAGCCCGCCGACGTGGAACGTCGCCCGCCCGAGCGGCTCGAGCACGGGCAGGACGCGGGCGACGGGCTCGTCGTCGCCGCCCACCATGAACACGAGCATCCGCTTCTCGGCCCCGATGGCCCCACCGGTGAGGGGCGCCTCCACCAGGTGATGCCCCGAGGCGGCGAGACGCTCCCCCAATTCGCGCACAACGGCCGGGCTGTTGGTGGACAGATCCACGAGGACAGCGCCCGGCGCGGCGGCGGCGGCCCACTCCGCTGCGACCGCGGCCACGACGTCGGGTGTGGGCAACGACAACAGCGTGACGTCCGCCATGCGGGCCACCGATGCCACGTCCGGCGCGGCCGTCGCACCCGCGACCGCCGTCATTGCCGCAATGTCGAGGTCGTGAACGAGCACGTCATTACCGTCGGTCACGAGGTTGGCCGCGATGTGCCCGCCGATGTTCCCCAGCCCGATCACACCTGTCGACATCGACCCTCCCCGAGTCCGGATATGCCCTGGCCGGCGCCCCAGAGGACCGGCGGGACGAGAGCGTATAGTGAAACCTGACTCGAGCGTCAGGGACCCGGGGGGTCAATATTTCATGGGGCTACGCGACCACGTTATCTGTGACAGCGATCTCCACGTGATGGAGCCGCCCGACCTATGGGAGCGCTACATCGACCAGGCCTACGCGCACGCGGCCCCGCGCGGGCTGTCCGAGATCACACGCGACATGCGGGTACGCGTGAAGAACGCCGTCCTGCTGCGGATGGGCGAGACCCGCCCCATGCGCGTGGAGGGTCGCAAGACCGGGTGGAAGGAGGAGCACGACACTGTGTACGCGGCGTCCGAGGCGCGGGGCTGGGACGCACCGTCGCAGATCGACGCTATGAACGCCGAGGGGCTCGATTTGGCCGTGCTGTTCCCGTCCCGCGGGTTGTTCGTCCTCGGCCTCGACTCGTCCGAGCAGATCGGCACCGACGGGCTCGAGCCCGAGTTCGCCACCGCGATCGCCCGCGCCTACAACGACTGGCTGAAGGACTTCTGCGACTACGCCCCCGATCGCATGTTCGGGTCCGGCATGGTGGCGGCGCACGACGTCGCCGGAGCGGTGCTCG
>DASZLL010000078.1:0-26099 GCA_035552395.1 Acidimicrobiales bacterium
GTCGGAGCCGTCACGTCGGTCGTCGGGCGGATCGACGGTCGCAACGTGGTCATCTGCCGGTCGCTGGGCTCGATGCGCCGCGGCGCCATCACCCACGCCGACGGGGTGCGGCTGGCCGAAGCGGCGGACCAGGCGGTGGAGCTGGGGATCCCGTTTGTGTTCTTCGTCGTTTCGAGCGGGGCCGACGTCAATGACGGGGTCGCCGCCCTGCACGGATGGGGGCAGGCGGCGGCGGCGTTGAGCCGGTGCAGCGGGCAGGTACCGGTGATCGCCGCGGCGACGGGGCCGGTGGTGTCGGGGCCGGCGCTGTTGCTCGGGCTCTCCGACCTCGTCGTGATGAGCTCGGAGGCGATCGCCTTCGTATCGGGGCCACAGATGGTGCGCGAGTTCACCGGGATCGACGTCGGGCTGAGCGACTTGGGCGGGGTACTCAAGCACGCGACATCGAGCGGGCTCTGCGCCGTGGAATCCGACGATGTCGATGGGACGGTGGCCGAGCTGCTCGGCTACCTGCCGTCCAACACCGACGTCCTGGCACCGGTGGCGTCGCTCGGTGACTCGGTGCTGCGGTCGACGCCCGAGCTGCGGACGGTGATCCCCGAGCGCAAGGCCGCCACCTACGACGTGCGCGACGTCATCCGCTCGTTGTGCGACGACGGCGAGGTCCGTGAGCTGTGGCCCCGCTGGGCCGGACAGATCGTGACCGCGTTCGCCCGGATGGGCGCGATGCCGGTCGGGTTCGTCGCCAACCAGCCTCGGATACTGGCGGGGACGCTCGACATCGCGGCGTCGCAGAAGGCGGCGCGATTCGTCCGGCTGTGCGACGCCTTCAACCTGCCGATCCTCAGCCTGGTGGACACGCCGGGGTTCTTGCCGGGGAAGGACCTCGAGTGGCGGGGGATGATCCGCCACGGAGCCGAGCTGGCGTTTGCGTATGCCCAAGCCACGGTGCCCCGCCTTTGCCTCATCTTGCGCAAGGCCTTCGGGGGGGCCTACATCGTGATGGACTCGCGCGGGATCGGCAACGACATCTGCCTGGCCTGGCCGGGTGCCGAGGTGGCGGTGATGGGGGCGTCGGGGGCGGTCCAGATCTTGCACCGGGGCCTGGAGCCGGGGGCCCGGAGCGACCAGGAGCAGGCCTACGAGGAGGCCTACCTGAACCCCTGGCCGGTCTCGGAACGGGGCCTTGTCGACGAGGTCATCGACCCGGCGGACAGCCGAATCGCGCTGTGTTCCATCCTCCGACAACTGTCCTCGAAACGGGAGTTCGTGGTGGGTCGGAAGCACGATTCGGGGCCGCAATAGGGCTTCAGCCAGGCACGACGCGAATTGTCACGAATTCGTAACGAGCCTGAGGTGAATTCGACGCTGAATGCGGTAACAGATCGTGCATGATCAGCGATGTGGTCCCCCCCACGAGCGACTCTCTCTTCATTCTCGAGTCCTGCCACAGCACCTGGATCTTCGACACGGACCGCCTGCGCTTCCGACGTGTCCTGAAGGGCCTGGCGCTCGACGCCCCCTCCGCGACGACCGCCTGGCGGGCCTACTACGGCCTCGAGATCGACCCGATTTCCGAGTCCTTCGTCGTGATCCTGAACCCCGAGGGGACCCGATTGCTCCGTTCGTGGCGCCACGTCGAGCACTGCCCGCAGTGCGGCGGGAACCAGACCGCTGAACTGTCTTTGGACGAGTTGCGGAGCGCCTCGCTGGCCTGACTGACGTCGGTCAGAAGTGGATCACATGGACGGCTGAAAGCAACAGCAGCGTCAGCGTGACGCTGAGCGCGCCGATGACGGCGACCATGAGCAGCCGTGAGACGGCCGGACGGGGCCACCGGGTCCGCAATCCGTGGGTTCCCGCCCTGCCCCGGATGGACTCCTCGGTCGCCTCGGCATCGTCGGTAGCCAGGACGAATCGGTGGCGCCGGCGCCGGTCGCGCTCGACCACGACGATGACCACGCCTTCCCTCCCGTCGGGGAGGACCGATCGCTCGACGGGCGTCATCTCCTGCAACTCCGACCAGACACAGTCCCAGACCGATTCGCCGTCGGCCTTATCGAGCTCGACTCCGCTGTGGCGGAAGGTCAGCGTCAGGTGGGGCACAGCCACCTCGCCCTCGGAGCCCTCGGTCAAGAGGAAGACGTCGGGAATGGTCCACGTCTCCTCCATATGACCAGCAGACGCTACTGCCACTGGCTGCGTACGAAGGAGGCATAGGGGCCGGCCATCTGCGGCGGGAGGATGGGCGGGTTGCGGCGCGAGACCCGGAGCATGGCGGCGTCGACGGAGGGCATGGGGCGAAAGGAGGCGGCGGGAATTCGTCGGCCTATGTCGAAGGTCCACCACGGCGCCCAGGTAGCCGACAGCAGGGTCGAGGGCGGCATGACGGCGCGTTTGCGCGCCACCTCCCACTGGACGATGAGGTCGGCCCGGACGAGCGCGGAGTCCGGGTCGTCGAGGAGATGCCGCAGGATTGCCGTTGTCGCCCCGAAGGGGAGCGAGCCCACGATGCGGAACGGCCGGCGAGGCATGGGGTAGTCGAGCGCGTCGCAACAGACGACCCTGATGTGGTCGAGGGCGCGCCTGCGGACGTCATGACGGAGAGAGGCCGCCCAGTGCGGATCTTTCTCGAGGGCGACGACACGAACACCCCGTCGGGCCAGCGCGTAGGTCAGCGCGCCACGGCCGGCGCCGATTTCGATGACGTGGTCGCCGGCGGCGAACGCCGCGCCGGCAACCAGCTCGTCGGCCAGGTCAGGCCGAAGGAAATTCTGTCCGAGACGACGTCGCTGTTCGTCCCGCCGCGTCCGCTTGTCCGCGGACACGGACCATCACCGTCATACCCATAGACCACCATTGTGCACCACGGACCGGGACGACCCGGTCAGGACTGGTCCTGCGGTGGTGGCAGCAGGTCGCGCCACCCGTGACGGCGTTGGCGCCGGTCCGCCCGCTCGATTTCACGCTCCACGTCCGACCACATCAGCGGGTCGTCGTCCTTGCCCGCAGAGTCGGCCGCCTCGGCCCGCGTCATGATGACGAAGGCCACCGACCAGAGCACGGCGATCGTCCCCAGCTTGGCCACGAACCCCGAGAGCTGCTGGTCGAGCAGCGGCGAGAGGTCGACCACCTTCCCCGAGTGCGCAAACGGCTGGTAGAGCGGATGCCGAGCGAAGATCCACACGATCGACAGGAAGCTCGGCACGATCGACTGGACGATCAGGTAGCCGCCCCGTCCCAGCGCGGACAGCGTCGGCGCCCCGGGTAGCTCGCTCAACACCGGCGCCCAGAGCACGAAGCCCGCGGCCAGCACGACGAGCTCCAACGCCGCCTGGGCCACCGACGACCGGGCGGCCAGGCTGACCGCCCCCGTTGTCAACGTCGCCACCGCCACCACCGTCACGATCGCGACGGCGGGGATCGGCCGGACGACCATCCGCAGCACCGCGTCGATGCCCGCCGGCCTCGTCAGACGAACCAGGAGCGGGCGAGGCGTCCCGAGCACGAGGAGCGGCGGCACGGCCAGGAGCAGGAGTAGCCGCTGGAGGACCAAGGCCACCAGCAGCCAGTGCGCGGCCAGATCGGCCAGCGGCCACGTCACCGCCAGGCCGAGCAGCACGGCGCCACCGACGAAGAGGGCTCGTTGCCGACGCGTCGCCGGCCACGTCGTCGTCGCCCACAGGTAGCCCACCACCAGGGTCACGACGGCGAGCAGCCAGATGACGTGCAGGTGCCAGCCGAAGGGATGTCCGACGACCGTCATGCCGTGCCGGACCTCCCGGCGAGTGTCTTAGGCTCGGGCCGATGGCCACCGCCACCCCCACCCCAACCCCGATCAAACTCGACAGGCTCGAGCGCGTCACCGACCTGGTCCTGGTCCTGCTCGAGACGCAGCAGCCCCTGACGCTCGATGCCATCGCGCACCACGTCCCGGGTTACCCGGCCGAGCACGCCGCCCGGCGCCAGGCCTTCGAACGCGACAAGCGACTCCTTCGAGACGAGGGCATCCCCGTCCTCACCGAGCGGCTGCCCGGCAACGAGCAGTACGGGTATCGGATCGACCGCGATCAGTTCTACCTGCCCGACCTGGCGCTCGAGCCCGACGAGCAAGTCGCGCTCCACCTCGCCGTCGCCGGCGTTCACCTGGGCGATCCTAGTGGCCGTGACGCGCTGCTGAAGTTGGGCGCGGCCGGCCTGGGCGACGTCCGGCCGATCGCGTCGATGGTCCCGACGGCTGCACTGATCGACCTCTTCGAGGCCGTGCGCACGAGAGCGACCGCCGCCTTCACCTACCGGGGCGCGCCCCGCCGCGTCGGGCCCGTCGGCCTGTGGTTCCGTTTCGGGCACTGGTATCTCGTGGCGTGGGACCTCGACCGTGAGGCCGTGCGCACGTTCCGTGTCGACCGCGTCGAGGGCGACGTCACCAGAAGCGAGGCCGCCAGCGCCGAGAACGTGCCCGACGACATTGACGTCGAGGCGGCGCTGCCCGATGAGCCGTGGGACGCCGAGGGTGCAGACCGCATCGAGATGCGGATCAAGGTCGACGCCCTCGAAGCCCGCCGCGTGGCCGACGAGGTCGGCGAGGACAAGATCGTGCGCCGGCTCGACGACGGTTCGGTCGAGCTTGTGCTCGGCGTGTCGTCGTTCGCCTCCATCCGCTCGTGGGTGCTCGGCCTGGCCGACCGCGCCACCGTGCTCGAGCCGCCGAGCTTTCGACACGAGCTCGTCGAGTGGCTGACCGCACTGACGGAGACGGCAACGTCGACGGAGACGACGACCGCGACGAAGTCGGGCGGAGAGGTGATGGCCGCCGCGCCCGACGAGGGGAGTACCGGCGCGGCGGGCGGACCTCGAACTGCGCCTGGAGCAGAGACGAGCCGGCGGCTGCGACGGCTGCTCGCCGTGATCGGGTGGTTGGCGCAGGTGGGCGAGGCACCGATCGCCGACGTGTCGCGGCGCTTCGGCATGAGCGAGCAGGAGCTCGTGGCCGAGTTGGAGCTGGCGGCGTGTTGCGGGACGCCGCCGTACACGCCGGACACGCTGATGGAGATCGAGGTGTCGGAGTCGTCCGTGCGGGCGTTCCTGCCCGAGGTGTACGGGCGGCCGCGGCCGTTGACGCCGGCAGAAGGGTTCGCCGTGGCGGCGTCGGCGCGCCTGTTGTTGGCGGTGCCGGGGTCGGACGACGACGCGTTGCGGCGGGCGCTGGCGAAGCTCGATGCGGCGCTGGGGTCGCGGGCCGCGGTCGGGCTCGACGTCGACACGCCGGGGTTCTTGGGTGAGGTGCGGGCGGCGACGGAGGCGGGGCGATCGCTAGAGATCGAGTACCTGTCGGGGTCGCGTGACGAGCTGACCACGCGGGTGGTCGATCCGATGCAGGTCATCACGATCGATGGGCATTGGTATCTGGACGGGTTCTGTCATCGGGCGGGCGACACCCGTCGGTTCCGGGTCGATCGGATCATCTCGGTGAAGGACGCGCCGACGACGACCTCGGCCTCGGCCTCGGCCTCGTCTGACGAGGTCGCCCGCAGGGCGCGCCCGTTGGAGGAGATGTTCGTGCCCGGACCGGGGGCGGTCGAGGTGCATCTTCGCCTCGGGCCCTCCGCGCGGTGGGTGCCCGAGTCCGTGCCGGTGCGCACGTCGTCTCGGGACGGCGACGGCCGGCTCACCGACGTCGTCCTCGACGTGGCCGGGATGGCGTGGTTCGAGCGGCTGCTGCTGCAGCTCGGGCCGGCGGCTCGGGTGGTGCGGCCGCCGGAGCTGACGGGTTTGGCAGCCGATGCGGCGCGCCGGGTGTTGGCGCGCTACCGGTAGGTTCCCGGGCGTGAGCGACTTCAACACGCCGATCATCGAGGAGTTCCGGGCCAACCACGGGGTGCTGGGTGGTCGCTTCGAAGGGGCGTCGATGGTGCTCCTGAGCACGACGGGCGCGCGTTCGGGCGAGACGCGGGTGAACCCGTTGGCCGCGCTGCCCGAGGGCGAGACGTTGTACGTCTTCGCTACGAAAGGCGGTGCGCCGACCAACCCGGACTGGTACTACAACCTGGTCGCACATCCCGACGTGGTGGTGGAGTACGGCGACGACCGCTTCGACGCGACGGCGCATGTCGTCACGGGCGCCGAGCGGGACCGGCTGTACGCGGCGCAGGCGGCGCTGCTGCCTGGTTTTGCCACGTACGAGAAGACCACCGAGGGCCGGGTGATCCCCGTCGTGGAGCTGCGTCGCAAGGACTGACGCGGCCGTCGCGCCGACCGTTCCCCCGGCGATGGGCACGGGGATCCGACGGATCGGCGCGGGGCGGGCGGACTACTACCTCGCTGATCTCGCGACGGAGCTGCCGGTGCCGGACCGATGGGGGCAGCGCTGGGTCGGGGGCGCGGCCGACGGGCTCGGACTGGGACCGGGGCTCGACGTCGACCCGTCGGTGTTCCGGTCGCTGTTACGAGGTCAACATCCTCAGACGGGGCGGCCGTTGCCGTTGCCGTCGTCGGTACGGGTCGCGGCCTACGACCTGACCTTCAGCGCGCCCAAGTCGGCGAGCATCGTCTTCGCCCTGGGCGGCGAGGACGTGGCGCGAGCGGTGATGGCCGCGCACGGTGAGGCGGTGGACGGTGCGGTGCGGTACCTGGAGGGCCACGCGCTGGGCGCCGTGCGACGGGACGCCGGCGGCGAGCGTGAGGTGGTGGCCACCTCGGGTTTTGTGGGTGCGACGTTCACACACGGCGTCAGCCGGAATCTCGACCCGCACCTGCACAGCCACGTGGTCGTCGTCAACGCGGTCCACGGCGTCGACGGGCGCTGGAGCGCATGCGACGGCCGGGGTCTCGACGCCCATCGGCAGGCCGCCTCGAACGTCTACGACGCACATCTGCGCTGGGCGCTGAGCGCGTCGCTCGGCGTGCGCTGGGACGGGCCGCCGGGTCGGACGGCGGAGATCGTCGGGGTGCCGCCCGCCGTGCTGGGTGAGTTCTCTTCGCGTGGGGCCGACATCCGGCGCCACGCGTTCGAGACGGCCCAGGGTCATCACGTCGCGTGGGCGGCGACCCGTCCGCCCAAGGTGACCGGGACGCCGTACGCCGAGCTCGCCGCCGACTGGAGTCGCCGGGCGGCCGCAGCAGGACCGGCCTTGGAGGTGGACCGGCCGCGGTCGCCGCCAGCGCCGTCGCCGTCGCCCTCGTTCGATGAGCACCGCTTTGCGGGGGTGATCTCCCTGACGCCCCACGGCGGGGCGCACCGGCGCGACGTGGTCGGGGCCTTCGCGGTGGCGGCCCGGGATGGCGCGCCCGCCGCATCGCTCGATCGGGTGACCGACCTGTGGGCCCCGGCCGAGCGGGTGGGTGTGGCCGAGAACCTGCTGACCCGGCGGTCCGTGGTGCCCGCGGGTGAGCATCTCCGGGCCCTCGGTCCCCGCCCGGTCGATCCCGCCGGCCACGAGACCTGGCTCGGAGCGGCGCGGGCGATCGAGGGCTACCGGGAGCGGTGGGGGATCGAGCGGGCGGCCGAACCGCTCGGCGCCGAACCGCTTTCGTCGTTGCCGGCGGCCCGATTGGCCGACCACTTGCGGGTGGCGCGACAGCTCGGCGCGGCCCGCGTCAGCCTGGGGCGGCGCGCGCCGGCGGAGATGGAGCTCGGGCTCGGCCGGTGATGGCTCAGCGACCCAGCCCGAGCTCGGGGGTTCGCGCCCGTTCCACCGCCACCAGGTCGCGCCACGGCGCGCGCTCGTGGGCCGGCGTCAGCGTCACTTCGGCGATGACCTTGTCCGGCCCGACCACGAGCGCGCGGCCGGCGGCACCCCGGGCCAAGACGTCGACGGGCAGCCGGGCCTCGCGTGAGGGGCTGACCGACGTGGACGGACGAATGCGCCCCCACTGGTCGACGGAGCGGTTGATCGTCGTCGATGTCACCTCGCGCGTACCGGCGAGCGCGCTCAGGTCGCGCAGGGTCGACGTGTCCGCGATGCCGCGCAACACGACGGTGGTGCCAAAGAGCGAGAGGAACCCGTCCGCCGCCGGCCCCCAGCGCGCCCGCGCCTGGGACAAATCCTGCAGGCAGGCCAGGACGAGCAGGCCCTGCCCCGCTCCCTCGCTGACCATGGCCGGCAGGTCGGGGATGGGCGCGATGTTGGCGACCTCGTCGAGGGCGAGCAGCGTGGGCGGCCCTTCGTGGCCGTCACGAGCTCGGGTGTAGGTGGCATCACGCACGTCGCCGATGCTGGCGACCACCAGCGGAGCGAACTGGCGCTGGCGACGTCCGGCCGAGCAGAGATACAGCGTGTTCGGCCCCGAGCAGAACGCATCGAAGTCGAGGGGCGGCCTGCTCGTGGACGCCATGGCGGCCTCGGTGCGATAGGCCGCCAGGACGCCTGATGCCGTGGACCAGATGCCCGACTGCTCCCTCGGGTCGGTCGCGACGATTCCCGACAGCAGGTCGGTGGCGGCGTCGTCGTGCCCGTCGAGGATCTCGAGGGCAGGGGCGCCGTCGTGGCGGTCGATCCAGCGCAGCACGTCTCGCATGGGGTACTCACCGACCGAGGCGGCATGGATCAGCGTGGAGAGAAGGGCACTGGCGCGTTCGGTCCAATGGTGTTCGCCGCCCCGGAGCCCCTGCGCCCTCGTGGCGCCAACCATTGCGTCCGCAGTCACCACCGCTGCATCCCACGACGATGCGGTCGTCAGCGGGGACCAACCGACACGTTCAACTCCGGGCGGACATTCCACTTCCCCGCTCGGGTCGTAAAGAAACGTCCAGCCTTCCTTCGAGCGCGTCGTTGCCGTCGCCCGCATCACGTCCGGCTTCGTGGACGTCGAGACCACCGGCCCGCCCGACAGCAAAATATTGGGGATGACCAGGGAAGATGTCTTTCCTGACCGTGGTGGGCCGAGTACGAGCGTGGATCGCTGCGCGCCAGCCCACATCCACCCGTGGGTGCCCTCACCAACATAGATGCTGTGACGCGCGAAACGGTGGATCTCATGCAGCGCAGCAGCCGAATGCACGAAGAGATCAGTGCGTTCCATGCGTCTGATGTTTGCGTTGCGGAACTCGAAATTTCATTCAGACATATCCATCAATGCGGCGATACGCGAGTGTCTGACACGTCATGCACACGCAGCGTGAGCATCGTTTGCGTGCGTAGAACGGTCTCAATCGAAGGTGATTGTCGAACCGGAAATAAGCGTGCAAACAAAGAATGCTTGACCTGAGCGTGTTAACAACAGAAGAATGTGTGTACCCCAAGTGTGAGGGAGGGTTGATATGTGCTGCGACACGACAATGTGTGGCGCGCAAAGCGAAGGACGTCGGATCGCTTTTTGCGCGCATGGTGTTGCGTCGCAGTACGTCAACACGACGTCGCAACTCGGGGAAACAAGGCGGCGCGGCGCGGCGTGGGGACGTTCATGACGTCACCGCGGATGCGTCATCCGCTGGAAATGACAATGAATCCGGTGCGGCAGTGCGCACGGCGTGGGGCGTCGGTCCTCGACGTGGCGCAGGCTTCACCTCTATTCAGTGACCATGCTCCTAGGGAGGTGCACCTGTGGCAGTAGCCGCGAAGAGAAGGGCCCCGGCCAGAAAGGCCGCAAAGAAACGGGCTCCCGCAAAGAAAGCAGTCAAGAGAGCTCCGGCACGGAAGGCCGTGAAGCGGACCGCGAAGAAGCGGTCCGTCAAGCGGGCTCCAGCCAAGAAGGCCGCCAAGCGGCGTTCAACGGCGAAGCGGGCTCCCGCCAAGAAGGCCGCCAAGCGTCGGGCAACGAAGAAGCGTGCCCCCGCGAAGAAGGCCGTCAAGCGGCGGGCAACAAAGAAACGGGCTCCCGCCAAGAAGGCCGCCAAGCGGCGGACCACGAAGAAGCGGGCGCCGGCCAAGAAGGCTGCGAAGAAGCGGGGTCCGGCCAAGCGGCGTGCGGCTAAGAAGCGCGCGCCGGCCAAGAAGGCGGCTCGCCCTCGCGCTCGCAAAGCGGCGAAGCGGCGCTAGACGCCAGTTCCGTTTGGAACGTGTGAGACCGGGGGCCTACGGGCCCCCGGTTCCGCGTGATGACGTCGGTCCGAGCTCGGCCACGTCGGCCGGCCAGTCGACGTCGTAGGCCAAGTCGGGGTCGCGCACGACGCGGACGGCCAAGCCCAGGCGTGTGGCTTCGGCGCGATGCGCACGGAACGAGCCCGGTCCGTAGGCGAACCTGAACGTAGAGTCCCCCGGCAGGCGCAGGACGTTGGTGCCGTCGTCTCGCCGGTCCGGGACCAGGGTCACGCCGTCGAAGGGGGCGAGCGTCCCCAGGTCGTGCGCGCGGGGCAAGTCCCCGTGGGCGACGGTCACCCAGTGGGCCCCCGCGGCCGCCAGCCGCTCCACGCCAGCCCGAACGGCCCCGTTGAGCCCCTGCCCGGGTTCCCACAAGACGATGGCGCCCAGGTCAGCGGCCCAGGTAGCCACCGCCTCGTCGTCACAGACGACCGCCACTGGGAGAGGCGCGCAGGCGCCCACCACGTGGGCCGCCATGGTCCGGACGAGCCGTTCGCGATCATGTTCGGACAAGACCGGGTCGAGGCGTCGCTTGGCCTGGTGAAAGGCCTTGACGGGGATGAGGACAGCCTCGGAGCCGATGACGCTCGTGTCGGCGGACCGAGCGCTCGCCATCGACACCGGGACAGTGTACGGGTGAAGGCAGAGCGCGCGGCGGGGCGGCCGTAGTCTCTTGTGACATGAATAGCGATCGGGTGGCGGTGATTGGTGCCGGTTCGTGGGGCACAGCCGTGGCAACCCTCGTCGGTACGTCACATGCGACCTCACTATGGGTGCGTTCGCCGGACCTCGCCTCCTCCATGCACGAGACGCGCGAGAACGGGACCTACCTTCCCGACATCCGCCTCCCGGACGGGCTGAGGGTGACGTCGTCGCTCGAGGAGGCGCTCGACGGCGTGACGGTCATCTTCATGGCGGTCCCCTCCCACGGCTTCCGTGCGGTGCTCGGTGACGTGGCCCCCCTGGCGGACAACGTCGAGGCGGTCGTCAGCCTGGCCAAGGGAATTGAGATCGGATCGAACCTGCGGATGTCACAAGTCGTGGGCGAGGTGCTGCCCGGGGTGGCGGCTGGGGTGCTCACAGGTCCCAATCTGGCCCGCGAGGTGGCGCAGGGACATCCGGCGGCGTGTGTCGTGGCGCTGCCCGACGAGGACCTGGCCTGCCGCGTGCAAGAGCTCGTCCATACCAAGACCTTCCGCGCCTACACGGGAACCGACGTCGTGGGCTGTGAGATCGCGGGGGCGACCAAGAACGTGATGGCCATCGCGGCCGGGATCGGCGACGGCCTCGGTCTCGGGGACAACACCCGCGCCGTGCTCATCACGCGGGGCCTGGCCGAGCTTGGCCGCCTGGGCGTGACCCTGGGCGGAAAGGTCCTCACCTTCGGCGGCCTGGCGGGCGTCGGGGACCTCGTCGCCACGTGCGCCAGCCCGAAGAGCCGCAACCGCATGGTGGGATTCGCCCTAGGGGAGGGTCAATCGCTCGACGACATCATCAGCGGGATGCACATGGTGGCGGAGGGAGTGAAGAGCGCCGGACCGCTCGTCGGCCTCGCCCGCGCCGCCGGCGTCGAAATGCCGATCGCCGAACAGGTCGACGCCATCGTCGAGGGGAAGTGCTCGCCCGCCGAGGCGTTGATGTCGCTCATGGGGCGGCCCTCACGGGCGGAATGGGACGAGGCGCTCCTCCGAGGTCTGCCGACGTGACCGGTCTCTTCCACGGGTTCGATGACGCGCCCGAGGTTGCGTCCGCGCCGCGCCGCGCCGCAGCCCTGGCCCGCGTCACCGAGCTGCTCCTCATGCGGGGTGCCACCGAAGAGGAGATCGAGCTGGCGGTCGCCGACGGGGTCATCGACCTCTACGTGGCCGACCGCATGCTGGTCCCGTCGCGGCGCCGCTACACCAGGCTGGAGGTGTCGGAGCTGACGGGCGTGCCGATCGACAAACTCGAGCGGTTCTGGCGGGCACTGGGCTTCCCGGGGGTCGACGACGCCGACACCGTCTTCACCGATCTCGACCTCGAAGCGGTCCGCATCTATCAGGGCATGCAGGCACTGGGCGCGGCGGACGTGGACACCTCGATCCAGTTGGCCCGGGTGATCGGCTCCTCCATGGCCCGGATCGCCGAGGCCGAGCTCGGGAACGGCAGCTTGGTCAGCACCGAGGTCGACCCGATCATCTCTGCCGACGCGTTTGCCAGCATGGCGGACGTGACCATCCCGGCCATGGCCAAGTTGCTCGAATTCGTCTGGCGCCGCCAAGTCGCCGCAGGGATCCAACGCAACATGATGCTGCGCAGCCACGGGCTGGCTCCGGGACAGAGCCCCGTGATGGCCGTCGGTTTCGCGGACATGGTCGGGTTCACGCTCCTGAGCCAGCACCTCAGCGACGAGGAATTGGCTGCCGTGGTGCGGCGCTTCGAGGAGATCTCGCACGACATCGTGACGAACGCCCGGGGCCGGGTCGTCAAGATGATCGGCGACGAGGTCATGTTCGTGGTCGACCACGCCGAGGACGCCGCCCGCATCGGTCTGGGGCTGGCCGACGCCTACGCCGACGACGAACTGTTGTCCGACGTGCGGGTGGGACTCGGGTTCGGTCCGGTGTTGCTGCGCGACGGGGACTACTTCGGGCAGACCGTGAACCTGGCCCACCGGATCGTCAACATCGGCAACCCCGGCACCGTGCTCATGTCCGACGAGTTCCACACGGCGCTCATGTTGGAGGCCCCCGACGAGTTCACGGGCAAGCCGTTGCGCCCGCGGCTGCTGAAGGACCTCGGGCGCGTCCAGCTGTGGTGGTGCGGCCGGACCGGACAAGAGGCCGACGGGACAGGGGCGGCGGCCGACCGCCGGCGCAACGTCCGCTGGGAGCGGCTCAGCGAAGTCCTGCGCGACCTCGAAGAGCTCCGAGGCGTCGGCGAGCGGTTGCTGACCGCCAACCGGGCCGGGGAGTCTGAGTCAGTCGCCGCGCAGCCGGGCGGTGGCGATTCCGAAGGGTCGTAGCTCGAAGGAGCCCTCGAACGGCTCCAACGGATAGCCGCGCAGGTCGACCAGCCAGCCCGAGCGCCCAGGCAGTGCCACGACGGTCGTCTGCGGAGTGGGATTGAAGACGCGCACCTCCAGCGCTCCTGCCTCGCGGCGCAGCGCGCTCACCTCGGCACCGTGGATCGTGAGCTCGGTGCCCGAGGCCGGCCGGGTGCCGCCGCCGAAGCTCGCGGTGGCCTCGAGCGGAAGGAGCACGTCGTCGGCCAACTCGTACGGGTCATCGCAGTCCAGGGCGATCCCGTAGCGCAGCGTCACCCGCTTCCCGCGCATCTGCAAGCCCTCGACCGCCGTCATCGGCCCGGCGGGGAACGGGCGGTAGAGCATGCCGAGGCGAGAGAGCATCCCGGTCGAACGGACCACGGTGAGCGCCAGCGTGCGGGCGGACCCGTCATCGATGTCGATCAATTCGTATTCGCAGACCCCCTCGTGGGCCACGGTCAGGCGCCCGGCCGTCACGAAGCGTTGGGCCGGCGCGGTCGGAAGTCCGAACTCGTCGGATCGCCCCTCGGCCGTGAGGCCACGGGTCACCACGGTGAACGCGCTCTCGGCGTGCGACTCGGTCGCGGGCTCGGGGAGCGGCAAGTGCACGCGCAGGCGATGGTCGCCGCTGGGGTTTACGAAGCTGGTGGTGACCCGCACGGTCCGGTCGTCCGCCCGCAGTTCGACGTCGGTCGTCACCTCGACCAGGTGCTCGCCCACGCGCGCTTGGGACGAGCCGTCGACATGGTCGGCCCAGGCGGACGTCGTGGTGATCCGAGCCCGGCCCCGTACGGGCCCCCGCTCGGTGACCAGCACCTCCACCGACTGGGGCGTGTCGACGAAAGAGTCCTGGCGCGGTGGCGAGTAGTTATAGGAGTCGCCGAGGTCGCCGCCGTCCACGAGGCGCCCGTAGCCGCCCACGCCGTCGAGCGCGAACGTGCCGCTCGACCGGTCGATCTCGACCCGCACGAGCCCGTTGGCCAGCAGAATCGGCGCACTCTCCGGATCGGTCACCTCGACGGGGTGGGCCAGCGGCGCCGGGGCGAACGAGCTCCACCCGTAGCCCGGGATCTCCGTGGTGCGGGCGACGATGCGCCGGGTCGAGGGCTGATCCATCGCGACCCGGATGGCGACGTCGGGCCGCGCGCCGAGCTTGGTGAAGAGATCCTGCTTCGCCTCGGCGATCGGCACGTTCGACTTCTCCTGGGTGCCGACGGCGATCGTGACGTCGATCCCTTCGTCGGTCTCGACGATCGCGACGTCGTGGATCCACGCGTCGTCGCTGATCCTCGGGCCCTGCAGCATGCCCATCATGGTGCGGACGGTGTCGGCATCGAGCACCATCGAACCGGGAAGCCCGCTGCGTTCCGACAGGACCTGGACGTCTTCGGGAGCGGGTCCGTCCGCCGGCACGATCAGCTCGACAACCCCCGACCGAGCCCGCGCCGACGGGTTGAGCACGCTGGGACCGGGCTGGGCGAGCGATCGAGCGAAGGACTTGACCGCGCGGTCGGCCAGCCCGGCGGCGATGGTGCGGGCCTCGGCGTAGCGGTGGAGGACCGCGTCCACGACGTCGTCGACCGAGCAGGCGCAGATGGAGTCGTGGGCCGAGTTCCGCACCATCTCGAGCCAGGCGAGCTCGAGGAGGCGCGACGGGTACGCGTCAGCCGGCTCGAAGAGCGCGCAGAGCGGCTCAGCTCGTCGCTCCAGTTCGCGCTCGGCCAGCGCGCCCTGGCGCTTCACGTCGACCCGGTTCGAGGTGACTCCCATCAGCATGTTCGCCCGGAACCCCGAGCGAAGTTCGCCCTGCACCCGGGTGAGACCCTTCCTGCTCTGGCCGGCGAGGTACCGCGAGAGTGAGGTCACCTCGAAATGCAGGTCGTCTTGGAGGTCGTTCGCCTCGGCGACCACGCGGCCGAGCCAAGGCTGGGGCATCAGGTGGTCGGAGCCGTTCATGCAGAGCAGGTCGCCGGGCACCAACTTGGCGACTTCCTGCAGGTGGTCCTCGATCCGTCGCACGAGCGCCTTGGCGTCGTCGGGCAGAGCAGCGCCGTTGCCGTACCCCACCGGGAGGTACTCGGCGCGGACGTCGGACCCGTCCGGGGACTCCCAGACGAACGCATTCGACGTGACCTGCGAGGGCACGCCGCGCCAGACGACGGTGTCATTGAAGCCGGCGAGCCGAAGGATCTGCGGCATCTGCGCGATGTGGCCGAACATGTCGGGCAGGTAGCCGACGTCCATCACGCCGCCGAAGGCCGCGCCGCGGCGGATGCCCATCTGGAGGTTGCGCACGATGGTCTCGCCCGAGGCGAGGAACTCGTCCATCAAGATGTACCAAGGGCCCATGCTCACCCGCCCGGCAGCGGCCAACGCCCGCAGCCGCTCCTCGTTCTCTGGGCGGACTTCGAGGTAGTCGTCGACCACCGCCATCTGCCCGTCGAGCATGAAGTACGGATAGCTGGCGTCGCGCTCGAGCAGCGGGATCAGCGTGTCGATCAGCTCCACCAGGGCGAGGCGAAAGTCCTGGTAGGAGTTGTACCATTCCCTGTCCCAGTGCGTGTGCGGAACGATGGCAATCCGGCGGGCGGTCATGACCGCCAGACTATGACGCAGTGAGGGCTCCCATACCTCCCGGGCACTGGCCCGACGCCCCCCGCCTCCCGCCGGACGCGACGCTCCCGGGCGTCTGGCTGTCCCACTGGGCGGCCCGTCCAGATCAGGTGGTGCTCACCGACGGGCGGGATCCGGCGCGCCAGGCAGACGGCGCGCGACTGACGGAAAGAACAGCCCAGCTGGCGACCCTTCTCGCCGGCCACAGTGCCACCCGAGGCACCCGCGTCGTGTGGTGTGCCCGCAGCACGCTCGACGCGGTCGACGCGCTGCTCGCGATCGTCCGATCAGGTGCCACCCTCGTACCGCTCAACCCGGCGGCGAGCCCAGCCGAGATGGCGCACGTCGTCGAGGACGCGGAGCCGGTGGTCATCGTGACCGACCAATCCGACGTCGCTGCGGCGTTCGGTTCGTCGGTGATGACGTTGTCGGTCGACGACCTGGCCGGCTCGCCAGCGACCGGTGCGCCCTTCGCCCAGCCCGCGCTCGGTCCGGACGACGACGCGCTCATCGTCTACACCTCTGGGACCACGGGACGGCCCAAGGGCGCGGTCCACACCCATGCGTCCGTGCTCGGCGGGATCGCTGCCGTGCAGGCCGCGTGGGGCTGGCAACCAGAGGATCGGTTGCTCCTGACGTTGCCGCTCTTCCACGTCCACGGTCTGGTCGCCGGGCTCTTCGGCACCCTGACCGCCGGCGCCACCGCCTCGATCTTCGATCGCTTCGACGAGGCGTCGGTGCTGTCCGCCGTCAGCACGCACACCATGTTCTTTGGCGTTCCGACCATGTATCACCGGCTGGCCGCCACTGGGCGAGCAGGCGAGCTCCGCCCGCTGCGGCTGTGCGTCTCGGGCTCGGCACCCCTGTCGGCCGACCTGTGGCACCAGCTGGCCGACGAGGGTGTCGTGGTGTTGGAGCGCTACGGCATGACCGAGACCTTGCTCACGCTGTCGAACCCGCTTCACGGCGAACGCCGACCGGGTTCGGTGGGTCGGCCGCTCCCCGGCGTCGAGGCCGCGGTCGACGAACCCGACGACGACGGCGTGGGCGAGCTGTACGTGCGGGGCACCACGCTGTGTCGCGGGTACTGGCGACGGCCCGGGGAGACATTGACGCGGGGCAGATGGTTCGCCACCGGCGACTTGGTTTCGGTCGCGCCGGACGGCTACGTGAGCATCCGGGGACGGCGAACCGAGCTGATCATCACCGGTGGGCACAACGTGTACCCCGCGGAGGTGGAGGCCGTCCTGGCCCGCCACCCCGGTGTACGCGAGGTGGCCGTCGTCGGGGTGCCGTCGGCCGAGTGGGGCGAGACCGTCGAGGCGTTCGTCGTCGGCGACCCCGATCTGTCGTCGTTGGACGACATGGCGACCAAGGAATTGGCTGCGTTCAAGCGGCCACGGCTGGTCCACATCGTCGAGGCGCTGCCCCGCAACGCGCTGGGCAAGGTGGTGCGCGGTGATCTCCGGGCGCACTGAACGGAGCCGGAGCGAGCCGGCGGCCCTGGGGTAGCGTGCACCCATGGCGCAGTTCCTGATGTTGTCGACGGTGGGCCCCGACGGTGCGGCGACGCTGACCGAGAATCCCGACAGGCTCAAGGCGGTCAACGCCGAGGTCGAGGCGATGGGCGTGCGCGTTCTCGCGCAATGGGCGCTGCTCGGTCCCTATGACTTCTGCACCGTCCTCGACGCGCCGGACGAGCCGACCATGGCCCGCGTCGCGTTGGTGCTGGGTTCGCGGGGAACGCTCAAGACGCTGACGCTCTCGGCGATCCCGATCGACGAGTACATCGAGACCGTGCTGAAGGCCGGGGAGGACTGACGCCCTCAGTGCCACCAGAAGCCCTGGCGCGTGCGCTCCCGGCGCACGTCGTCGCGGGAGAAGAGGTCGCCGAGGACGCTCCCGTCGGAGAGCCGGCGGATGCGGTATCCGTCCTGCGTCGCCGCCGCCACCTCGAAGCCCCTGACCCACGTCCCCTGGAAGCGATTGCGCACGTCGACCTTGGTCCCGGGGGAAAGCGGCGAGCGTGCGTTCGGATCGAGTGCGTCCCCCCCGCCAATACTCACGGCCCCCATCGTATTGAGACGTGTCACCCGGGTCGTCGCCCGATGCGGCCGTGACGGTCTGCGACCCCGACCTCAAGGAAGAACGCCGACTCCGTCGTGAGGGTCACGAATGGGTGGCCGGGCTGGACGAGGTCGGCCGGGGCGCCTGGGCCGGGCCGCTCACCGTGGGAGTTGCCGTCGTCCGCCCCCGCGTCCAGATCCGCACAGTCCCGGCCTGGCTACGCGACTCGAAGATGCTGAGCGAGACCCGGCGCGAGGACATCTTTGCCGCCGTGGGGAAATGGTGCGAGGCGTGGTCGGTCGGGCACGCGACGCCCACCGAGTGTGACGAGTGGGGCATGACCGAGGCCCTCCGGGTGGCGGCGCAGCGGGCGCTCGCCGGCCTGGGCCAGGCGCCCGACGCCCTCCTGATCGACGGGCCCGTGAACCTCTTGCGCCAACGGGACGACCCCGAGCCCTTCGCGGGCGTCGTCCGGCCGATCGTCGACGGCGACGCCCGCTGCGTCTCGGTGGCGGCGGCCTCGGTCCTGGCCAAGGTCGTGCGCGATCGCATCATGCGCGACGAGGCAGATCACTTCCCGGCGTACGCCTTCGAGCGAAACAAGGGCTACCCGTCACTCGTCCACCAGACCGCGCTGCGCGGGTACGGCCCGTCGGCCATTCACCGGCGGAGTTGGGCCTTCATGGGCGAACTCCCCTGGCGCGGTCATCCCTGTCCGGTGCGTACGCAGATTTCGTGCGTCGACGACGCCCAGGGTCAACTGTTCGCCGCGTCTTGACGGTCGTCGACGCTCGAATCGGGTTAGCGTTCACGGTCGTGTACGGGGGTCTTCCGAGACTGCAGCTGTTGCGCCGGACCGGATCAGGGCGCCGACGGTGACGGCGGTTCTCGAGATCGACGGGCTCCGCACCGAATTCCGCTTGAAGCACGCCAGCGTCGTCGCGGTCGACGGCGTCTCGTTCAAGGTCGACCAGGGTGAGTGCGTCGGCGTGGTGGGGGAGTCCGGCAGCGGCAAGACGACGATCGGGCTCTCGATCATGAAGCTGTTGCCCAACGTGGGGCACGTGATCGGCGGGTCCATCAAACTGCTCGGCCAGGACCTCGCCCCGTTGACCGAGAAGCAGATGACCAAGGTCCGGGGCAACGACATGGGCATGGTGTTCCAGGACCCGCTGACATCGCTCAACCCGACCATGAACGTCGGGGACCAGATCGCCGAGAGCGCTCGCCTTCATCAGGGCGTTTCCAGAGCAGAGGGTCGCCGCCTGGCGCTCGAGGCGCTCAATCTCGTCGAGGTGCCCAATGCGGAGCAGCGCCTCGACGCCTATGCCCATCAGCTCTCCGGTGGGCTCCGTCAGCGGGTCATGATCGCCATGGCGCTCGTCTGCTCACCGAAACTCCTCATCGCCGACGAGCCGACCACGGCCCTCGACGTCACCATTCAGGCCCAGATCCTCGACCTGCTCGACCGGTTGCGAGAAGAGCTCCACATGGCCGTCGTCCTGATCACCCACGACATGGGGGTGATCGCCGAGCGTGCCGATCGCGTCCTTGTCATGTACGCCGGGAAGATCACGGAAGCGGCCACGACGACCGAGCTCTTCACCGACATGCGGCATCCCTACGCCGAGGCGCTCCTGGCGTCCGTGGCGAAGCTCGACCAGGACCCCTCCGTCCGGCTGGTCAGCATCGCCGGACTGCCACCCGACCTCTCCGAACCGATCGAGCACTGTCGCTTCGCCGCCCGGTGTCGCTATGCGCAACCGGATTGTCGCGAGAGCGAACCAGAGCTCCGGCCGGCAGAGAAGAGCCAGCCCGCCCACCTGGCGGCCTGCTTCCACCAGGTGGGCGTCGACCCCATGACGATCGCCAACCGGCCCGAGGCCGTGGCCATGGCGGCCGACCATACGGTCAAGGTCGACGAGGTGGCCCTGGCCCGCCAGCAGGCCCGGGCCGATGACCTCGCGGGTGCACCCGTTCTTGTCCGGATCGATCACGCGGTGAAGGAGTTCCCCGTCACATCTGGCGCCATCGCCCAGCGCACGGTTGGGACCGTCAAGGCCGTGACGGACGTGTCGCTCTCCATCCTTCAAGGCGAGACCTTCGGACTCGTGGGCGAGTCGGGCTGCGGGAAGACCACCATGGGCCGGATGGTGGTCGCACTCGAGCACCCGACCTCGGGGTCGATCGAATTCGAGGGTGAAGAAATCACCGACCTCAACGGCGGGGCGTTGCGGCGCAGACGGCGTGATCTGCAGATGATGTTCCAGGACCCCTACGCCTCGCTTGATCCGCGCATGCGTGTCGGCTCCATCTTGCGTGAGCCCCTCAAGGTCCAGAAGACGGGGAGCAGCGAGGCACAACACGCGCGCGTCCGGCAGATGCTCGATGAGGTCGGGCTCCCGGCCCGCTCGGCCGATCTGTACCCCCACGAATTCTCCGGCGGCCAGCGCCAGCGGATCGGTCTGGCCCGTGCCCTGGCGCTCGAGCCAAAGTTGATCGTTGCTGACGAGCCGGTCTCCGCGCTCGACGTGTCCATCCAGGCGCAAATCTTGAACCTGCTCAAGGAGCTGCAGGAACGCCACGGTCTCACCTATCTCTTCATCTCGCACGACCTGGCCGTCGTCAAGTACATGGCCGACCGCATCGGCGTGATGTACCTCGGGAAGCTGGTCGAGATGGGCCCGGCCCGCGACCTTTACGCCCAGGCCGCGCACCCCTACACCAAGGCCCTCATCGACACCATCCCCGTGGCCGACCCGACGGCCCAACGGGTGAAGGGACGCCACATCCGAGGCGAGCTCCCCTCCGCGCTCGATCCGCCGTCGGGGTGCCGCTTCCGCACCCGCTGCCCGTTTGCCCAGGAGCGCTGCGCCGAGGAGGAGCCGGCCCTGCGGCCCTTTGGCGAGGGTCACGTCGCGGCCTGTCACTTCCCTCTGCAGCAACCCACGGGCGATGCTCCCGTCGACTTCGCAGCGACCGGCGCCGGTACCTCCGCCTCATAACGAGTCCGCGCCGGCTCAGCGTTGCTGGAGCCGCACCTCCAGGGCGTCTCGGAGCGCGTCGCCGATGAAGTTGAACGCGACCACCACGAGCACGATGCAGAGGCCCACCGGGTAGATCTCCCACCAGTACCCGTCGAGTGCGTAGGTGGTCCCGTTCGAGAGCATGGATCCCCAGTCGGTTTGGGGTGAAGGGACGCCCAGGCCGATGTAGCCCAAGGCGGCGAGCAGGAGGATGGCGTCGGCGACGGTGAACGTCGCGTTGACGATGATGGTCCCGATGCTGTTCGGGATGATGTGGCGCAAGACGATGCGCTTACGGGTTCCGCCCATCACCCGCACGGCCTGCACGTACTCACGCACACGAAGCGAGAGCGCCTGCCCCCGGATGAGGCGTGCGGGGATCAGCCATGAGACGAAGGCGATGACGAAGATGAAGACGACGAGGGAGGGGCGAAACACCGTAGCCAAGACGATGGCCAAAAAGAGCACCGGGATCGACAGGAAGGCGTCGACGACTCGCATCAGGAAGGCGTCGACCCAGGTGCCGAAGAAGCCCGAAATAGCCCCGTAGAGGGTGCCAAAGACCGTGGCGATGGCGGCCGCCGCAATGCCGACGAGCAGCGACACCTGTCCTCCGTACATCAGGCGCCCGAGGATGTCGAAGCCGCTCGAGTCGGTCCCGAGAGGATGTCCCTTGCCTGGCCGTGCGTTGTCCGGTGAGAACAGAGCGGTGCTCGCGTTGGTCTGGTTCGTGTGATACAGCAAAGGCCCGATGTAACAGAACAGAATAAAGAAGACGATTACCACGACGCCGACCACCGCGAGTTTGTTCTCGACGAAGACCCCGAGGATCCGACGCGCCAGGCCGCCATGCGAGACGACATCACCGCCCGACGGCGTCGCGATGGAGTCATCCTCAAGCTCTGGCGAAAGGGCGAGCGCGTCGACCGTCGGTTCGTTCAGATCGCTGTGGGTCGCGTCTCGCACGAGGTCGTCAGGCCCTGGCATACCGGATCCTTGGGTCGACGACCGCGTACAGGATGTCCGCCAACAGATTGCCGAGGATCGTCGCAATCGTCACGACGAAGGTCACGCCGAGCAGGGTAGGAATGTCGTCGCGAAAGGCTGAATTCACGGCCAGGAGACCCATTCCGGGGTAGTTGAACACGCTTTCGGTGATGACGGCCCCGCTGACGATCGTCCCCAGGGATAGGCCGACCAGCGTGATGATCGGGATGATCGCGTTGCGCAGCCCGTGAACGAAGAGGACCCGTCTCGGGGCGGCTCCCTTTGCCCGTGCCGTCCGGATGAAGTCCTCGGTCATGGTCTCCATCATCGAGGAGCGCATGTACCGGCTGAACGAGGCGATGCTGATGGCAGACAGGGTCACGACTGGCAACACCATCGCCTTCGGGTCCGACAAGATCCCGATCACGGTATCGGCCTGTGATGCCTCGGTCGAGAAGATCGGGAGGTAGATCGCGAACCACAGGATGAGCAGCGTGCCCAGCAGGAACGCCGGCATCGCGTACAGGACGAACGAGAAGCCGGTAAGGATGTAATCCTCCGGCTTGTTCCGCCGGACCACTTGGTAGACGCCGAGTGGGATGGCGATGATGAGCGCAAGGAGCGTGGCCAGACCCACCAGCACGAGCGTCTTGGGAAGCGCCTCTCCGATGAGCGAGGTCACCGACTGGTTCTGGGTCACCGAGCGCCCGAGGTTGAAATGGGCGACGTTCCAGATGTAGCGGCCGAACTGGTCCCAGAGGGGCAAATTCAGATTGTTCTCCCGGTTGAACTGCGCAATCGCCACCGGCTGGGCCCTCGGGCCGAGAACGGAACGCGCCTCACCCCCGGGAATGAGGTGGATCAACACGAACATGATGGCGATCACCCCGACGACCACCACCACGGCCTGCAGGAGCCGGCGGACGAGGAAGCCGGTCACGGAGTGATGCTACGCACACTGCACCATGCGCGCTCCGTGACCGGCCAGGTTCCCCGTCAGATGATTCCTCTCTACTTCCCTACTTCTTTACGAAGTACCAGTACTCAGGGAAGAGGTTCGCGAACGGGTTCTGAGGGGCGACGCCTCGAAGGTTGTTCGCAAACTCGCCGATCTCGTAGTCCGCGTTGGGCTCCCAGAGCAGCGGCAGCTGTTGCGAGAGGTAGTCCTCGTACTTGCTCAGGCTGACGTTGGAGTCGGTCGTGGCCGAGATCAGCGAGTCCGCCTTGGCGTTGGAGTAGTTGCTGGCGTTGCTGCCCGCGTCGGTAGAGAACAGTGTCTCACCGGACGGGTAGAAGTCGGGGCTGTACTCCCAGCCGCCGCCCCACCAGCCCAGCTCCTCGGTGCACGGCGTACCGGACGCGCACGGCGGCGCATAGGTCGAGACGACCGTGTGGAACGTGTTGGCCACGAGCGCCGTCTTGATCCCGATTGAGTTCCAGGCGGACTGCTCGACCTGGACGACCTGCTTCTGCCAGGCAGTGCCGCTGGCGTAGGCCATGGTGAAGTTGGCCTGCGCGCCCGGCGGGATGCCCGCACCACACTGTCCCTTGCCGGAGCCGGCCTTCTGGCACACGTCGGTCCCGTTCGGGGTCACCTTCCATCCGTGCGACGTGAGCAGGCTCTTGGCGTGCGATGGGTTGTACGGGAACGGGTTCGACTGCTCGAATTTGTCGACGAAGTCGTTCTGGGGCAGCACGGGTACGGGGCCGTACGTCGGCACGCCGTAGCCCTTCAGGAACTTCGTGATCATCGTCGGCTGATCGACCATGCTCTGCATGGCCTGGCGGAAGTACGCCTGCTTCAAGATCGCGCCTGCGTTGCCGCCGTCGCCCGTCGACTCGAACTTCGGGACGGCGTAGTTGAACCCGAAGAGGATCCACGGTGAGAGGTAGAAATTCGAGAGGCGCGGATTGTTCTTCCCCCCCGTTGTGGCGTTACTGGCCGTACTGGTGACGTCCTGTTGCGGCAGGTAGCCGTCGTCGAGCGCGCCACCGACGAGGGCGTTGAACTCTGCGTCGTCGGTGGTGAAGGGCAGCTCCTCGACCTTCACGCTCGCCTTCTGCGGGCCGCTGTAGGAGGTGTTCGGTACCAGGGTCACCTGACCCGACGTGTTGAACGAGCCGCCCTTGGAGGCCGCGACCGTGTACGGGCCGTCGACGATCCCCCAGGTCGGGTTCGTCGAATAGCTCGAAAGGTCCGCAGCCAGGCCTGTGAGGTACGTCCACACCTTGGCGCACGCGGCGTCGGTGGAGGCCGCTCCGTAGGCGCCAGTTGAGCACCCACCCGAGCTTGCCGCAGCACCGGCTGCCGTCACGTCCCAGGCCGCCGGGAATGGCGTGATCTGCGCGAACTCGTTGTAGGTCATCCACGTCGGGTCGACGGGCTTGGTGAAGTCGAAGGTCAGCGACGTCGGGCTGTTGACAGTCACGCTCTTGACGTTGTCGGGGAAGTACCCCGGCACGTAGTCGAACCAGTTCGCCGATTCGGAGTGCAGCATGTTCATGAAGAAGAGCACGTCGTTGGACGTGACGGTCTCGCCGTCGGACCACTTGTAGGTCTTCAGGCCGATCGTCGCACCCGTGTCACCGCTGGCGTACGACGGAAGAGAGGCCAGCGACAGTGTCGGGTTGAGGGTGGGCGAGCTCTTCTGCGGGAACCCGAACATGTAGAGCGGGCGGTACATCATGTATTGGAACTGGCTGATGTTGGAGACGCTGCTTTCCTGCGGGCTCATGAACGGGAAGATGTACGTCGGAGGCGTCGATGGGGGCTCGGCCCAGCGGACGGTGCCGCCGGCGACCTTGGTCCCTCCTGTCGGAATAGCGCTGGCGCCCGCGCTGCTGCCCGTGCTCACGAGCATCAACGACAGCGTCGTGAAGGTGACCGCCGCCACACCCAGCGTCCGGACGATCCGCATCGCCCGGCCCTTCATCGGACGGGTGTCCAATGATTGCTTTGACGGGCGAAAGCTGGACTTCCCCTGCAGTCTCATAGCACTCCCTTTTCGGTCGACCGCCCCGGTGACGGTCGGTACCCCCTTCCCCCACACCCCCCGGGTGGGCGAAAGATGTCGTAAACGTAACCTAACTGCCACATTCTGGATAGGCCCGGGCGTGAGAAATTCTGCGGGAACGCGCCAGGGAGTGGTTCGATTCGGTGCATCCCGCTAACTCGCACACGATTTCTGCGTCACAGGGGTTGTTCCAAGCGGTGAACAGAACCTGTGCACCCGCTGTGCGTTAACTGCGTGGTCTGTGACGACCGCCAGTTAGCATTCGGGGTGAGGCGATGGTCTATGTCCTTGCAGTAGCCGCGGCATTGTCGAACGCGCTCACCAGCGTGTTTCAGCGCATGGGCGTCGAGGACGCCCCCGAAGAGTCCACTATGCGCTTGAGCCTGCTCACGCACGCCATCCGCCGTGGCGTCTGGCTGCTGGGTTTCGGCTTCATGATCTGTTCATTCCTGTTGCAGTCCTTCGCGCTGCATATCGGCCGCCTCTCGGTCGTCCAGCCGATCCTCACCATGGAGCTCTTGTTCCTCGTGTTCATTCTCGGCACCTACTTCCGCTTCTCCATCTCCATCCGTGAATGGGTCGGCGCCGGTGCCATCGCCTTCGGGCTCTCGGGCTTCCTGTTCTTCGCCGCACCCGGTGGCGGCAAAGAGGTGCCGACCAACCTCGGCTGGATCGTGGTCGGCGCCGCCAGCACGGCTCTCATCGTTGTGACCGTCGTGGCAACCCGGTGGGGGCCACGCTGGTGGAAGGCGGCGATGTTCGGAAGTGCCGCTGCCATCGCCTTCGCCTTCACGGCCGCCCTCATCAAGACGGTCAGCGACTTCGCCGCCAACGATTGGGTCACCTTGTTCGTGCACTGGCAGACGTACGGCGTCATCGCCTTCGGCCTGATGGGCCTGTTCCTCACCCAAAACGCCTTCCACGCCGGCCCGCTCGCCGCCTCGCAATCGACCCTTGTCCTGGTCGACCCGCTCGTCAGCATCTGCCTGGGTATCGCGCTGTACGGCGACAGCCTGCGGACGTCGGGCCCCTACGGTCCGCTCGAGGCGCTCTCGCTGCTGCTCATGTTCATGGGTGCGGTCTTCCTCTCCAATTCGCCGCTTATCACGGGCATGAAGAGCGAGGGCAAGGGAGTCGAGTACGACGAGATGCTCTCCAGGCGGCTCAAGCATCCGCACCACACCCAGCACGCGGGCCCCCAACCGCTCACCTAGACATCCCACGGCTCCAAATGTCAAGCAGCGACGGCGAGTTCGTTCTCCGGGCGGTGAGCCCAAGCAATCATTTCGTCGTAGGCGACATGGTGGGTGAGGCAGCCGTGGAGTACGCCGACAAGGCGGTTGCCGAG
>DASZLL010000079.1:0-11749 GCA_035552395.1 Acidimicrobiales bacterium
ACCAGCTCGACCACCGCCGAGTGCAGCGAGTCGGTCGAGTACACCGGGGCGGAGCAGCCCTCGATGTAGTGCACCTGCGAGCCCTCGTCGGCGATGATGAGCGTCCGCTCGAACTGGCCCATGTTCTCCGCGTTGATCCGGAAGTAGGCCTGCAGCGGCATTTCCACCTTGACGCCCGGCGGCACGTAGATGAACGAGCCGCCCGACCACACCGCCGAGTTGAGCGCGGCGAACTTGTTGTCGTTCGGCGGGATGATCTTGCCGAACCACTTCTGGACGATCTCGGGGTACTCGCGCACCGCTGTGTCCATGTCGGTGAAGAGGATGCCCTGCTCCTCGAGGTCCTCGCGGTTGCGGTGGAAGACGACTTCGGAGTTGTGGACGACGAAGCCCTCGGCCACAAAATTGTGGTGCCCCTCAACCTCGATGTCATAGACGGACTCGACGCCGACCCGGTCGATCTTCTCAATCCGGGCAAAGCCCAGCATCTCGCTCGTGTGAGCGTGGAACACAGTGTTGCGCGCGGTCCGGTACGTGTGGACGGAGGAACGACGCCCCAGGCGGTCGCGCCGGCGGGGCGATCGGGCGGGGATGCGGTCGAAGTGCCCCGACAAGTGAAGGTGATAGGCCTGCAACAGGCGGTCACGGTCGAGCGGGTGCCGGTTGGTGACCGGGATCACGCTGCTGCTCCAGACGCCCGAGAGCGCAAGCAGCTCCTTGATGCCCCCGAGGAGCTCGGCGTTGGCGCTGGTGAAGACGGGGTCCTTGGACGTGGCGTGGCTGCGGACATAACCGTCAGCGTCGAGGAGGCCCGCCACGAAGGAGAGGCGCTGCGACATCGGCAGTCCGAAGACCCAGTCGGGCACCTGCTTGGTGTGCGAGGTGCCACCGAGGCCGTTCAGCTGGAGATATTCGGCCAGCGCGGCGGTCCCGCGCGCCTGCAGGCGGTAGCCGTCCTTGCTCAGCAAGAAATCCAGCCCGAAGAGGCGCTTCGCGACGTCGCGAATCTCGGCGACGAGTTCCTCGTCGGCCTTGTCGATCGCGATGCCGACGGTGGTGTACCCGTCGGAATGCTTGAGATAGCCGTCGCCGAGGTAGAGGCCAAGGAACCAGCACATGTCGTCGCTAGTGACCCGGGGGTAGAAGGCGCCCCGGTCGTCTTGGGGCAGGATCATTGCGGCGTTGTGCCCGAACTCAGGCACGTCGGTCGCGATGGCGACGAGGTCGCCCTCGACGAGGTCCTCCGCCGCTACCCAACGTGGCGCGTAGCGGGCTCGCCGCGCCCCAGCTACACGCTCATCCTTCAGCACCAGGAAGGGATGGTTGCCCGAGGCACCAATTGTGCGGCCACGGGCGGTGATCTCGTAGATCTCCTTCTCGCCGGACTTGCCGCCTGCGACGATGGTCGCCACTTCCAGCGACTTGGTCTCGGGGTTGAGCGCGAACACTTCGTCGCCGGCTCCGAGCTCCTTGATGGAGCGCATGCCCCGCGTCGTCCATACGCGCGTGCTTCCGACAAGACATTCGTACTGCGCAGTCACACCCGAGAGGTACTTGCGCTCCGCTTCGGGGATCCCGAGCTTCTCGTAGGTGTTTTTGATGGCGTCGGGGAGGTCCTCCCACTTGTCGACCTGTCCACCGGTGGGCTTGATGTAGTAGTAGATGTCGTCGAAGTCGAGCTTGGGCATCTGCGTGGCGAACCACGGCGCCATCGGCTTGCGCTCGAAGTTCTTGAGGGCGCGCAGGCGGAAGGTGCGCATCCACTCGGGCTCGTTCTTCATTTCCGACATCTCGCGCACGATGGACTCGTTCAGGCCCTTCTTGGGCTTGAAGACGTAGTCCTCGGTATCGCTCCATCCGAGTTGGTAGCGACCGAGGTCGAGATCCGTTGTCGCCATATGGCTCCTCGGGTCGGGGAGGGGGATTTCCCCTATGTAGATAGTAACAACTACCCCGGCCAGCCGAAACGTCCACATCGGCGCCGCCACAGCCGTGTCGCCAGCCGTGGCAGGCTCCTTTGATTATGGCCATTCCCCCCGTCGCCCCCCGCCGCACCCACGTGATCAGCGCCCACGGTGACGATCGTGAGGACCCCTGGTTCTGGCTGCGCGAACGCGAGGACCCCGAGGTCCTGGCCTACCTGGAGGCCGAGAACGCGTATACCGATACCGAGACGGCGCCCCTGGCCGGCTTTCGCGAGGGCCTGTTCGAGGAGATGAAGGCACGCATCAAGGAGACCGACATGTCGGTCCCGTCGCGGCGGGGACCGTGGTGGTACTACGCGCGCACCGAGGAGGGGAAGAGCTACGGCATCCACTGCCGCCGGCCAGCCCGTCGTCGGGGCGAGCTCCCGCCGGCCGGGGAGCCCGGCGACGAGGAGCAGGTCCTACTCGACGAGAACGTGCTGGCCGAGGGCTCCGAGTACTTCGCCCTCGGCGGCGCGGCCGTGAGCCACGACCATCGCTGGCTCGCCTACTCGACGGACCGGGCGGGCGACGAGAAGTACGAGCTGCGCTTCTTGCCGCTCGACCCCGAGACCTCCCCCGACGCCGCCCCCGAGATGGTGCCCGAGACCGGCTACGGGCTCGCCTGGTCCGCCGGCGCCGATTTCGTCTTTTACGTGCGGATGGACGAGGCCCAACGTCCCCACCAGCTGTGGCGCCATCGTCTCGGCACCGATCCGGCGGGCGACGAGCTGGTCTACGAGGAGACGGACCGGCGGTTCTCGCTCGGGACGGGATCGACGCGTGACACCGCCTTCGTGCTCGTCGGGCTGCACAGCACCAACACGAGCGAGTGGCGCGCCATCGCCTCGAGCGAGCCGCTCGCCGTGCCGGCCGTGGTCAAGGCCCGCCGCGAAGGGGTCGAGTACGCGGTGGACCACCTGACCCCGGCGGCCGGTGGCGAAGGTTGGTTCGTCGCGCTCACCAACGAGGACGCCCTCGACTTCCGCGTCCTGGCCGCGCCGGACATGCAGCTCGGGTCGGGTGCGGACAGCGCATGGCACGAGGTGGTCCCGCACCGCCCGGGCGTGCGCGTCGAGGACGTCGACGCGTTCGCCACCGTGCTCGTGTTGAGCGAGCGCGCCGAGGCCGAGACGCGGGTCCGCGTCCTGCCCCTGGCCGCGGCTGCCGGCGCCGCCGCCGGAGCCAGCCCGCCCGGGCCGTTCGGCGAAGACCCGCTGGCCACCGGCTGGGTCGTACCCTCCCCCGCCAGTCCGTCCACCACCTGGCTTGGCGCCAACCCCGAGCCCGACTCGCCGGTGCTGCGCATCGGGCGCACGACGATGGTGACGCCGTCGAGCGTTCTGCAGATCGCCCTCGATGGCGGCGACGAGACGCTGCTGAAGCAGGAACCCGTCCTGGGCGACTTCGACCCCGACCGCTACCAGACCTACCGCGAATGGGCCGTCGCGCCGGACGGAACGCGGGTCCCGATCTCGGTGGTGCACCGCCAGGGCTTGGCGCTCCCGGCCCCGTGTGTTCTCTACGGCTACGGCGCCTACGAGATGTCCATCGACCCGTCCTTCTCGCACCACCGACTCTCGCTCCTCGATCGCGGCGCGGTCTTCGCCATCGCCCACGTGCGGGGCGGCGGCGAGATGGGCCGGGCGTGGTACGAGGACGGCCGCATGGAACACAAGGCCAACACCTTCTCCGATTTCATCGCCTGCGGACGCCATCTGGTCGAGCGGGGCGTCGCGCGGTCCGACGCGCTCGCCGGTCGAGGCGGCTCGGCCGGCGGCCTCCTCATCGGCGCCGTGGCCAACGAGGCGCCCGAACTGTTCCGCGCGCTCGTGGCGCAGGTTCCCTTCGTCGACTGCGTCACCACCATGCTCGACGACGAGCTGCCACTCACGGTGGGCGAATGGGAGGAGTGGGGCAACCCCCTGGCCGACGAATCCGCCTACCGGCGCATGCTGGGCTACTCGCCCTACGACAACGTGAGCCGCTCCAACCCTGACGGGAGCGACCGCACCTACCCCGACCTCTTCGTCACGGCGGGCCTCACCGACCCTCGGGTCTCCTACTGGGAGCCGGCGAAGTGGGTGGCGAAGCTCCGCGCCGAGAGCCCCGCCACCAGGATCTTCCTGCGCACAGAGCTGGGGGCGGGCCACGGGGGGCCCTCGGGGCGCTACGACGCCTGGAAGGAAGAGGCACTCGTGCTGGCCTTCCTCCTCGACGCCCTCGACCTGCGCGAAGGGGCCTGAGCTACCCCGTTCCGCTGTTCGACGTGGTCGTCGTCGTCGTCGAGCCCGTGCCGGCCGCGGTGTTCCCGCTGGCGCTCCCCGTTCCCGGCGTCTCGAACTTCAACGTAAAGGGCGCCTGGAACCCGAAGGGCAGCTGGACGGAGACCCCGTTGATCGTTGCGGCAAAAGCCGCCGGCGCCCCGGCGACGACAGTGACGGGCCCGCTCGCGGTGACGGTGTGCGACTGGCCGGAGGTGAGGACCCCGGTGAACAGCACCATGCCGTTGTCGACGTCGGTCGCGGAGATCCAGCACTCCCCCGTCTTCGCCGACAGCGCGAGCGAGTAGCTGGCATCCGCCACCTGATACGTCGCGCCGTTCTGCGAGGTCGCGGTCGGCGCGGACACGGCGGGCGGCGTCGCGGTCGTCGTCGTCGTCTTCGGGTGACCCGTCGCGCCGGCGCCCGAGCGCGGGTGCGAACGCGCCCGTGTCGTGGTGACCGTCGTGGCGGTACCGGACGACTTCGGGTGCTTGGGCGGTGTGTTCGAGTGCAGCCCCGTGACGATGAGCACCACGATCAGGACCAACACGGCTGCGACGGCCGCAAGTGGGCCGCCGAGGCGGCGCGGCCGGTGGTCGATGGAGTGCATCGCCCGGTCGTCGGACCCGATCAGGAAGTTCGGCTTCGGCGCGTCAGCCGGCGAGTCGTCGAACTGCACCGGCTCGGACGGGTTCGGCACCGGCGGAGGGGGGACCGGCGGGACGATCGTGTGGCCGGGATCGGTCAGGCGCACGGTGGACGAGCCCGCCACCCTGAAGGCGCGCGCCGGGTACGCCGCGTCGTCATGGCCGTTGTCCTCCGCACCGGCACCGGCGGCGGTGGGATGCGAGCTGATCTCCTCGAGGGTGTGCAGCCGCTGGTGATAGTGCTCGACCGAGTGCACGTCGTCCTGCGCGCGGCGCCGCATGACTGCGGCCGCGACCAGGCCCACGACGACCAGGGCAGCCAAGATCCCACCGATCAGCACCACCCCATATTCAACAGGATCGGCGGGGTGAGCCGGACCGCGGGCTTGTTGGCGGCGGCCGGACCGGGCCGGGCCTACGGCGCGGGAACGGCGGGCACCTCGAAGGGCTCGGCCAGCGTGCGTGGCGGAGGGCGGCGGGCCAGCGCGGCCGCCTTCGCCGCAGCCAGTCGGTCCTCCTTTGCCGCCTCGCCTTCATCGGCCCGCTCCGCGAACTCGGGCAGCACTTCTCGGGCGAAGAGCTCCATCGACTCGCAGATGTCTTCGTGCCGGTTGCGCCCCGCCTGGCTCACGAAGATGAGCTGATCCACCCCCACCCCCTCGTAGCGGCGGATCAATGCACGCACCTGGTCGGGGGTCCCGATCGCGCCGCGCAGCGCCCCGAGTCCCTCCTCGAGCAACTTCGCCCCGAGCACCTGGCCGCGCTGGGCGGCCACCCGGCGGTCGAAGCCGAAGGCCGAACGGTTGCGCTCGAACTCCTCCCAAACGTTCGTCTCACCCAGGCGATGCCGGCCGAAGGCGTAGTAGTGGGCCAGCGAGTACCCGAAGAAGTGCCCGCCGTCGAGGCCCCGTGCGATCGCGGTCTCCTCGTCCTGGTGGCACATGAAGGGGAGGACGCACGCCACGTTGGCGTTCACGGCGAAGCCTCCAGGCACACAGTCGCTCGAGGCGATGGTGGCGTAGTAATCGTCCACCCACAACCGGGCCTCGTCGGCCTCGATGAACGCGAAGGAGAGCGCTCCGATGCCCTTCGTCGCCGCCAGGTGGATGGTGTCGCGGCGAGAGCAAGCCACCCACAGCGGCGGGTGCGGCTTCTGCAAGGGTTTCGGCACGACGTTGCGCGGCGGCATGGACAACCCGGGACCCTCGTGGCCGGCGAAGGGCTCTTCGACCATGAGCCGCGTCACGACATCGAGCGCTTCCGTCCATTCCGCCCGCTTGCGCGCCCGCTCCACGCCGAACCCACCCAGCTCCATTTCGGAACTCGACTCGCCCGTGCCGAACTCCACGCGGCCGTCGGAGATGAGGTCGAGGGTGGCGATGCGCTCGGCAACGCGCGCCGGGTGGTTGAAACCGAAGGGCAGCTGCACGATGCCGTGCCCGATGCGGATGCGCGAGGTGCGCTGACTCGCTGCGGCCAGGAACACCTCGGGGGCGGAGGAATGCGAGTACTCCTCGAGGAAGTGGTGTTCGACCTCCCAGAGGTAGTCGAAGCCCAGCCGGTCGGCCAGCTCGATCTGGTCCAGCGCGTCCTTCAGGAGCTTGTGCTCCGCGCCGGGCTCCCACGGCCGGGGCAGCTGGTGCTCGTAGAAGAGGCCGAACCGCACGCGCTCCCCGGCCCCTCTTGCCTGCGGCCCTCTAGCTGGCCAGGCGGGGCCGGACGTCGTCCGGGATGTCGCCCCGACGCGGGTTGCTCTGGTCCCGACCCGACAGGATCGGATCGCGCACGCCCCAATCGGCCCCCACCTCGGGGTCGTCCCAGGCCAGCCCCAACTCGTCCGCCGGGTCGTAGTAGTTGTCGACCAGGTACGTGAGAAGGATGTCGGTGTGGGCGGCGAAGCCGTGGGCGACCCCCGGCGGGATGTACACCCCCTGGTCGATGTCCCCATCGAGGTCGATGATCTCGGTCTTGCCGTCCGTGGACGAACCGACGCGCAGGTCGTGGAGCACGACCCGGATCTTGCCGCGGAGCAGGTACCAGTAGTCCGCCTGGTAGCGGTGAAAGTGCAACCCGACCAGCGCGCCGGCCTGCTTCTCGGAACGGTTGCCCTGGACCATCTCGCGGCCCGAGGGAAACCAACTGCGGCGGTAGGTCTCGACGAAGCGTCCGCGCTGGTCGCCGTGCACATCGGGACGGACGAGCACGACGTCGTCGATCACGGAAGAGGGGATGATTTCTGGCATCGACGGAACGGTAGCCCGCTGTCCTCTCAGGGAGCGAAACGGCCGAAGCCCGAACGGTAGAACAGCAACGGGCTGCCCTCGCCGACCTCCATGGCCACCACGTGGCCGGTGACCAACTCGTGGTCGCCGCCGTCGAAGACGTCACCCAGCCGGCACTCCACCACGGCGAGCGAACCCTTGAGCACGGGGGATCCCGTGACACCCGGAGACCAGCCGACGCCGTCGAACTTGTCGCCGCCCGAGACGGCGAACGTGCGGCAGAGCGCCTCTTGGTGCTCCTCGAGAATGTTGACGCAGAACGCCCCTGCATCGCGGATACGCGGCCAACTGGTCGAGCTCCGCGCCGGGGCGAGGATCACCATCGGCGGGTCGAGCGAGAGCGCGGCGAACGACTGGCACGTGAAGCCGACGGGCTCGCCCTCCTCGAGCGCGGTGACGACCGTGATCCCGGAGGCGAAGTGACCGAGCACTTCACGGAACCGGGCCTGGTCCAGGCCCGACACGGACGACCTATGCCTTGCCGAGGTCGATCGACTGTGACTCGTGGGCCGAGGACACGTCCTCGATGTTCTTCGCCTCGGGCAGCCGCCGCGCCTGGGTCAAGAGCCGGTCCAGCTCGCGGTCGGTGTGCGAGGGGTCGTGGTGCGACAACAGCAACCGCTTCACACCCGTCTCGGCGGCCACGTGCACGGCATACGCCGCCGTCGAATGCCCCCAATCGGACTTGGCCGAGAACTCGTCGTCGGTGTACTGGCCGTCGTGGATCAGCAGATCCACGTCTTGGCAGAGCTCGAGCACGGCGTCGGGTATGGCCCGGCGGTCGAGCGGCGCCTGGTGGTCGGACATGTACGCGACCGAACGGCCCTCTGCCTCGATGCGGAAACCGAGCGTCACCCCCGCGTGGGGGATGGGCCGCGCCATGACCTTGGCCGAGCCGATGGAGAAGTCTTCGGCGCCGACGTCGACCGTGATGAGCTCGCCGCGGAACTGCTCCATGTGGATCGGGAACACCGGCGGCTGCACGGCCGCGTGGAGCGCGTCCTTGAGCGTGCCCTTGGGCTGGGAAGGCCCGTACACCGTGAGGCGGGCACCCGGATCGTGCAACGGGGCGAAGAAGGGGATGCCCAAGATGTGGTCGAAATGGAGATGGGTCAGCAACGCGGTCGCGTGCAATGGCGTGCCGAGCGCCCGCACCTCCCTCTCCAGAGTGTCGCCGAGGGCGCGCAAACCAGTACCCAAGTCGACGATGAGCGGCTCGTCGCCCTCGATATCGATCACGAGGCACGAGGTGTTCCCCCCATACCGTCGGTAGCGATCCCCCGAGCACGGGCACGACCCCCGCACGCCGTAGAACGTGACGTTCACCAGCCTGACCATACCCCGCAGCGGGGCGATACGTTCTGTCGCCATGGGACAACAGGAGATGATCACCGCCAATGGGCTGGAGTTTGCCTGCCTTACCGACGGCCCGCCGGACGGGCCGCTCGCCCTCTGCCTGCACGGCTTTCCCGACACGGCGCACACCTGGCGCTACCTCCTGCCCCAGCTCGCCGCGGCGGGGTTTCGGGCGGTGGCGCCGTTCCTGCGCGGCTACGCCCCCTCCCCCGTGCCACCCGATGGTCACTACCAGATCGGTGCCCTCACACGCGACGCCAACGCGCTGCACGAGTCGCTCGGGGGCACGTCCGATGCCGTCCTCATCGGGCACGACTGGGGCGCGCTTGCCACGTACGGGGCGGTGGCCCATCAGCCCGACCGGTGGCGCCGCGCCGTCACCGCCGCCGTCCCCCCGACGCTTTCGATCGGCATGAACCTGCTCAGCTACGCGCAGCTCCAGAGCAGCTGGTACATGTTCTTCTTCCTCTCCGCGATGGCCGAGAGCGCGCTGCCCCTCGAGGATTACTCCTTTATCGACCATCTGTGGCAGGACTGGTCACCGGGTTACGACGGGGCCTGGGACGTCGCCAAGGTGAAGGAGTCGATCGGTGACCCCGAACACATCGTCGCCGCCATCAGCTACTACCGCGCCATGTTCGACCCGACGCTGCAGGTTCCCGAGCTGGCCGACGAGCAAGCGGCGGCGCTCATGCCGACGCCGAAGCCGACGCTCTACCTCCACGGCCGCGACGATGGCTGCATGCTGCTCTCCTCGATCGGCTCGCCGCTGGACTTCCTGGCGGAGGGGTCCGAGATGGAGATCGTGGACGGCACGGGTCATTTCCTGCATGTGGAGCAGCCCGACGTCGTGAACCGGCGCATCATGGACTTCCTCGCGAAGTCCTGAAGGTTCAGCGCAGCCGCAGCGCCTGTCCGGCGCCGCCGATCCAACGAGCGAAGCCCTCTTCCACCAGCGCCGCTGCGATGCGGTCGGCCCGGGCCACGTCATCGGGCCACCCGCACGCGCCGGCGATCGCACAGGCCTCGACGGCGCCGCCGCGCAGCGTCTCGAGCAGGCGTCCCCGTCCCTGCCGATCGGATCCGGCGAAGGCACTCTGGCGGCGCGCCGCTGGGCTGGCCCGCCACGGGTCGTCACCGCCCAGGCGCCGCCAGGCGCACTGCCGCTGCAGCGGGCAGCGCGCACAGTCGGGGCGGGCGGCCGTGCACACCGTCGCACCGAGGTCGAACATCGTCTGGTTGAACTCCCACGAACCGCCGCGGGGCACGAGGCGATCTCCCAGCGCGAAGGCGGCCGGGCCGGTCAGGCGCGCCCCGGCGACAGCGCGGGCGAGCACCCGCACGCCGTTGGTGTCGACGGCCGCCACGTCGTGGCCGAAGCCGAACGAACGCACCGCCCGCGCCGTATAGGGACCGACGCCGGGGAGGGCCCGCAATGCTGCCTCGTCACCCGGCACCAAGCCGCCGTGGCACTCGACGATGTCGGACGCCGCCCGGTGCAGGTTGAGCCCGCGTCGGTTGTAGCCGAGCCCCGACCAGCGCCGCACCACCTCGGCCGAACCGGCGGAGGCGCACGCGGTGGGCGTGGGAAAGGCCTTGACGAACCGCTCGTAGTGCGGGACGACCCGGTCCACCTGAGTCTGCTGGAGCATGACCTCCGAGACAAGGATCCGCCAGGGGTCGCGGGTGCGGCGCCAGGGAAGGTCGCGCCGGTGCTGCGGCCCCCATTCGAGCACGCGCCGGCGGAAACGACGCGCCCGGTCGGGTGCAAGCGCTGCTATCTCAGTCCCAGACGTCGTCGCCGTAGGGGAACTGGCGGGCCGGCGCGTGCGCCGTCTTCCAGACCATGAGCTTCCGGCGGAAGTAACAGACCTCTTCGCCGCGCTGGTTGAAGGCCTTCGTCTCCACCGTCACGATGCCGCGGTCGTCCTTCGACCTGGACGGCGTCGCCTCGAGCACCCTCGTCTCGGCATAAATGGTGTCGCCGTGGAACGTGGGGGAACGGTGCAGCAGCGACTCGACCTCGAGGTTGGCGATGCACGAGCCGCTCACGTCGGGGACGCTCATGCCCAGCGCGAGCGAATAGACGAGGTTACCCACGACGACGTTCTTGCCCTGCACCGTCTCGTGCTCTGCGAACCACGCGTTGGTGTGGAGCGGGTGGTGGTTCATGGTGATCATGCAAAACAGATGGTCGTCGTATTCGGTGATCGTCTTGCCCGGCCAGTGCCGGTAGATGTCCCCCGGGACGAAGTCCTCGAGGTAGCGGCCGAACGGCCGGTCATAGACGGTCACTCGTCGGCCTGCGGCTGACGCGGCCGCGTGGTGAAGCCGAGGGATGCGCCCGGCAGCGAGTCGCCGTCGATGGTGAGGCGCCAGGCGAACCGGGTGCCGGGTGCCAGCGGGATCGGCCCCAGGTTCACGGCGAGCGCGACGTCGATCGGCGAACCTTCGGGGATCCCCTGCGGTTGGCTCACCGTGAACTCGCCGCGCACCTCGACCGGTTGGGTCCCTTCGGCCGTCTCCATGAGGACCGGACGGCCGTCTGCGTCCTCCAAGAAGAGCTCCCAGTGGTGCGAAGTCTCGGCTTCGTGCCAGTCCACGTCGATCTTCAGCGCGACGGCCGAGGGCACGGGGTCCGGCCCCGTCATGCTCCATCCGCCGCCGAGGATGTAGAGCTTGCCGTCCGAAACTTGGGCTGCGTCGCAGAGCAACATCGTTACCTTCACGGGGGAGGAGGTTACCGGTCCGGGCCGTTGCCGCCCGATGGCCGGACGGGACCACGGGCGGTCGCGGGCCGCCCGGTCGGTCCCGACTCCTAGAGTGCTGGTCCATGACGCCGTCGCGGGCTGTGGGGCGGTCCCAGCGGTGAGCGAGCTCATCGGGTTACGCGACGACGTGTACCGCCGGCCGCTGGCCACCGCGCTGGACCGGCTCGGGCTCGGCGCCGGCTGGCGCTGCGTCGACGTCGGCGCGGGCGGCGGTGACGTGTCGGTCGCCTTGGCCGAGATGGTGGGGCGCGACGGTCGCGTCTACGCGGTGGACAGCGACCCCGCGACGCGCGACGAGGTGGCCCGGGCGGCGGCGGCCCACGCCCAAGTCATTGCCCTGACCCAGGCCGGCGAGGACCTGTTGCTGCCCGAGGAGGTCGACCTCGCCTTCTGCCGCTTCCTGCTCCTCCACGTGTTCGACCCCGCCGTGGTCGTCGCCAAGATGGCCGGCTCCGTTCGCCCGGG
>DASZLL010000080.1:0-24941 GCA_035552395.1 Acidimicrobiales bacterium
GTCGGCTTCAAGGCGCGCATCGCGCTGCAGAACGCCGAGGGCGGCGTCAACGGCCACAAGCTCGTCGGCCTGGTCCTCGACGATCAGACCAGCCCGACCGCGATCGCGACGGCGGTGCAGAGCGCCCTTTCCAAGGGGGCCTTCGGCATCGTGTCGACAAGCCCGCTCTTCTTCTTGGCGGCCCAGTACCCGCAGCAAAAGGGCGTGCCGGTCACAGGCGGGTTCTTCGACGGCCCCGAGTGGGGCACGCAGCCCTACACGAACATGTTTGCGGCCGATGCCGGCAGCGTGGATCCCAAGTACCCCGTCAATTCCGGCATCGGGACGTTCATGAAGCAGCACGGCGGGACCGTCGTCTGCTCGTACGGCTATGGCATCTCGCCCTCGTCGTCGCGCTCGGCCGTCGGCACGGTCGACTCCTTTGAGCGCGCCGGCGGCAAGGTCGGGCAGCTGGACACCTCGATCCCGTTCGGTTCGGTGGCGATGACCACGGTCGCACTCACCGCCAAGCAAAAGGGGTGCAATGCCTTCTACGCGGGGCTCGACGACAACTCGAACTTCGCCCTAGCCACGGCGCTCAAGCAGGCCGGCGTGAAGCCGAAGGTCATGGTCTTCCCGACCGGCTTCGAGCCGAGCCTGGTCAAGTCGACGTCCTGGGGCCCGGTGCAGGGCGGCTACTTCGACACGACCTTCCGCCCGTTCCAGCTGCCCAACGCCGGCACGCAGCAGATGCAGGCCGCTCTCGAAAAGTACGAGCACTTCAAGAGCAGCGACTTCCCGAACTTCAGCCAGTACGAGTCGTGGCTCGGCGCCGACCTCATGATCAAGGGCATCCAGCTGGCCGGCAAGAACCCGACCCAGGCCGGGGTCATCACGGCGCTCCGCAACCTCAAGAGCTACAACGGCAACGGAATCCTTGCCTCGACGATCAACTACTCCACCATCTTCGGGCATGACCTGTCCCAGAGCTGCGGCTGGTACATGCAGGCCAAGACGAACGGTTTCGTGGCGGCATCGAGCACGCCGAGCTGCGGCAAGGACATCCCGGGGACGACGACGGTCCAGTCCTGATCCGGTCCCGGCCCTTGGCGGGTTTGCGCCCGCCGAGGATCGGGCTGCTCAGTCTTCGATGGAGATGGCGTTCTTCGGGCAGGCCCGCACGGCTTCCATGAGCTTGTCGCGCAGCTCCTCAGGCGGGTTGTCGTTGAGTACGTAGAGAAGATCGTCCTCGCGCACCTCGAAGACCTCGGGGAGGATGCCCATGCAGAGCGCGTTGCTCTCACACTGCTCGAAATCGACGACGACTCGCATCAACGCTGCCTCTCCTCCGGGTTGATCGGGAGGACCGATGCTACGTCCCCCGCCCCGTCGCGGCGGTCCCCTTCGACGCGGCGGATGAGGTCTTCGACGAAGGCGACCGTCTCTTCGTGCCCGGTGGACATGCCCAGCATGGCCTGCTCAATGACGAGGAAGGTCGAGATGCTGGTCATTAGGACCGCGCATACCATGGGTGGATACTCGGTCTGGTCGATGTCGTAGCGCGCCAGCACAGAACGAAACCCTTCCAGCAGCCCGGCGCGGTAGCGCTCGGCCGAGGCCAGGAGCTCGGCCTTTATGGCCTTGCGATGGTTGGCCAACGCCGTGAACTCCATGGTCAGCGCGGTCCCCCGCAGGTCGCGGCTCAGGTCCCACAGTGACCACAACGGCTGCTCTGACATCAGGGCCCGGGCTTGGCGCTCCAGACCCTGATCGGCCCGGCGACGGAAGAGCGCCAGGAAGAGGTCGTCCATGGTGCGGAAGTAGTAGTGCACGAGCTGAGGCTTCAGACCGGCGCGCGCCGCCAGGCGCCGCGAGGTCACAGCTGCGTACCCCTCCTCGAGCATGAGCTTCTCGGCGGCGTCGAGCAGGACGCCACGCGACTTCGAGGTCTCGGCGCCGATCCGGCGGGCCGTCGTGCTCACAGGTTATCCCTCAGATGTACATGCCTCCGTTGACTCCGATGATCTGTCCGGTGATATAGCCCCCCTCGTCCGAGCATAGATATGAACAGGCGCTCGCAATGTCCTCTGGAGTGCCGGCTCGTCCGAGCGGGATCATCTTGCTCATCACTTCGACGCTCGGGACATTTCCTTCAGCCTCGCCCTTGCGTGCCATCGGTGTATCCACGATGGTCGGGGGAATGGTGTTCGCCGTGATGCCGTGATGGGCCAGCTCGCGGGCGAAGGCCTTCGTGAGCCCGATGACGCCGCCCTTCGAGGCGACATAGTGCGCCATGTTGGGTGCGCCGGACTGGGCGCTGGAAGAAGAGATGGTGACGATGCGCCCCCACCCCGCGGCGATCATGTCGGGCACGGCCAGCTGCAGGCAGGTGAAGGTTCCGGTCAGATTCACGGCCAGAATGCGGTCCCACTTCTCGGCCGAGATCTCGGCGATCGGATCGAAGGCCTCGACACCCGCGCTGGTGACCACGACGGTCACCGCTCCGAGCCCATCACGAACCGATCCGTACACCCGGCCCAGCGCGTCCCGGTCGGCGACATCGGCCTGGTGGGCGACCGCGGTGTGGCCTTGGCCAACCAGATCGGCGGCGACCCGACCGACGCGGTCGCCATCGAAGTCGAGGAGCGCGACGGCGTGTCCGTCGGCGGCGAGACGGCGGGCGACGCCCTCGCCGATCCCCGATGCGGCGCCCGTGACCACCGCCACCCGGGGGGTCACTGGGACGCCTCGGTCGGCGTGAACTCGAGGAAGAGCTTGTGGAGGCCGCGCAACACCCAGGTCGGCTCATATTCGAAATGACGCTTCGTAGGCGGTCCGTGATGCTCCTCGGCAAGCCGGATGTTGTGCATGCGGTCGAGGATCCGCTCGATGCTCACCCGACCTTCGGCCCGCGCCAAGGGGCCACCCGGACAGGCATGGACCCCTCTCCCGAAGGCGATGTGCACCTTGGCGTTGGGTCGGTCGACCCGGAACTCGTCGGGACATTCGAACAGCCGGGGGTCACGGTTGGCCGCACCGTTCAGAAGCATCACCGGCGTGCCGGGCGCGATGTCGACGCCGGCGACGTTGACGTGGCGGCGGGCCAGGCGGAAGTCGGCCTTCACCGGGCTCTCGATGCGCAACGCTTCCTCGATGAAGCCCGGGATTCGTTCTTTGTGTGCCCGCAGCTCGTCCTGGAGCTCGGGGTACTCGGCCAGATACTTCAGACCGACGGCGAGCAACCGGGCCGTCGTCTCCTGGCCGGCGGCGAAGAGGAACGTCGCCGTCCGCACGACGTTGGTGACGTCAGGCGTCGAGCCGTCGGGATACGTGGCCAGCGCGAGGCTGGTCAACACGTCGTCGCGCGGGTTCTTCCGGCGGTCCTCGATGTACTGCGTGAACCATTCGTCGCACCAGCCGAGGGCGTTGCTCGCCATGCCCTTCCCGTCGTCGCCGACTTTGCCCGGGGTCATCCCCAGGCCGAATCCCTGACGGAATCGTTCGTGGTCTGATTCGGGTACGCCGAGGACGTCCGCCACGACGAGCATCGCGAAGGGCTGTGAGTACGCGCTGATGAACTCGCAGCGGCCGGCGCCGACGAACTCGTCGATCTGGCGGTCGGCGAGGCGCCACATGAAGGCCTCGTTCTCCTTGAGACGCTTCGGTGTCAGCAAGCGCATGATCAGTGACCGCTCTTGCGTGTGCTCCGGCGGGTCCATCGTGACCATGTGCTCGTACATCGGCAGCGCCTCGCGGTTGTTGTCGATGATCTTGCTGACGTCGTCGCCCTCGAGCGCGACGGGGAAGGTCGCAAAGGGCCCGATGACCGAGTTGCACGAGGAGAAGTCCTCGTTGTTGAGGTAGATCTCTGACGCCTCTTCGTAACCGGAGACCGCGACCACCCCGTAGGGGGACGTCGTGAGGATGGGGCACTGGGCACGCAGGTGGTCGAAGTAGGGATAGGGGTCCTCGAGCAACGACTCGTCCGTAAAGAAGTCAACCGACTCGTAGTCCGCCATGGCGGCTCCCTCCTGCACTCACCACTTGCGTTGAGCAGGTGCACAGCGCGTATGCTGGGCGAGTGCTTAGCACGCGCCGGCTGAGAGCGTCAACGAATCGACGGTCATCGTCGGCCCTTGTCCTTCCAGCTGGATCCATAAAAACCGAGCTCGGTTAGACGGCAGACCGGATCGAAAGGTCGGTCGGAGAAGGGTGTTTCCAACATAGAGAAGTAGGTTCTCTTCCCGGGTGGGCCTTGGCAGGGGGGCAAGTGAGGACGATGCGGCAACGTGGCGAAGAGGCCACTAAAAACCGGCGGAGCCGGACGCGGCGACTCCGTCACCTCACTCAAAGGCCCTGGACCGCCGCCCTGACGCTGAGCTGCGTCGCGGCGCTCTTCGCGGGCTGCGGAAGCAGGCTCTCCGACCAGGCCATCGTTTCGGCTGCCCACAAGCCGATCGTCCAAGGCACGGGGTCTGGCTCCGGTGCGAGCGATGCGGGGAGTGCCGGGACGCAGGCTCTTGGAGCCAGCAGCGTTCCGTGCTCCTCAACGACGACCACTACGACGCAACCGGCGAAGTCGAAGCCGAAATCATCGGCGACGTCGTCGACTTCCTCCACAACCACCACGACGACCGCCCCTTGCTCGACCGGTGCCCTGGCCGGCGGTGCTCCGGGGAGCGGCGGTGGCTCGGCCGGCGCGGGTGCCGCCAGCGCGTCGACGCGCACGGCGACGGCCGGTTCGGGTGGTGCGGCCGCTGGTGGTGGTAATGATGGTGCCGCCAGCGGCTCGACCATTGCACTGGGCAACGTCGGCACCTACAGCGGGGTGATCGGCGCGGTGTTCTCGGGGGCCCAGCAGACAATCGGAGTCTGGCAGGCCTACGTCAACGCGCACGGGGGCCTCAACGGCCACCCCGTCCACGTCTACATCGAAGACGACGGTGCCGACCCCTCCACCAGCGTCTCTGACGTCGAGCAAGAGGTCACCCAGGACCACGTGATCGCCTTCGTCGGCAACCTCATGCCGCTCACGGCGCAGGCCAGTGTCTCGTACCTTCAGCAGCAGAACATCCCGGTCATCGGGGGCGACGCCAGCAGCAACGTGTGGTGGCAAAGCCCCGTGCTGTTCCCTCAGGGTGGAAGCGACCTGTGTTGCCCGCAGACCGACTTCACCATCAAGGCGGCCGCCGCTCGCGGCTTCACGAAGATGGCCGTCCTCTATTGCGTTGAAGATCCCACCTGTGCGCAGGGCGCAAAGCCGCTGATCCAGTCCGGGGGCGGACAGGCCGAAGGAGTCGACACCGTCTACTCGTCCTCGATCAGCATCACCCAGCCCGACTTCACCGCCCAATGCCTCGACGCCAAGCAAGCTGGTGCGACGTTCGTCTATTTCGCGGGCGACGGGGACAGCTTGTACCGGATGGCGAACAACTGCGCGGCACAGGGCTACAACCCGCTGTTCGTCGGCGACAGCATCGCCATCACCGCCAACCTCGCGACGAATCCCCACCTCAACGGGCTGTTGGCCGGGCAGACGGACTTCCCATGGGTCGACAGTTACACGCCAGCGCAAGCGACCTACCAGCAGGCCGTCAAGACCTATGACCCGGGGTTGGCGGGCTCCGCGACAACGTCGGCGGAATGGACGGCGGGCATGCTGGCCGTGGCCGCCTCCAAGGACCTCACGGCCACCCCGACGTCGGCGGAATTCCTCCAAGGGCTGTGGAGCATCAAGAACAACAACCTGGGCGGCCTCGCGCCGCCGCTGACCTTCAATCAGAATGCGCCGGCGACACCCTCCCCCTGCTACTTCCTCATGTCCATCCAGAACGGGCAGTTCGTGGACCTGCAAAACGGAGGGACGCAGTGCGCCTCGTGACCGCTGGTCTCCCGAGATCAGAACGACCAAGGAAACGGAGCCAGTAAATGGACATCGGTAAGTGGCTACGCCTGCAATGGGACCGCGTCCTCGCGTGGGCGTTCGTGGTCGCCGGAGCGATCGCGCTCATCGCCGGCTGGGTGGGTGTCAGCGGATCTGCCTACGCGGCGGGTCAGTTGCCCTACATCATCTCCGGCGGTATCGGCGGCATCTTCCTGCTCGGCGTCGGCGCGACGCTCTGGCTCTCCGCTGACCTGCGCGACGAATGGCGCAAACTGGACTGTATCGAGGACGCGCTGCGTGAGGGCCACCCCGACGCCGATGAGGTCGCCGTCAACTGATGGCAGACGCGGTAGCAAGTGGGCGGCTCCGGCCGAGAAGCCGGACCCTCGGCGCGCCGCGTTCCGCCGCGCCCGCCCGTCCAGTGCTCTGGGGCGCTGAGGACCTGCTCCGCTGGGTCATCACGGTTGGCCTGGGGGGCATCGTCGTGGCCCTGTCGTGGTACATCGCGGCCGGAGAAGCCACATTCGGCCAGCAGGTCGGCCCGATCGACGCTGCACTGGCGGGGCTGCTGCTGTCGGGGATCGGCAACCTCGCTTGGCTGCTCCACGGCCGCCGCGCGCTCGGCGAACGCCGCCTGATGCTCCTGCCCGATGTCGCCGATGCCCTTTCGAACGAGCAGGCACCCGCGGAACCCGTCGTACTCGCCGGTTCGTCGAGCCCGGCGTCGCAAGATGCCGTCTTCCTCGCCGGAGCCGGCATGGAGCGTTACCACCGCCCCGACTGCGCGCTGGCAGCGGGACGGGCCGGTTGGATGACGGCGACGCGCACAGAGCACGAGGACGCGGGGCGTCGGCCGTGCGGAGTGTGTCGCCCGTGAGCAGCTCGCCCTCGTTGCTGCCTTCGCAGAATACCGACGGCACAGCAAAGGTGGCGCGTCCTGCGCTGCTGAAGGTGGGTGCGCTCGTCGCGGTGGTCGCCATCGGCCTCATCCTCGCCGCAACGTTCTCGGTCGGCCCCTACGTCTTGACGGGGATCGCGGACGGGTCTATCTACGCGGTCGCGGCCATCGGACTCGTCCTCACGTACAAGACCTCGGGCATCTTCAACTTCGCCATCGGTGCGCAGGCGGCCGCGTCGGCTTACGTCTTCTACACGATGCGCGAGACGATCGGCCTCCCGTGGCCCGTTGCCGCGCTCTTTTCGGTGATCCTGGTCGGGCTCATCGGCTCCCTCCTGCTGGAACGGATCGCTTTCTGGCTGACGGGTGCGCCCGCGGCCATGAAGGTCGTGGCCACGATCGCGCTGGTCGTGCTGCTCGAGTCGGTGCTCACGGGCGTGTACGGGCAGGCGACCATTCAGTTCACCTCCTTCCTCCCGACGAGTGGAGCCCATCTCTTCGGTGTCACGATCCTCGGAAGCCAACTGGTCGAGTTCGCCCTCGCCGTCGGGAGCACCATCGGCCTTTACTTGTTCTTCAAGCGCTCACGGCTCGGCATCTCCATGCACGCGGTGGTGGACTCACCGACGCTGCTGGCCTTGGAGGCAACCAACCCGGTGGTCGTGCGCCGCTACGCCTGGGCCATCGGGTCCTGCTTCATCTCGAGCTCGGGCATCCTCCTGGCGCCCGCACTGGGGATCGACGTCAACATCTATCTTCTGGTGTACATCGCAGCGTTCGGGGCCGCCGCGGTCGGCGCCTTCAGCAGTCTGCCGATCACCCTCGCCGCCGCGATGGGCATCGGCATCACGATGAACGTCATGAGCGACAAGCTGGCTGGACAGACCAACCTGGTTCTGGCCGAGCTCTACACGCAAGTCCCGTTCCTCGTACTCGTGGCGGCGTTGCTGCTCGTCCCGCGCGCCAAGTTGATCACCCGGGGCGCCGATGCCGTGCGCAAATTGCGGCCGGCCACTACGTTCCCGGCGCCGGTCACCGCCACCGGCGCCGTGGTCGGTATCGCCATCGCCGTGGCCGTCCCGTTCATCGTCGAGCCGGCTTACGTCAACCAGTACACCACCGGCATCGGCTTTGCCGTCGTGCTCATCTCCCTCGGACTACTCCTTTGGACGTCGGGTCAGATCTCCCTTTGCCAGATGGCCTTTGCCGCCATCGGCGCCTCGACCTTCGGGCATGCCATCGCGGCGGGAATGCCGTGGTTGGCCGCTCTCGCCGTCGCCGTTCTGGTCGCCGTCGCCGCCGGCGCGCTCGCCGCCATCCCGTCGTTTCGCCTCTCGGGGATCTACCTCGCCGTGGCCACGTTCGGCTTCGGGCTGCTCTTGCAGAACCTGATCTACCCGACGTTTCTGATGTTCGGTCAGTCCGACTTCGTCAGTATTCCCCGCCCCCACCTGCTCGGCATCAATGCGCAATCGGACCGCGCCTACTACTTCGTCGCCCTTGCCGTGGCCGTGCTGTGCTCCGGCGCCGTCATCGGCCTCCGCCGGAGCAGGCTGGGCCGGCTGCTGCGGGGTATGTCGGACTCTCCCCTCGCCCTGGAGGCGCACGGCGCCAACACGCGGCTCACACGGCTCTACGTCTTCGGCGCCGGTGCCGGCATCGCCGCGGTGGGCGGCGTCCTCATCGCCGGGGTCACGCAGTCGGCCGGCGGAACCCCCACCGGGCCTTTCGGCTACTTCAACTCGGTGGTGCTCCTCGCGGTGCTGGCCATCTGCGGAAGCCAACCCATCCTGTCACCGGTGATCGCCGCCTTCCTTTTCGAAGTCGTCAAGGTCTACCGGCCCTTCAGCGGCGCATGGTTCGCCAAGTACGAAGGCGTGTTCTTCGGCCTCGGCGCGCTCACGGTGGCACTTTCTCCCGGCATGCGCCTCTCCTTCGCCGGCCGCCGGACCTCGGCACGTGAAGGCCGGAGCCCGGTCACCAGTCGCGCGCGCCTGGCCCTCCCCCCTTCGGTCCGTGTGTCGAGCCAGGCGACCCGCCCATGATCGAGGTACGGCCCGACCTCGAGGTCGACGCCCTCAGGGTGCAGTTCGGTGGCTTGCTTGCCGTCAACCGCGTGTCGCTCCACGCGCTCGCCGGCGCAGTCACCGGGCTCATCGGGCCGAACGGCGCGGGGAAGACCACGATCTTCAACGCATGCACCGGCGTCGTGCCCTACCAATCCGGTGAGGTGCGGCTCGGGCCGCACTGTCTGGACGGCGAAACGACGGCGAGCCGCGCCTCGCATGGCCTCGGCCGGACCTTCCAGCGCATGGAGCTCTTCGACTCGATGACCGCCGCCGAAAACGTCGCCCTCGGGCCCGAGGCCTTCCTGGCCGCCAGGCGCCCGTGGAGCCAGCTGGCGTGTAGCCGGGACCAGCGCCGCGACATCGGCACCCGGGCCAAACACGCCATGGTGCGTTGCGGCATCGAACCGCTGGCGCGTCAGCGAGTCGGCGATCTCTCGACCGGCCAGCGCCGGCTGGTCGAGCTGGCTCGGGCCATGGCGACGCCCTTCCGCTTCCTGCTGCTCGACGAACCCTCGTCCGGTCTCGATGTGCTCGAGACCGAACGATTCGGCCAGATCGTCAGCCGGTTCGTCGCGGACACGGGGGTCGGCGTCCTGCTCGTCGAGCACGACATGGCATTGGTAGCCGGCGTGTGCAACTACATCTACGTGCTCGACTTCGGCAACCTCATCTTCCAGGGTCCGTGCGCCGATGTCCTGTCATCCGAGAGCGTAAGGGCCGCGTATCTCGGTTCCGATGCGATCGCGGTGGACAACGCCGAAGAGGTGACCTCGGGTGCTTGAACTACACAACGTCTGCGCCGGTTACGGAACCGCGAGCGTGCTCGAGAACGTGAACCTCGTCGTGCCCGATGGCGCGGTCGTGGCCCTGCTGGGTCCGAACGGCGCCGGCAAGACGACGTTGCTCAGGGTGATGTCGGGCCTCCTCCATCCGAGCGCGGGCCGCGTCTTCCTCGACGGCGAGGACGTCACCGGGGCCTCCCCATACGAGCTGGCGCGCGCTGGCATCTGTCACGTCCCCGAGGGCCGCGGCATCTTCCCGACCCTGAGCGTGGCCGACAACCTCCGCCTCCAGGCGCCGCGCCCAGTGGACCGGCGTGCCGTCGACCTCGCCGCCGCCGTTTTCCCGCGCCTCGAGCAGCGACGGGGCCAATTGGCGGGGACCCTTTCGGGGGGTGAGCAGCAGATGCTCGCCCTCTCACGCGCGTACGTTGCCGAGCCGTCCACTGTGCTGCTCGACGAGGTCTCCATGGGCCTCGCCCCGAAGGTGGTCGACGAGATATTCGACTACTTGCGACGGCTGGCCACGGGGGGCATTTCGCTCTTGGTGGTGGAGCAGTATGTGGCGCGCGCACTCGAACTGGCCGACTACGTCTACATCCTCAACCGCGGACGGATTCGCTTCGCCGGCGAGCCGGCCGAGGTCGAGGACCAGACGGTGTTGGATTCGTACCTCGGGGCGCTGACCTCATGACCCTGGGCGAGCTGGTGCGGAGGACGGGGAGCTCACGGCGCGTACGCCTTGTAGAGCTCACTGCCGGCGCCGTGCTCGTCGTCGGCTTGGGGGGCCTCGCGGCAACATCTCGTGCGGGTGCCCAATCGGGTGACACCGGCTCCAGCGGGGCGGGCAACACCAACACGTTCAACCTGTCGGCGCAGGCGAATGCTCTCGACGTGCTGCTGACCGATCCCTCGCTGCCCCTGTCCGGAGACCTGGACTACGAGCTGGGCCCGTGGGGGGCATCAGCCTCGGTCGACTCACTGGGCGAGTCGATCTCGGACGCAGGAGCGCCGTACTCCCCTTCCATCGACTTGTTGCCCGGTACCGTCAACGGAATCGGCGCAGGAGACTTGCCGCCATTGCCGCCTCTCCCCGGCTACGTGTCAGCCAGTTATCCGAGCACGCCGACCAATTCGCAGAGCCAGGCCGGCTATCAGATCGCATCGATGGCGGCGCTCAACAACGCGAAGGGTACCGTCAACCTGGGCGTGCAGTCGAGCGGCTCACCAAGCTCTACGTTCTTCGCCTCCGCCCAGACAACGGCAAACCCAGATGGCAGCGTTAGTCTCACCGCGTCGGCCGGAATGGACATCCTCGATTTTGGACAACTCCTCGATGTCGGGAACGTGTCGTCGTCGCTGTCGATGACGCAACAGGCCAACCAGCAGCCGAAGGTCACGTCGCAGGCGACGCTGGGAACGGTCACCCTTCTCGGGCAAGCCTCGGGACTCGTCGGCAAGGGCGTCAGCGCGCTGGGAATCGGCGTCCCGATCGACATCAACGCCCAGCTGATCGGGACGCTCAACACACTCTTGGCCAAGACCGGGATCAAGTTGACATATCTCCCGGTGACCTACAACTACACCGACGGGACGAGCAGCGTCGGGTCGAGCCCCAACAGCGCAAAGACGTTGGAAGCGGTCGACTCGGGCGCCTTGCAAGTGACATTCAGCCAGAACGTCCCCTCGCAGGGCCAGACCACGATCAGCCTCACGCTCGGCCGGGTGTACCTGTCGACGACCAACACGCCGGGCGTTGAACCGACTACGGGGAACAGTGGCGTGGTGAGCGGCAACACCGGCAACAGCGGGTCGCCCGCGTCGGCCGGGTCCACCGTGGTCGGCAACACCGGCACGCTGACGGGCAATTCGGCCCCAGGATCGGTCAGTCAGCCGACTTCCACGAGCCCCGCCGGAGGCTCCACCGGGGCGCTCGCCAGCGGCCCGGCTTTCCTCATCGAACGCGGACCGCCAATCGACAGCATCTACCTCGTCTTGATTCTCGGCGCGTTGATCCTGCTCTTGGCGTCGCAGGCCATCCGCTACCTCGCCGTGCGACTGTCGTTGAGCGGGCAAGGTCCGTGATGTCGCGACTGGGCAAGCAAGGTGAGAAGCCGAACTTCGTTGAACGAATGATCACGTGAGTGAGGAGCAAGGTCCCATGACGACATTCAGCGGGATGGCGCGCCGCCGATCAAGGCGACCGATCGTCATTACCAGCATTGCCGCGGTAGCGCTGGCCGTGCTCACCTCTTTCGTGGCCTTCTCGCCGGCCGGTGCGTCGAGTGCCCCCACGGGGAACACCGGCAATTCGGGTAACGGTGCGATCATCACGCCGTTGTTGCAGCTGTTCGAGTTCGGCAACACCGTCGGCTTGCCGCTCTTGTGTAGCGATGCAGGCTCCATCGTCTCCATCATCGGGAGCCAGACGGGTGGTGCCTCGGTCTCCTCGAAGCTGGTCACTGAACTCGACAGCCAGTGCAATCAGCTCGCCACCAAGGGTGGCAACTACTTGCAGCAGGCCATCAGCGAGAGTCGAGCCTTGACGCTCCTCAACCCCGTCGTCGACCCGTTGATCGCGGACCTCTCCAAGGGGCTCAACCTCGTCGGCACGCAAGACGGAGGTTCGTTGGCCCCCTTTGGCCCCACCGTCGCGGGGCTCGGCGGCACCGTCGCATTCTTCGAGGGTTCGTGACATGCGCCGAGCGGTCCGAGCGCCGCTCGCTATCGCCTTGATCGCCGCGCCGTTGCTGTTCGCGGCGTGCGGCGAGCGCGCCCACCTGCCCAATGGTGGTACGGCCGCCGGTTCGTTGCCACGCCAGACACGGAATCCGGCCGCCGAGTCGACGAGCACATCGACGGCGGGACCGGGGCTGGCCTCTCTCCCCACGCTGCCCAACGGTGCGAAGCCCACCACCACTCCGTCACCTGTGCCGAGTGGAGCACGGGACGGGGCGAGCACCGATCCGGTGCAGAAAGCAATCGCCAGCGCGTACGAGTCCTATCTGGTGGATCTCTCCGGCCTCGACGACAACCTGAGCGAAGGCTACGTCGCGCCGTTAGCGGCCGTCACCACGACCCGTCTGGCTCAAGCGACCGTCCGCCAGGCCGCCGCCATCCTGGCCGCGCGGGAGCACGGCGTCGGGACCTTGCGCGACGACCACGTCAGCGTCGTCATGACCGGCGCCGGGTCGGCCGTCTTCGCCGACTGCCAGGATGAGAACGACTTCTACCTCGTCAACGACGACACGTCGACACCCGATCCATTCATCCAGCGCGGCGATTTCGCCGGGTCGGCCCAGATGGTCTTGCAAGCTGGGCACTGGCTGGTCGACGTCTTCACGACGACCCACGTTCCCTGCTCTTATTGAGCGTCACTCACCTCTCGTCCCGCAGGGTGCCGCCCACAGAACTCAGGCCCGCCGCCGCCGCAGCCAACACGTGCGCCGGCGCGCCGCGGCAGAGGCCACTCGCCTCAGCGGTCAAGAGGCCCTCGGCGTCAACCAGCAGGCCAAGACGCAGCCTGTTCGATCCCTGCGGGTCTCCCGACGGCGCCGGGGCGGAGGTCACGAAAGCCTCGGCTGCGCTCAGGGCGGAGGCCATCTGCGCCAAGTCCGCTTGGCGCGGGTGTCCGACCAACGCGGCGTGGACGCGCCCCTGAGGGGGGGCGCCATCTAACCCCACTTCGGCCGCCCAGGATCTTTTGGATTGGGTTCCCGACGCCTCTGCCGGGTTGCTGCTCCAGGTGGACTCCAAAGGTAGGGCCGGCTCCAGGCCGACCGCCGTCCAGTCCGGGACGCGTGCCGCGGCGGCGACGTCCGCCCCCGCGAGGTTCGGGCCGAGCAACGGAGCCAGCTCGGCGGTGCCCTGGTCGAACACGTTGTCGCCCAGTTGGCGGATGCGCTCGGAGCTGTCCCGGAGCTGCCCCCGCAATGCACCGGTGGGGACTTCAGTCGCCGCCTCGTCGACGCGCAGCGATTCCGCGTAGAGCGTGATGCCCGAGACGTAATCGTCTCGGGCGGCGAGGTGACCCTGCAGCGGCGAAAGCTTGGCAAGCGTCTGCTGCACCCGCTCGAGGTGCGGGACGTCCTGCGTGAGCACACGGCGGGCCGCGCTCGCCGACTCCGACCCGGCCGCCCATCCCGACGCGGCAGTGAGGGCGCCAGTGAGTGTCGACTGCAGTGGGCGCAGGTCGCTGAGGACGCCCCGGTACCAGGCTTGCGCCGTCGCTTGCGGTGCAGCCGCGGCAGCGCCGTAAACCGGCCAGACACCCAGACCGGCCAGGGCCATGACGACCCCCGCTGCGGCACGGCGGACGAGCGTCACGGCCGGCCATCCTACGAACGCCAAGTGTGCCCGCAGGGTCAGGCGCCCTCGAGAAACGGGTAGATCCGCGTGAAGTCCGCGTCCGGCTCGGCCTGCGCGAAGCGCTGCCACACCGAGGCGGTGGCGGCACCGATGACGCCCGCCGTGCGCGCGTGGGGGTCGGCGGCCTCGAGGTAGAGCCGGAGGTCCTTCGCCATGAGCGAGTTGGTGAACCCGGCCGCGTAGCGGCCGGTCAGCACGTGGTTGGGGAACTTGTCGGTCGTGGCCTGGCTCTGCCCACTCGACGCGTTGAGCACCTCGAGCATCAACTCCATGTCGAGCCCCTCCGCCACGCCGAAAGCCACCGCCTCACTCGTGGCCGCGAGCGCCACCGCCGAGAGGAAGTTGTTGGCCAGCTTCAGGGCCTGCCCCAGGCCGGCGGCCTCCCCGACCCGGCGGCGCCGGTCGCTCAAGCCGGCCAATACCGGCGCAACCTCCTCGCAGACGGTCGCAGGCCCGGCGTACATGACCGAGAGCGTGCGGGCCCGGGCGCCAGCGACACCACCCGACACGGGGGCGTCGACGTAGCCGATCCCCGCCGCCGAGAGAAGCTCGTCGATGTTGCGGGCGGCTGCCACGCCGATGGTCGACGTGTCCACGACGGACCTGGTGGATCGGCCTTCAGTCACCACGATGGCGCGCGCCACCTGCTCCGACGCCCGTCCATCGGGCAGGCTGCACACGACGATGTCGGCGCGGCGGGCGAGCTCCTCGATCGTGGTCACGAACACCGCGCCGGGCGGGCTGTTGCCCGGGCCGGCGAGGTCATGGGTCACGACCTCGAACGCGGACCCGACGAGGTTCGCCGCCAGGACGCTGCCCATGTGGCCCAGGCCGACGAGGCCGACCTGGCGCACCGTCACGTCTCGACCCGCCGGGCGCGCACCTCCTGCACGGTCCGGTTGGCCGAGACCCCCGCCGGCGCCCCGCAGTACGCCGCGATCTGGAACAGCAGCTCGTCGAGCTCCTCGGGTCGCACCCCGGCGCGGCCACTGGCGTCGACGTGCAGGGCGAACTCCTCCATCCGCCCCAGAGCGGCGGTCATGGCGAGCACCACGAGGCTCCGGTCTCGCGTGGTCAACGGGCCGCCGCGGGTCCACACGCCCCAGGCCATCGAAGTGAGGTACTGCTGGAATTCAACCGTGGCGGGGTTGGGGTCGTCAGCGTACCGATCGACGTAGGCGTCGCCGAGTACCGCGCGACGCATGGTGCGCGCCGCGTCGAGCGAGTCCTTCTCAGCCATGGATCCTCCCATCGGGTGTGGTCACGACGTTCGGGCGCGTTCTGGCCGAAGCTTTCACGCGCCCTTGTAGATCTGCCCATCCTTCATCACGAAGCGCACGTCCTTGGTCACCTTGATGTCCTCGGAGGGGTCGCCGGGCACGGCGATGATGTCGGCCAGATAGCCCGGGGCGAGCCGACCGAGGTCGTGGGTGCGCTCGATCAGGTCGGCGCTCGTCACCGTCGCTGCCTGCAGCGCCTGCATCGGCGTCATGCCGCGGTCGACCATGGAGACGAGCTCTTCGGCCTGCGTCCCGTGTGGGATGGCCGGGGCGTCGGACCCGCAGGCAATCTTCACGCCGGCTGCCAGCGCGTGGCCGAACATGCGGCGGGCCTGCGGGAATATCTCGGCCGCCTTCTTCTGCAGCATGGGGTGGATCCGGTCTACCGCCATGTGGTCGGCCAACGCCGTGGTCCCGACCAAGAACGTGCCCGTGTCGGCCATCAGCTTGATGGTGTCGTCGGTCGCCAGCGATCCGTGCTCGATGCAGTCCACACCGGCGCGGACGCAGGCCCGGATCCCGGAATCGCCGTGGGCGTGCGCAGCCACGCGCAGTCCGTTGCGGTGCGCCTCGTCGACGATGGCGGCCAGCTCCTCGTCCGAGTATTGCTGGCAACCGGCCGCACTCGAGAACGACATCACGCCGCCAGAGGCGGAAATCTTGATGAGCTTGGCCCCGTACTTGATCTGGTAGCGCACCGCCTTGCGAACCTCGGGCACGCCGTTGGCGATCCCCTGTTCGACGCTCTGGGGCATGATGCCCGGGGCCAGCCCCTGGAACATGGTGGGATCGAGGTGCCCCCCGGTGGGCGTGATGGCATGGCCGGCGGGGAAGATACGCGGGCCGGGAAACCAGCCCTGGTCGACCGCCTTCATCAGGTCGACATCGAGGAGGAACCCCGCCGTGTAGACCATCAGGCCCAGGTTGCGAACGGTGGTGAAGCCGGCCATCAGTGTGGTGGCGCAGTTCACTGCACCGCGCAGCGTCCGGTACACGGGCGAATCTTTCACCCCGTGCATCGGGTCGGGCAGGCCGTCGGGTCCACCGGGGCCGCCGATGAGCATGTTCAGCTCCATGTCCATAAGGCCGGGCAAGAGCGTGAAGTCGCCGAGGTCGACCTCGGTGGCCGGGCTCGGGAGCTCCTTCGGATTGACGGCCACGATCTGGTTGCCGTCGACGACGACCACGGCCGGCGAGCGCACTTCGCCGGTCTCGACATCGACCCAGCGCTCCGCCCTCAGCACGGTCACGTCGCTCATGCAGCCTCCTTTATCGGTCGTGGTATGCGTTGTCGGTTCCGCCCGACTCCGGAGCTTGACGTCGGGTCAACGGATCGGCTCGTCCCCGCTCATGGTGGTCCGGTGCATCTCCCGGGAGGACGAGGGGTCATAGGGGCAGGCCCGATGCATGACGCCGGTGTTGTCCCAGATCACCAGGTCGCCCACCGACCAGGCGTGCCGGTACACACGCGCCGGATCGGTCGCTCGCACCAACAGGTCGTCGAGCAGCGCCTTGCCGGCGTTGCGATCCATCCCCACGACGTAGTCCGCCGAGGCGCCGATCACGAGGGACCGACGCCCGGAACGGTGGCGCCACACCAGCGGGTGTTCACGGTCGGTCTTCTCGCGCCAGTCCGCCAGCTCCTCCGGACTGGGGTCGGGATGCACCAGTCGCTGGGACGCCTCGAACGAATGGAGGACGCGCACAGTGTCGAACCGTTGCTTCTCGTCGCCCTCGAGTTCGTCGTAGGCGGCGTAGGTGCTGGCGAACTCCGTGTCGCCGCCTTCGGCCGCCACCACCTTTGCGCTCAGCATCGTCGCCTTGGTGGGGACCTCGTCCTGGGCCCCGTCGATGTGCCAGGCGAAGGTGCCGCGCAGGTACTCGGCCGCGGGGTTCTTGGCCGGGTCGAGCGTCACGGTGAAGAGGCGCGGGGGTTCGGCGGGCTCCGCCTTGCCGACGTCATCGAGCCGCTTCGAGAACGCGACCTGCGTGTCGTCATCGACGTGCAGGTCCCGGAAGACGAGGACACCGTGCTCCTCGAGCGCGTCCATGCACCGGGCCGGCAGCGCATCGTCGTCGAGCAACCGCGATCGCTTGACGCCGTGGGCCTCGGCCCCCACCGAGGTCCCGAGCCGTTCGATCGTCAGTGAGCTCAGAGGTACCACGCTCCGTTGACATTGATCTGCTGGCCCGTGATGTAACCCGCTTCCTCCGAACACAAGAACGCGCACGCGGCGGCGATGTCGTCGGGTGTGCCCAGCCGGCCGAGCGGGGCGCGCGCCACGATCTGGTCCAAGCTGGCCATGACGCCAGACTCGATGGGTCGGCGCATCATCGGTGTATCGATGGCGCCCGGCGGGATCGTGTTCACGGTGATGCCGTTCGGTGCGAGATCGAGGGCGAGCGCCTTGGTCAGCGCGATGACCCCGCCCTTGGACGCGACGTAGTGCGCCATTCGCTTCGTGCCCGACTGCGCCGAGGACGACGAGATGGTCACGATGCGTCCCCACCCGGCGGCCACCATGTCAGGCACGACCGCCTGCGCGCAATGGAACGTCCCCGTCAGGTTGACGGCGAGGATGCGCTCCCACGTCGCCACGTCGATGTCGAGGAACTTCGAGAAGCCCTCGATGCCTGCGCTGGTGACCAGGATGCCGACGGGGCCGAACGCGGCGCGGGCTCGATCCATCGCCGCGTCAACGGCGGCACGGTCGCTGACGTCGACGACGACGGCCAGAGCGCGTCCACCGTCGGACTCGATCTCCTTGGCCACCTGCTCGGAGGCGTCGCTGTCGATGTCGAGGACGGCGACCCCGTGACCTTCGGTCGCCAGGCGTTGGCAGACGGCCCGGCCCATGCCCGAGCCACCGCCGGTGACCACCGCGGTCCGTGCCGTCTCGGAGCGACCCTCAGCCATGGCGATCTCCCACGTCCCGCGCCTCCCCATGCCTTCTCAAGCGTCCCTAGCGTCTAGCGATAGCATGCTATACCTTAGATGAGAACGGCATTTCCACAGCGAGGGGAGCCCAGTCATGCGGATGGGTCTGCAGGTCAGCGCAGACAGGGGTCGCTACGCCGCCAAGGTGGAGAAGCTCCAGGCCGACGCCCGCTGGGCTGACGAGGCGGGACTCGACACCGTCTGGACACCGCAGATCCCCGACGAGTTCGACGTCATGACTGCCGCCACCTTGCTAGGCGCCGCGACGTCTCGGATCGAAGTCGGCACGTCGGTGGTGCCGATCCAACCACGGCACCCCATCGTGCTGGCCCAGCAGGCCTTGTCGACCCAAGCTGTGTGCGGGGGCCGGTTCACGTTGGGGCTCGGCGTCTCGCACCATTGGATCATCGCGGACATGCTCGGCCTTCCGTACGAGCGGCAGGCCACGATCATGCGGTGCTACCTCGACGTGCTGGACCAGGCCCTCGTTGGCCCCGGCCTGGTCGAGGTGGACAACGAGCTGTTCCACATCCGGAATCCGCTCGACGTCACCGACCTGGCGCCGACACCGGTCATGATCGCCGCCCTAGGGCCCGTGATGCTGAGGCTGGCCGGCGAGCGCGCCGCCGGCACCGTCCTGTGGCTGGCCGACGAGCGCACCATCGGCTCGCACGTCGTGCCGCAGGTCACCAAGGCGGCACAGTCGGTCGGTCGTCCCGCCCCACGGGTGATGGCGGGCGTGCCCGTCTGCCTCTGCGGCGACGATCAGATCGATGCGGCGATCGAGCGGACGAACCGGACGTTGAGCGAGGTGGTGGACTCGCCGAACTACGCGCGCCTGATGCAGCACGGCGACGCCCGCCAGATCGGTGACGTGCTCATCTGCGGCAGCGAAGCGACCATGGAGAAGCGCCTGCGCAGCTTCGCGGACGCCGGCGTCACCGACCTCAACGCGCGGATCGTCCCGTTGGGCGAGGGCCGTGCCGCGATCAAGGCGTCGGCCGAGCGCACCCGGGAGTTCCTGGCTGCGGTGGCGCCGACGTTGCGTGCCGCCGGCTGAAGGGCGCTACTTCGGCTCGGTCACGATGCCGCGGGAGACGAACTCCCACATCTCTCCGGCGGCGCTCGTGGGGTCCTGCGGCTCGGTACCGCTGATGGTCGATCCGTACGCGGCGTTGAACATGATGGTGGAGAGGATGCCCCCGGCGACGTCCTCGCCCGCGAAGGTTGACCGCACGACCCCCACTTCGACGGCGTCGGACAGCGTCTTCTCGAGCAGCGCGACCAACGGGACGAACGCCCGGGACGCCTCCTCGTGGTGGGCCGTCAAGAGCTGGTGGCAGAACTCCGCCAGCACGGGCGTGGGGTTGTTCTTCGACGCCCGGCCCTTGGGCGCGGGCAAGCACATGCGGTAGTACTCGGTCACGAAGCGCTGCAGGCGCTCGAGCGGGGTGTGCTCTTTGGCCACCTGCTCCTCCAGGCGCTCAGCCGTGGAGCGAATGGCCTCGTCAAAGAGCGCCAGCAAGAGCTCGTGCTTGCCGGCGAAGTACTGGTAGAAGCTCCGCAGCGACTGGCCCGAGCGGTCGACGACTTCTTGGACGGTGAAGTCCCGTCCGGACTCCGCGCTGGCGAGCAGCTCGAAACCGGCGTCGAGGAAGCGCTGGACGCGGCCTTCGCTGCGGACACGGGCCGAGTCGAGAGATCGGGCGACCGCCATGTCCCTCCGGCGTACGGGGGCGTCCGAGGCAGGCTGGGCGGTGGGATCATCGGCTGCGGACATCGGTTGAGTGTATCCGGTTCCCCCTAATTGAGAGCGGGACTCTCCCTAACAATGGGACTGCGACGAAGAAAATCTGCAAACCGCGTTCCCGATCTTCGGCACTCCTCTTGTCGGGCGTGGGACTTCAGAACCGCACGGTCAATTGCAGATTTGGAGAATGCTGTTATCGTGACCCGCCATGGACGCGGCGCGCACCGCCGACATCATCGAACTCGGGCAGGTCCTGGCCCGCTATGCCGTCGGCATGACCCGCGACGACGTCGAAGCGGTCATGGAGGTGTTCACGCCCGACGGGACGTACAGCGCGTTCGGTTCGACGTACAAGCTCGAGGACTTCCCGGCCCTGGTGGCCGCGGCCCCCAAAGGCCTGTTCCTCACCGGGGCGCCCGTCCTTGACCTCGACGGCGACGTGGGCACGGGCCACCAGACTCTCTGCTTCGTGGACCAGACCACCCACGACATGCGCATCGGGTGGTACACGGACACGTACCGCAGGACCGGGCAGGGTTGGCGGCTGCAGACGCGCGCGATGACCTTCCTGAGGCGCAGCGGCGTCCGCGACTCGGGCAAACCCCACGACCCCACTCGCCCGTTGCCCTCGGGCGCGGTGGCCGACGGTGCGACCGACGAGGCGGCGCGTCGTGGAGCTCGCTGAATTCAAGGCGGCAGCCGACCGCTGGCTGGACGAGCAGGCGACCGAGCTGGCAGCCGACTTCGAGGGCATCGGGACGCTCGACCAGCAGCTGGAGCAGCTGCGCAAGGTCATGCGGCTGGCCTACGACGCTGGGTTCATGCGCATGGGATGGCCCGAGCGTGTCGGCGGACTGGGCGGCTCCAATCTCTTGCGGGCCTACCTGGGCGAGACCCTGACGGCGCGTGACCTCGTCGAGCCGGGCATCTACTCCATGCCCGAGGTGCTGGCGCCGACCGTGATCGACTACGCCCCCGCGGAGCTCGCGGCCGACATGGTGCCGCGGCTGTTGCGCGGCGACGAGAACTGGTGTCAGGGCTTCTCGGAGCCCGGTACGGGGAGCAACCTGGGCGCGCTGGCCTGTCGTGCAACACACGATGGTGAAGGGTGGCGGGTGGACGGCCAGAAGGTGTGGACGAGCCTGGCGCACTACGCGCAGCGCTGTGTCCTGCTCACGCGCACCGGCACGCCCGAGTCGGCGCACCGCGGCATCACGGCCTTCTTCGTCGATATGGACAGCCCCGGCATCACGGTGCGTCCGATCGAGACCATGCACGGGGTCGCCGAGTTCTGCGCGGTGTTCTACGACGGCGTCTTCGTGCCGCACGACCGCGTGCTGGGAGAGGTCGGGGGGGGCTGGTCCGTGGCCATGGACCTGCTGCCCTACGAGCGCAGCACCGCGCTGTGGCACCGGGCCGCCTACCTGCAGCGGCGGCTCGAGCAGCTCATCGCGGCGGCGCCGGCGGGTTCGCTCGACCCGATGGCGGTAGGCGAGGCGACCGAGCTGGTCTGGGCCTTCCGGGCCCGTTCGCGCGCGACACAGCGACGGCTGACGACAGGTGAGACCCTCGGCCCGGAGACGTCCATCGACAAGGTGCTCGTCGCGTCGGCCGAGCAAGCTGTGTTCGACCTGGTGGCCGAGGGCCTCGGGTCGGCCGTCACGCTGGCGGACGACCCGGTTAGTCAACGGTGGCGCGCCGAGTTCCTCTACTCCCGCGCCGCGACCATCTACGGCGGCAGCTCCGAGATCCAGCGCAACATCATCGCCCGTCGACTCCTCGACCTCGGCGCGGATCGATGAGGACGACCGTGCGCGCGGCACCGTAATGGACGCGTCCGAACGCGAGCTCTTTGCGCACGCGATCCGCCGGGCCACGGAGGACCGCAGCGGGGTCGACCTCGACGAGGCCCTGGACGAGCTCGGCTGGGTCGCCGCGCTGGCGGAGGACCGCGCCGCCGCGGTCGCCATCCTCTTCGAGGCCCAAGGGGAAGCGAACGCCACGTCGTCGGCGCTCGACCAGGTGATATTTGCCGCGCTCGGGGTGCCGGGCCTCGACCCGGCGTCGGTCGTCCTCCCGCCACTCCGGAGCGTCCAGGCGCCGGGGCGATTCGACGGCGCGCGAGTTGTCATACAAGGCCTGGGCACCGACGCGTTGGCGCGCGGTGACACGGTGATCATCGTGGCCCGGGGCGACGCAGGTGACGAAATGCTCGTGGCGCCCGTGAGTGCGCTCAAGGTGGAGGAGATCTCCGGTCTCGACGCCGCCCTCGGGCTCGTCGCCGTTTCGGGTGAGCTCGAGCGGGCTTCCCCGCCGGCAGCGGCCCTCATCGACTGGGGCGCTGCGCTGGCTGCCGGGCAACTCGCCCTCGGCCACGAGCTCGTGGGAAACGGCCGGGCGATGCTCGAACTGGCCCGCCAGCACGCGCTCGAGCGGACCCAGTTCGGTCGGCCGATCGCCGCGTTCCAGGCGGTGCGCCACCGCCTGGCCGAGAGCCTCGTCGCCCTCGAGGCGGCGGCCGCGTTGCTGAACGCAGCCTCCGACGACTCCTCCCCCGTCACGGCCGCCATGGCAAAGGCGCTGGCCGGGCGGTCGGCGCGCACGGTGGCCCGACACTGCCAGCAGGTCCTCGCCGGCATCGGCTTCACCACAGAGCACAGCCTCCACCGATTCGTTCGCCGGACCTACGTGCTCGACCAGCTGCTGGGTGCCGGCAGCGTGCTCACGCGCCACCTGGGTACGGAGGTCCTGGCCGCGGGGTCGCTGCCGGCGGCCTTCCCGCTCTAAAAAACCGAGGACATTCATCCTGGTCAAGCACACCTTCGACCAGTCTCGGTGACTTCGCTCGAGCCTGGCGCGAAATGTCGATTTCGGCCTGCGCCGTTCGTGTAGGGGTGCGGCACCGACGCCGCCACGAAAGCAAGGGAGCCGAGAATGAGCAAAATCGTCGTGATGAACCACGTGACCCTGGACGGCGTGATGCAGGGACCGGGTCGCGCCGACGAGGACACCCGGGACGGATTCCGGCACTCCGGTTGGGGCGAGCGCACCGCATCGCCGCCCGATGGCGCGTTGCAAAAGGCGATGGGCGACTCGATGGTGGCCGGAGGCGGTCTCACCGGATGGCTCTTCGGACGGCGCACGTACTGTGACCTGCTCGACTACTGGAACCGGCAGCGCGACAGCCCCTTCGGACCGATGCTGAACGACACGCCCAAGTACGTCGCGTCGACCACGCTGACCGAACCGCTTCCGTGGCCCAACTCCACGTTGCTGCGCGGCGATGTGCCCGGCGCCGTCGCCACGCTCAAGACGCAATCCGAGGGCGTTCTCGCCGTGACGGGCAGTGGCGACCTCATCGGTTCGCTGGCGGCGGCCGACCTGATCGACGAGTTCTTGCTGATGATCCACCCGTTGGTGCTCGGGAGCGGGCGTCGGCTGTTCCCCGACGGGGTCGAGGTTGCGTTACGACTGGTCAACGGCACCACGAGCTCGACGGGCGTCGTGATCGCCACGTACGCGCCGACATGGGACTGAGGGGGCACGAGGCCCGCTTCCAAACAAGAGGAGCCCACCATGAAGCAGTACCTGCTCAGCATCTACCAGCCCGACGGCGACCCGCCCCCGGCTGACGTCCTGGCGCAGATCGAGCTCGATCTGCGCGCTCTCCGCGACGAACTCCTCGCCGCGGGCGCTTGGGTGTTCGCAGGCGGCCTCGCTCCGCCGAGCACGGCGAGGGTGGTGCACCCCCGCCGCGAGAAGACGCCGATGACCGACGGTCCCTATGTCGAGGCCAAGGAACACATTGGCGGGATCAATATCATCGAGGTGGCGAACGACGACGATGCGCTCGAGTGGGCCAGAAAGCTGGCTCGGGTGACGACGCTGCCGATCGAGGTGCGCCCGTTCCTGGGCGAGCCGGGGGACTGACGTCATCGGCCGCCGGCCCGTGGAGGCCGGCGGCCCATTCGATTATGCTTTTTACAGATTTTGATAATTAGGTTTCCGCCTGGTGAGAGACCACGGGCAGAGAGGGGTGGGTGATGACGGCAGCGACCGGGCACGAAGTGAGGATGCTCGTCGACGGCGAGCTCATCGAGGCGGACGGCGGACGGACCTTCGACAACGTGAACCCGGCGACCGAGGAGGTGCTCGGGCCGGTGGCAGACGCCTCGGGGGCCGAGATGCAGCGCGCCATCGACGCGGCCCGCCGGGCCTTCGACGCCACCGACTGGTCGACCAACCGGGACCGGCGCAAGGAGTGCCTGGGCCAGCTCCAGGACGCGCTCGAATCCGCGCGCGAGGAGCTCCGAGAAGAGCTGATCCTCGAGGTCGGCTGCCCGCGCATGACGACCCACGCCAATCAGCTCGACATCCCGTTGGACGGCGCGCTCAAGTACCCCATCAAGCTGATCGACGAGTTCGCGTGGCGCACTGACCTGTCCGAGGTCGTCGACCGCAGGGGAACCGCCAACACCCGGCAGGTCTGGAAGGAGCCCGTCGGCGTCGTGGGTGCCGTCGTGCCGTGGAACTTCCCGCTCGAGGTGACGCTGAACAAGCTCGGCCAGGCACTCGCCACCGGCAACACGGTGGTGCTCAAGCCGGCGCCGGATACCCCGTGGAACGCCACGCGGCTGGGGCGGCTGGTCGCCGAGAAGACCGACTTCCCGCCGGGCGTCCTCAACGTCGTGACCTCCTCGGACCACCTGGTCGGCGAAGAGCTCACGCTGTCGCCCAAGGTCGACCTGATCTCGTTCACCGGTTCGACCGCCGTGGGCAAGCGCATCATGGAGAAGGGGGCGGCCACGCTCAAGCGCGTCTTCCTCGAACTCGGCGGCAAGTCCGCCACCATCGTGCTCGACGACGCCGACTTCGCCACCTCGGTGCCCTCGGGCATTGCGGTGTGCTTCCACGCCGGCCAGGGCTGCGCCATCCAGACCCGGATGCTCCTGCCGCGGTCGCGCTACGACGAGGGGGTCGAGATCCTCAAGGCCAC
>DASZLL010000081.1:0-6595 GCA_035552395.1 Acidimicrobiales bacterium
CGCGAGCGGGCCGAGCGCCGCCTCGCCGCCACGGCGGAGAACCTCGAGCGCCTCGGCGACCTCGTCCGAGAGGTGCGCCGCCAGATCCGCCCCCTCGAGCGCCAGGCCGCGGCCGCCCGCAGCCACGATGCCGTCGCCTCCGAGCTCCTGGCCGTGCGCCGCTACCTGGCCGGCGCCGAAATGGCCGACCTCACCGCCCGCCGCCTGGCCGCGTCGCAGAACCTGACCGTGTGCCGCGACGAGGAGCGCGAGCTGCACACGGCGCTCGAGCAGCTCGACGCCGAGGCGTCGTCGACGACAGCGGAGCTCTCGTCGCGTCGCGAGGAGGACCTGGCCAACGCGCTGGGCCGGGTGCAGGGCCTGGTCGAGCGGGCCCGCGGCCTCCAGGGCGTCCTGCGCGAGCGGGGCCGCGGCGTGCTGGCGGCGCTGGACGCGGCCGCCGACGTCGACGTCGTCTCCACCCTCGAGGCCGAGGGCGCCCGCCTGGCCGGCGAGCTCGCGACGGCGGAGGCCGAGGACGAGGCGGGTGGCGCCCCCGAGCGCGCCGAGCTGGCCACCGCCCTCGCCGCGCTGGACGACGAGGACGCGGCGCTACACGAGCGCTGGGCCGGCGTGTTGGGCGGAGAGCCCGACCCCGAGCAGGCGATGGCGCGCATCCGGGCCCGCCGCGAGCTGATCACGCGGGCCGCGGCACGCGAGCAACAGGATCTCGATGGGCTCGGCGCCCGGGTGGCCATGCTCGAACAGCGCCAGGCCGGCGCGGCCGTGCGGGCGGACCTGCTGGCGCGCGAGGCCGAGGCGCTCGACGGCGCGACGGGGACGCTCGACGCGGCATTGGCCACGACGACGGATGACCTGGAGAGGGCGACCCGGGCCGCCGAGGCGGCGCAGGCGGTCGCCGACGAGGCCGCCGATGCGCGCCACCGCAGTGAGGCCCGCGCCGAGGCGCTCGAGCGGGCCCTGGCCGAGCTGCAGGGCGCCGGCGGGCGCGAGCTGCTGCGCGAGGTCGACGGGGTCGTGGGCTCCCTGGTGGACCTCGTCGAGATCGAGCCGGGCTGGGAGGCCGCCTTCGAGGCCGCCGCCGGCGCCGGGGTGGCCGCCGTCGTCGTCGACGGGCGCCGCTCCGCCCAGGCCGCGCTGACGACGCTGCGCGAGCGCGGCGTCACGGGGGCCGTCCTGGCGCCCCGGCATCACGATGCCGGCACGTTCGGTGCCGTTGGCGCGACCGCCGGCGCCGACGCCGCCCGCCAACTGCCCCCCGGGACCAGTGCGCTGCCGGTCCGCGCCCACGTGCGGGCCCGCCACGGTGGTGCCGTCGCCGAGTCGGTGCTCGACACGCTCGTCGGGCGGGCGGTGCGCGTCGACGGCTGGGAGGAGGCCATCGACCTCTCGCTCGCCCGCGACGATCTCGTCGTGGTCACCCCCGAGGGCGACCGCTTCGCCGCCACGGGCTGGCGCGTGCGCTCGGGCGCCGGCGTCGTCACCAAGGTCGCGGTCGAAGAGGCGCAGGGCCGGGCCACCGAGGCCGCCGCCGCGGCAGAGCTGGCCAAGGCGCACCTCAGCGACGCGAGGATTGCGTCATCGCGGGCCCGCGACGCCCGCGCCGCGGCCGAGCGCGCCGCGGACCGCCACGGCACCGCCGGCGAGGCCAAGCGGGCCGACGTCGGGCGCGCCGCCGAGGAACAAGCCCGCCTGGCCGGCGAGATCGACGACGCCCGCACCGCCGTCGCCGAGGCGCAGCGGCGCCTGGCCGACGTCACGGCCGAGGAGGCGCAGCTCGACCGGGCGCTGCCCGACCTGACCGAGGCGCTGCAGGCGTGGCGCGAGCTGCAGGAGCGCCGCCGCGAGGTGCTGCAGCGACGACAGGATCTCGAGGTCAGGGTCGCCGGCGTGTTGGAGCGTCGCCGCGTGCTGGCCGAGCGCCAGACCGAGGTCGAGCGGCGCCTGGCGGGCCACGCCGAAGAGCGCGCGTCGGCGGCGGCCCGGCGCCAGCGACTCGAGGCCGAGGGCACGGCGCTGCGCCGGTTGGAGACGGTCGTCGAGGCGGAGCAGCAGAGGCTCAACCAGATCTTCGACGAGCTGCGCCACGAATACCAGGACCAGGTCGACGCCGTGCGGGCCGGCGGCGAGAAGCTCGAGCAGCTGCGCCAGGACCGCCACACGACCGAGCAGCGCCTCGATGCGGTGCGCACCCGCACCCGCGCCCTCGACCTCGAGGCCAACGAGGTCGACCTGCGCATCGAGACGCTGCAGGAGCACATCGGGCGCGACCTGAGCGCACGCCCCGAGGAGCTGGTCGGCCTGCCTCAGCCCGAGGCGCCCGAGAACACGACGTTGCCCCAGCACGCGGATGAGCTCGAGCGCAAGCTCACGGCGCTCGGCCCGGTGAATCCACTGGCGCTCGAGGAGCTCTCGCAACTCGAGGAGCGGCACAAGGAGCTCGAGGGACAGGTCGACGACGTGCGCGGGGCGCGCCGCGAACTGCACGAGGTCGTGCGCACGCTCGACCACGAGATCATGACGCAGTTCGCCGCCGCGGCCGCCGACGTGAACGAGCACTTCTCCACGCTCATCGCCATGCTGTTCCCCGGCGGCACCGGGCGCCTGATGCTGGTCGACCCCGACGACTTGTTGAACACGGGCGTCGAGATCGAAGTCAGGCCGGCGGGCCGCAACGTGCGCCGCGTGTCGCTCTTGTCGGGCGGTGAGCGTTCGATGGCGGCGCTGGCGTTCCTCTTCGCCGTCTTCCGCAGCCGTCCCTCGCCCTTCTACATGATGGACGAGGTCGAGGCCGCGCTCGATGACGTCAATCTCTCGCGCTTCCTCGCCCTCGTGCACGAGTTCCGCGACGAGGCGCAGCTGCTCATCGTGAGCCACCAGAAGCGCACGATGGAGACGGGCGACGCGCTCTACGGCGTGACGATGGCGCCCGGCGGGTCGTCGCAGGTCGTCAGCCAGAGGGTCGAGAAAGAGGCCGACAAGGAGAAGGCGTCGGCGTGACCGCGCTGATCATCGTCATCGTGGTGCTGGCCGTGTTGGTCGTGGCCGCCGGGTCGGTCGTCCTGACCCGGGGGCGGCGGCGTGCGCGTGGTGCCGCCGGACCGACGTCGGCGGCACCGACGGCGCCCCCGACAAGACCGAAGACAAAACCGCCCGCGCCCGCGCCTACGATTACCGCACCGACCGCGCCACCACCCACCGTCGAGAAAGCGCCCGCGCCTGCACCTGCGCCCGAATCGGTCGTCGAGGCGCCGCCGTCCTACCGCAGCCGTCTGGGCGGCGTGCGCGGGTTGTTCGGCGGCGCCGTGGCCGCGCTACGCGCGGGTCGCATCGACGCCGCCACCTGGGACTCGCTCGAAGAGGCGCTCATCCGCGCCGACGTCGGCGTGGCCACGGCGGACGCCTTGCTGGCCGACCTGCGGGCCAAGGTGGAGTCGAAGGAGATCCGGAGCGGCGACGACCTGCTCGAGGCACTGGGCCGCTCCATCCGCGAGCTGCTCCAGACGGCCGAGTCCCGCGCCCTGCGTTTCGACGGCAAGGAGGGTGCGCCCGACGTCTGGCTCATCGTCGGCGTGAATGGGGTGGGCAAGACCACGACCATCGGCAAGCTGGCCCGCCGCCAGTCGGCCGCCGGACGCTCGGTGCTGCTCGCCGCGGGCGACACCTTCCGCGCCGCCGCCGCCGAGCAGCTCGCCATGTGGGCCGAGCGCACCGGCACCGAGATCGTCCGCGGCGCCGAGGGCGGCGACCCGTCCGCCATCGTGTTCGACGCTGTGCAGCGTGCGGCCGCCCGCGGCAACGACCTCGTGCTGGCCGACACGGCCGGGCGCCTGCACACCAAGGTCAACCTCGTCGAGGAGTTGAAGAAGATCCGGCGGATCGCCGACCGCGACCCGGGCAAGGTGACCGAGGTCCTGCTCGTGCTCGACGCGACGACCGGGCAGAACGCGTTGGCGCAGGCGCGCCAATTTACCGAGGCGGTCGACGTCACCGGCATCGTGTTGACCAAGTTGGACGGCACGGCGAAGGGTGGCATCGTGATCGCCGTCCAGCGCGAGCTGGGCCTGCCCGTCAAGCTGGTCGGGCTGGGGGAGGGTGTTGACGACCTCGTCGACTTCGACCCCGACGAGTTCGTCGACGCGTTGCTCGCCGGCGACTGAGCCGCCCCGCCCACGACGGGGTCATCACCGAGCGAGGGGAGTGCAATGACCGAGAAGCAGAAGCGGGTCCTGATTGTCGTGTTGGTGATCCACGTGATCATGCTGAAGCTGACCTGGCTCGACCTGCGCCAGCGCCCTGACTCGGCTGTGCGCGGGAAGAAGCGCATATGGCGCCTCGCGTCGGCTTTGAACACCACCGGGTCGGTCACGTACTGGCTCTTCGGACGGCGTCCCGTCCCCGAGCCCACGCGCACGCTGGCAAAGCCCGAGGCGGCCTGACCGACACCTCGGCAGGGACCGCAGTCTCCAGTGACCGCGGACCGCGTGCACCGAGCTCTTGGGTGTCGACGCCCCGATCGTCCTCGCGCCCAACGGGCGGAATCGCTGGCGGCGCCGGGTTTCGGTCTTACGACGCGGGAGCCGCTTCCCAAGGACAGGCCTCTGGCCCGTGGGTGTGCCCGTCGGCGCAGGTGTCGTACGTCGCTCGGTTCACGCAGCACGCACAGCCATTGCGATTCGTGGTGGTGGACAGAGGGTAAGCACCTAGGTACCCGACGAGTCGCACCATCGTCAGTCACGAGACGGCTCGGCGGGTACGACAGATTGAAATCAAAAGGCGGTTTGGGTCGTTTTGGCAACGGCCACGCTCGGGGTGAGAGCGCGAGGTTCTCGCCCGCGATGTCGGAGAAATCAAATCGCAAATGAGAGGAAATCACGCATGAGCGAGAGCAAGGACACTGGGCCCGAAGCAGGCGTAAGGGGAGCGGTCGAAGACGTAAAGGGGAAGGTCAAGGAGGCAGCAGGCGCGGTCACCGGGAAGGACGAGTTGCGACGCGAGGGAAGGGCGCAACAGGACAAGGCGGCGTCCGAACGCGAGGTGGCCGTGAAGGAGGCCGAAGCAGAGAAGGCCCGCGCCAAAGCCGAGGCGCATGAAGCAGAGCAGCGCGCACATCAAAACAACTAACTGACTAAGGCCTGGCTCAGGCCCAGCGCAACGGCAATGCCTCGTCGAGCGCGTCGAGCACCGCACGGTCGCCCTCGATCTGCAGCCGTTCGCTTCCAGCACGCCGCCAGAGCGCAAGATACAGCTCACCCGCCGCCCCCCGGGCGGTGCACGCACCGTGCCCCCGGCCTGCTGCCGGGTCGACACCTGCGTTCACGGTCACACCGTCGGGCCCGACGGCAAGCGTCCAGGAACTGTTGTCGTCGGTGCAGTGGACGGCGAGGGTGACTCGTTCCTGAGCCCGCACCTTCGAGCTGCGCTTCGGCACGAAGCAGGTGAGGAGCTCGTCGACTCCGTCGGCCGCGAACGCCGGTGTGAAAGGCGCCACCTCGCCAATCGGACGACCGGCCGCGAGCTCGGTGTCGACACGGTGGATGGCCGTCTCGTGCGCCTGGCGCCGGCTCCATACCGCCAGCGGCGATGGCCCCGGCAGGAACGTCCAACACTCCAGGTCCGGCGGTGCCGCCTCGAGCGCGGCGACGAGCCCGAGCCATCCCGCCTCGAACCAGTCGGCCAGCTCGTCGTCGTCCGGCCAGCGACCGACGATCTCCTCCAGGCTCCCGCCCTTGCCTTCGGTGCGCGTCTCGGCGACGTAGCCGGTGGCCCAGCGGTGGATCCCGCCCGTGTGGCGGATCAGGTCACGCGCCACCCAGTCGGGACACGACGGCACGAGAGCGTCGGGTGATACCGCACGGGCCGTCGTCGTCATGCGGGCGCCCTCGTGGCGCAGCGCCTCGATGTGGGTGGCGATCTCCATGGGCTCGAGACCCAGTCTGCTAGTTGATCTTCTGGAGGTCCATCACGAAGACGAGGGTGTCGTTGGCTGCGATGCCCGGCCCGGGCGACCGCGCCCCGTAGCCGAGGCTCGGCGGGATGATCAGCTCACGGCGCCCGCCGACCTTCATGCCGACGACGCCCCTGTCCCACCCCGGGATCACCATGCCTTCGCCCAGCGTGAAGGTGAAGGGCTGGCTCGTCCACGACGACTGGATCACCTTGCCGCTCGAGTAGGTGGCGAGGACGTACTGCATCGTGAGGTTGTCGCCTGCTTTCGCGGCGGCCCCGCTGCCGGTGATGAGGTCGGCGCTCTCGAGCTGGGTCGGCGGGGTGCCCGACGGGACCGTCACGGTCGGCGCGGTCCCGGCGGTGCCGGCGGGGGAGAGATCAGCCGGGGATCGCGGCGATGGCGCCGCTGGCGGGGGCAGTCGTCGGGACGCTGGTGGTCGAGGGCCCCGTCCCGGAGTTCGAGCTTGCCGTCGTAGTCGTGTTCGAGCTCGATGGGTTCGAGGGCGACGAGCTGCAGGCGGACAGCCCGAGTGCGCCGGCCAGGACGAAGGCGCCCGTCAGCGCGCCGGAGCGCAGGGAAAGTTGGGGCATGGCCCGAAAAGGTAGCCGGTCACCCGGGCCACACCGCCGCGACCCGGGGGCCGCA
>DASZLL010000082.1:0-5676 GCA_035552395.1 Acidimicrobiales bacterium
CCCGCTCGCCATCACTGCCAAGCTCAGTTCGGGACACGCCTCGAACAGCTGCTGCTCGAGGCGCGGCGACTGGACGGCGTCGACCTCTCGGATCTTCCCCACGATGTTGTAGAGCTGTTTCGACACGCCCTTGCCCCACACCCGGCGCGAGATCTCGCATGCTTCGACGTAGCTGCCCGCCGCCAGCACGGCTCGCACCGGGGCGGGGAAGACGGAGCTGCGCCGTGGCCCGAGCAAGCGGCGGGCCTCCCGGTCGCAGGCGCGGGGACCGGCCGCGGCCAACCCGATCGGTATGTCGATGGCCGCCGCCGCGAGGTCGCCGGACTCGAGTGCGGCCACGACGTCGTCGAGGGCGGGGAGGACCCGAACGGTCAGCGCGCCTTCGCTGGCCACGGGCCCGTGCGCCGGCACCGTGGCCAGCACCCACCCCGTCCGGCAGCCGTCGAGGCCGCCGACGAGCCGCCGCCCGGGTGCGCGGCTCAGGCCAGTTCGGCCCAGTTCACCTGGTCCTTCGGCGTCAACGTCACCGGCCGACCGATGAGCTCGTCCTGCTCGGCGGCCGCCAGCGCGGCCGCTCCGCCGGCGAGGAAGGCGTAACACCGCCCGCCGCCGGGCAGGTCGCAGATCACCAGCGCACGCTCGGGCTCGCCGTCGCGGCCGTGCAGCACCGAGTACGTTGCCACCGTCGCCGCGCCCGTGGGCGAGCCCACGATCGTCACCGGCGCGGCCGAGGCCACATACGGTGCCGGGTCGCGCACCCCGCCCGCCCCCGGGTCCGTCGACCACACGCCGTAGGCGTGCTTCTGCATGTGCATCCCTACGCCGCTCACGACGCCGCACGACCCGGGATCCGCCCGCAGCCGCTCGGCCATCGCGGCCAACGAGTGCGTCACGTAGTTCGAACCAGGGCCGCCGTGATAGGGCAGCCCGCCCGTCGCGGTCACCGCCGCCGCCCGCGGGTCGGACTCGGCGATGCCGAGCGCGTCCAGCGCGAAGCACACGGACGAGGCGAAGCACGAGTACAGGTCGAGGTGCGCGACGTCGTCCACGCCGATCCCCGCCCCGCTCAACCCCGCACCGGCCGCCGCTGCCATGGCGGGGGACCGCCACAGGTCGGGGTGCCCGGCCACGTGCTCGGGCTCCTCGGCGTAGCCCCAGCCGCGCAGGTAGACGCGCCGGTCCTCGGGCACGCCGAGCGCGTCCGCCCGCTCGGCCGACGCCAGCAGCACGGCTGCGGCCATGTCGACGTCCATGATCGACGTCATGAGCTTCGTGTAGGGGTAGGCGACCATGCGGTTGTCGGGTGTCGCCGTCGCCACCTCGTTCGCCGTGCGCGCTACCGGGAACCACGCGTGCTCGGGCTGCGCCGCCGCCACCGAGGTCATCGACGCCATCACCTTGCCCAAGGCGGCGCGGTGCTCGGCCAGCCCCCGCCCGAGATGCCCCCGCCGCGCGTTGTCGAACAGTGCGAAGGTCAGGAAGGCCTCGAAGACGGAGTGGCTGATCTCGGACGGGTCGAACTGCATGTCCATCGGGAAGGGGCGCTTCTCGTCGGGACGGAACGACCAGGCCGGGCGCTCGCCCGCCTTCTTGAGGCGGCGGACGGTGGCCAGGGCCTCCGCGCCGACGAGCAGTGAGAAGTCGAGGTCGCCTGCCCTGATCGAGCGCGCCGCCTCGACGACCAGCACCTGGGGGACCGACCCGCCGATGCCCGAGTAACGGCGCCGGTCCGGCGACGCGCCCAGCCGATCCGACAGCCGCTGCACGGCGTCGTCGTACTGCCACGACTGCGAGTAGACGACGTCGACGCCCTCGAGCTCGCCAAGGGCGCCACTGACCCGCCCGCCCGCGTCGGCCGCGGCGTCGCGCACGACGCGCTCCCACATGTCGAGCGGTTCGGGCGCCACGCCGCCGCGGCCGGCGACCTCACGATCGGAGGGGTGCCAGGTGTGACGGGCGACGCCGATGATGCAGGCGGCGCGAGGGTCGGCGGCGGGGCTCACGGCAACGACAACGACAACGACAACGACAACGACAACGACAACGACAACGACAACGACGACACGGAGACGACGACGCCGCTCGCCGTCAGGAGCGCGACTTGCCGGGCATGGCGATCGCCCGGTCGGCGATGATGTTCTTCTGGATCTCGGTCGAGCCCCCGCCGATGGTCGAGTACCGCTGGAACGCGTACAGGCGCGTCCACTTGCCGCGGTCGACCGCGTCCGGGCCGCCCCGGGCCAGCAGCCCCGCCGGCCCCAGGAGGTCGACGGCCAGCTCGGCCAACGTCTGCGCCATCGATGACCACGACAGCTTGGCGAACGGCACCTCAGGCCAGTTCTTCTCGCCCTTCATGATCTTGGACAGCGCCCGCAGCGACAGCAGGCGCGCCAGCTCGATCTGCGTCCACACGTGCGCGATGCGGTCGCGCAACGACGGGTCCTCCAGCGCGCCCGGGTTCACCGAGCGCGCCGCCTCGACCATGGCGCGCAGGTCGGCCGCCAGGATCGCGATCTGCGACGCGATGCCGACGCGCTCGTAGCCGAGCGTGCCCATGGCCACCATCCAGCCGGCGCCCTCGTCGCCGAGGCGCCACGCCGCCGGGATGCGTACGTCGGTGAAGAAGATCTCGTTGAACAGCTCCTCGCCCGCCATGTCGCGGATCGGCCGCACGTCGATCCCCGGCGTCTTCAGGTTGAGAACGAAGGCGGTGATGCCCTCGTGCTTCTTGCCCCGCTCGATCGCCGTCGGGTCCGTCCGCAGCAAGAACAGCCCCCACGTGGCCAGGTGCGCGGAGGAGATCCAGATCTTCGAGCCGTTGATGACGTACTCATCCGTCTCGGCGTCATAGATCGCCGTCGTGCGCAGGTTGGCCAGGTCGTTGCCCGCCATCGGCTCGCTGAAGCCCTGGCACCAGTGCTCCTCGGCCTCGAGAATCGACGGCAGCCACTGCGCCTTCTGCTCCTCGGTGCCCCAGGCGATGATCATCGGCCCGATCTGCCAGATCCCGTTCGTGTTGAACATTCCCGGCGTGCGGTACTCGGCCATCACCTCCGAATACAGCAGCCGCTGCATGGCGTTGATCGTGCGGCCCTGGGCGTACTCGGGGCCCCAGTGGATGGCGGCCCACCCGCCCTCGTGGAGCTTGCGCTGCCACTTCTGGCGCCTTTGTTGGCTCGCCTCGCCGCTCAGCTGCGCATCGTCCCCGAGGGACTCGGCCTCCAGGAACGGCGGCAGGTTCTCGTCCAACCAGGCGCGCAGTTCGTCGCGGAACTTCTCGTCCTCGGGGGCCAGGGCGAAATCCACGGGGGGTAAGGGTAGCCGACCGACCGTGTACTCTGACGCCCGTGTCAGGGAACCGTGCGCCCTCTTCGGCTCGCAGGCGCGCCACGCGCGCACGCTCCTAGGGCGTTCCTAGAGCGTTCAGCGTTCCTCGGGGAGGGCCGTGGACTTCACGTACGACGACGAGCAGCTGGCGCTCCAAGACGTGGCGCGCGGCGCGCTCGAGCGCGAGTGCACCCCGCAGATCCTGCGCGAGCTGGCCGACGACGACGCCGGTATCACCCCCGCGCTCTGGTCGACCCTGGTCGACCTTGGTTGGACCGGCCTGCTCGTCCCCGCCGAGGACGGCGGCACCAGCGCTGGCCTGCTCGAGACCTGCATCGTCTTGGAACAGATGGGCCGCATCCCGTTGCCCGGGCCTTACTTCTCCTCGTCCGTCGCCGCCACCCTGGCCGCCCGGGCTCTGGGCGCCGCGGAGCTGCTGACCGACCTGGCTGCGGGCGCTCGCCGCGGCACCATCGCCCTGGGCGAGCAGGGACACGGCGAGCCGCTCGCCACCGTGCGCACGCGGGCCCGTCGCAAGGCGGCGCAGTGGGTGCTGAGCGGAGAGAAGCCGTTTGTCCTGGACGGCCACACCGCCGACTGGGTCATCGTGGTGGCGCGCAGCGAGGAGGGCGTGCGCTCGTACCTGCTCGAGTCGCCATCGACGGCCGCCGGGGCCACTGTCGAGCTCGTCCCATCGCTCGACCCGACCCGCAAGCTGGCCCGCCTGATCCTCGACGACACGCCGGCGCTGCCGCTCGGGCCCTCGGGCAACCAGGCCCACCTGTGGCAACGGGTGCAGGACGACATCGCCGTCGCCCTGGCCGCCGAGACCGTCGGCGCGGCCGAACGCGCCCTCGCCGAGGCCATCGCCTACACGTCCGAACGCGTCGTCTTCGACAAGCCCGTCGCGACCTATCAGACCGTGCGCCATCGGCTGGTCGAGATGTTCCAGCAGGTCGAGATGGCCCGGGCCGGCTTCCAGTTCGCTGCGTGGGCCTCGGACACGGAGTCACCCGAACGGGCGCAGTCGGCGGCGATGGCATCGAGCTACGCGGCCGAGGCCGGCGTCCGGGTCACTGGCGACGACATCCAGCTGCACGGCGGCGTGGGCTTCACGTGGGCCAACGACGCCCACTTCCTCTTCAAGCGGGTGAAGCAGAACGAGCTGCTGTCGGGTGGCGCCAGCGCCCAGCTCCACCGGCTGGCCTCGATGTTCATAGAGTCTGCCTGAGTGACTGATACCTCGAAGACCTCGGACATCTCGAAGTCCACGGACATCTCGCAGCCCACGGAGACCGCACCCGTGGCCGGCTCGACCCGTTTCGCGTTGCGACCGGTGCCGGTCGAGCTGGGTGAGCGCTACCTGGCCGAGGGTCTCTGGGACGACCGCACGCTCGGGCAGCTCTTGAGCGACGCGCTCTACGAGGACCCGACGCGTCGCTTCCGGATCTGGTCGCCGACCAACCCCTACCTCGGCACGGTGGGCGAGGTGTACGAGGAGGCCCTGCGCGTCGCCGGAGGTCTGCGCGCCCACGGCTTTGGTCCGGGCGACATCATCGCGTTCCAGCTGCCCAACTGGTTCGAGGCAGCCGTCACGTTCTACGCCTGCACCATCGTCGGCGTGACGATCGTGCCGATCGTGCATTTCTACGGGCCGAAGGAGGTGGGGTTCATCCTCCGCCAGAGCGGCGCCCGCGCCTTCATCGTCGTCTCGGGCTACGGGAAGCGTGACTTCCTGGCCGAGCTCGCCACCATTCGCGACGGCCTGGACGATCTCGAGACCGTTTTCGTCGTCGGCGACACCGGCGGCGCGCCGGACCTGGTGCCCTTCGAAGCACTGCGCGACGCCGAACCGATGGACGGCCCCGTCGCCGTCGACCCGGACAGTCCCGCCGTCATCGGGTACACCTCGGGCACGACCGCCGACCCCAAGGGCGTCGTGCACACCCACCGCACCCTCGGCTGCGAGGTCCGTCAGCTGAGTGGTCACCAGGCCAACCGCGACCGCGCCTCGCTCGTCGGGGCGCCCGTCGGCCACGCCATCGGGATGCTCGGTGGTCTGCTCTGCCCGCTGGTGGGCGGCAAGCCCATCTACATGATCGACGGGTGGGACCCGCCGACGGTGCTCGCCGCCATGGTCGAGGAAGACATCTCCGCCGGCAGTGGGTCGACGTACTTCTTCACCAGCCTCCTCGACTCCCCGGACTTCACCCCCCACCACATCGAGCTGATGCACTTCATCGGGCTGGGCGGCTCGCCCATACCCGACGCCGTGGCCGAACGCGCCGAGGACCTCGGCATCTCGCTGGTGCGCTCGTACGGCAGCACGGAGCACCCGTCCATCACCGG
>DASZLL010000083.1:0-40425 GCA_035552395.1 Acidimicrobiales bacterium
GGCCCCCTTGGAAAGGGCGCTCTGCACCGCCGTCGCGATCGCGGTCGGGCTGGTCTGATCGTCGAGGACCAGGCCGACGAGCTTGTGGCCGTTGACGCCGCCCTCGGCGTTCTGCAGCGCGATGCGCGCCTTGAAGCCGACAGGAGCCTCGCTGAACTCCGACGACCCGGGCCCGGTCAACGACGTGATCATGGCGATCGTGATGGGCGCCCCGGAGGCCGCTGCGCCAGCCGTCCCCGCGAGTGCGCCACCCACTCCGATGGTCACGCCGCTGGCCATCAATGCGGTCAAACCGAGCCGCGCCATCCGATGGCGTGCGCCGCAATGCGAAAGGCGCTTGCGTCCCCGAGCTGTCATACGAGTCCACCCCCTAGGTGATGTCGAACTGCTTCCCGACGGCCAATGGCATACACGACGCGATCCATCAGCGCGCGTCAGGCCGCCGCGACCTGGAGCAATGCGTCGGCGGTGCGTTCTGGCTCGGTGATCATGAGATCGTGGCCGGTGTCGATGTCCCACAGCCTTCCCTCAGCCCGCGCGCGCCGCATCTGGTCGGCGTCCCGGGTGGCCAGGGTCGAGGTGCAGACGATGTGGAATTGCGGGATCGCCCACAGCGCAACTTCGTTTTCGAGCCTGAGCGGTTGCTCGAAGCACCGCCACGGATGGGGCGTGAGCCGCTCGGCCATCCAGGCCAGGTCGGCCGGGTCCCTCACCCCGTACAGCAGTCCCGCGTCGGGAGCGGGCAGCAGGACCAGCTCGATACCGTCGACGACCTCGCCCATCGGTCGTACCGCGTTGATGACGGGTCCCGCCACGTCGACCAGCGACTGGCCGTGCCGCGGTGTCGCCGCGTCCAGGTAGACGAGACGGCCCACCCGCTCCGCCACGCGGTCGGCGGCGCCGGTGATCACCATGCCGCCGTAGCTGTGGCCGACCAGGATCACGTCGTGCAGGTCCTCGACCCGGAGCACGGCGGCGACGTCGGCCACGTGCCGGTCCAGGTCAACCCGGTCATCCAACAGGTGGGCCCGCTCACCGAGCCCAGTCAGCGTCGGGGTGTAGACGTCGTGTCCCGCCGCGCGGAGGATGCGGGCCACCCGCTGGTAACACCAGCCCCCGTGCCCGCCACCGTGAACGAGCACATAGGTCGCCATGGGTCGCCACCTCCTCCCTGTCTGGTCTCGCTGGCCCCGCGGGATCGAATTGTCCGCCGGACTGCCACCAGCGTATAATATTGACGTCGATGTTGAAAAGTTGGTGCGGCATATCCGCTGCGCCGAACGTCATGCAGATGCGCGGAGGTGGCTATGCCTAAGACCGTTGTTGACTTTCCCGTCTTCGACGCGGACAACCACATGTACGAGACGACAGACGCGTTCACCAAGTTCCTGCCCGCCGGGTACGAAGGGTTGGTCAAGTACGTCCAGGTGAACGGTCGCACCAAGATCGCGGTGCGCAACCTGATCTCGGACTACATCCCCAACCCCACGTTCGAAGTGGTGGGACGCCCGGGGGCCCAGGAGGCGTTCTTCAAGAACGGAAACCCCGAAGGCCTGTCGCGCCGCGAGATCATCGGCAAGCCCATTCGCTCGCCGGAGGCCTTCTTCGCCCCGGAGCCGCGACTCAAGTTGATGGACGAACTCGGCCTCGACCGCGCGCTCATGTGGCCGACGCTGGCGAGCCTGCTCGAAGAGCGCCTTGCCGACGACCCGAAGGCCACGCATGTGGCCATCCACGCGCTGAACCAGTGGATGCACGAGCACTGGACGTTCAACTACGAGGGGCGCATTTTCGCGGCGCCCGTCATCACGCTGCCCATCGTCGGCGAGGCCATCAAGGAGCTGGAGTGGGTCATCGAGCGCGGCGCCAAGATCGTGCTCATCCGCCCCGCACCGGTGCCGGGCTTCCGTGGTCGTCGCTCGTTCGCACTGCCCGAGTTCGACCCGTTCTGGGCGAAGGTCGCCGAGGCCGACGTCACGGTGGGCATGCATGCGTCGGACGACGGGATGACCCGCTACTACAACCAATGGGAGGGCCAGTACGACGGCGAGCTCCTGCCCTTCTCGGGCAAGACGGCGTTCATGGACATCGCCCATACCCAGAGCCGCGGCATCTTCGACACCGTGGCGTCGCTCATCGGCCACGGCTTGCTGTCGCGGTTCCCGACGTTGCGGGTATTGCCGGTCGAGAATGGCTCCGGCTGGGTGCGACCGATGGTCAGTGCGCTGCAGAGTTCCTACGAGCGTGAGCCGGGGCTGTGGGACGAGGACCCGTTCATGGTGCTCAAACGCAACATCTGGGTCCACCCCTTCCACGAGGAGGACCCGCGCGGGCTCATCGACTTGATCGGAGTGGACCAGGTGGTCTTTGGGTCGGACTACCCCCACATCGAGGGCATGTCGGAGCCGCTCTCCTACGTGGACGAGCTGGCCGGCCTGTCGCACGAGGACGTGGCCAAGGTGATGGGTGGCAACCTCGCGACCGCCATGAAGCTGCCCTTCGCTGCCTGATCCTCGGGCGGCTCAGCTGCCCATCTTGCGGAAATCCCAGCTCACGATCTTCTGCGGCGTCACCCGTAGCCAGGAGTGCCGCCCGTCGTAGTGGACCCTTCCGCCCGCGTACTTGTCGGCGAAGAGCCGCTCGGGCCCGTCGAGCGCGGGGAGCGGCTCTCCGGTCCTCGGGATTTCGCCGACCACCTCGGCCCGACCGCGCAACTCCACCCCGCGTAGCTCGGTGAACGGGCCGCCTGCGTCCACGACCACGCTAACCCGGTTGTCCCGTTGCAGGTCGGTCCAGCGCTGGCTTCGCACGATCGACGTCAACCACAACGCCGCCCCGTCCCACGCGAACCACAGCGGCGTGACGTGGGGGGAGCCGTCCCGCCCGGTGCTCGCCACGCGGCAGGTGCGTTCCGACGCCAGGAAGTCGTCCCGCTCCTCTCGGCTCATGGCGAGCTTGCCGCCCCTGCGCTGTTCCTCCACCCGGCTCCAACTCCCTACGCCGGCTCGGCGTCGAAGTTGCGGGTCGTGGCGGCAACACAGAGCCGGTTCTCGTTCCCCTCGTCGCGCACCTCGACCCGGCCGAGCCCGTGCCGCACCTCCGCCGAGGCGACGGCGGGACCCACGCGGGCAGGCTGGAGGTAGCGCAGGTCGAGTGACGCCACGCTGGCGCCGGGCGAGAGCGATAACACCGCCTCCTCCACCGCCAACGCGATGAGCCCGCCATTGATCGTGTTCGACGCGTTCAATACCTCGTCGGAGTAGGCGAGCGCCGCCACACCGGCTCCGCGCCGCTCGCACCCCGCGCGCTCGGCGAACGGGACGGACAACCGCGGTCCCGCCGCCAGCGGGGAGCGGCCGGCCAACGAGGGGATCGTCAACCGCTTGTCCGGCGCCGCCATGAACGACGCCGCCGCGAAGCCGAAGCGCTCGTCCTCGTCGGTGAAGAAGTCGACGCCGGCAACGAAGACCGAGCGGCCGGACTTGATCACCCGGCCCGCGCCGTGCACGACCCCAGCTGCAGGTCCCGGCCGGTACAGGTGCACGTCGAGCTCGAGCGTCACGGGGACCCGTGGGCCCACCGTCTCGACTGCGAGGTAGCCGGCCAACACGTCGGCCCATGCCGCCAGGATGGACGTGCGCAGGTGGGATGTCCCCGGCGCGTGCATCTCGGGATAGACCACGGCGGAGCCCGTCATGCCACCGTCCGCGCCCTCTCCGGGCGTGACTTCCCAGCCCAGTTCCTGGAGGACATGGCGCCCGGCCGAAGCCGCCGTCTCCTCGCCCCCAACCGTCGTGGTCATTCCTCTCCTTGCGATCCGGCGCCGGGACGCCGGGTCCTACATCCTTCCGAGCAGGAAGCCCGCGGCCGCCGACGCCGGCGGGTAGGACTCGGTGACGCCTGAGGCGATGTAACCGACGTCGCTGATAAGGGTCTGGCCCGAGATCGCCGCGGCAGCGTCGCTGCAGAGGAAGACGAGCGGGTAGGCCTGCTCGAGCGGGCTGGACGCCTCGATGCCCGCTTCCTCGCGGAAGTCGGCGCCGAAGCCGAGCCACATCTCCGCGTTGGCCTGCGCCAGCGGCGTGTCCGTGGGGCCGGGGCAGATCGCGTTGATCCGGATGCCCTGCTTGAGCAGGGAGAAGGCCTCGCGGGCCACGTAGCCGCAGACGGCCTGCTTCGAATGGAAGTAGTCGGCCCAGCCGTGCTCAATCGCCCAGGCCGACGCGGACTCGAAGTCTGGTGTGTCTAGGTACTCCTTCACTTCGCCCCAGCTGGCCTCCCAGCCCAGCCCGGCGGCCGAGGAGATGAAGCCGATGGCCGAGCCCCGTGGCAGCATCCCGCCGGCGAGCATCCGCTGAATCAGGTGGCGGTGCCCGCCGAAGTTGATCTTCTCGATGTTGGGCGTCCCGTCGGCCACCCCCGCACACGCCATCAGCGCGTGCACCGGGCCGCCACACTCGTCCACGGCGGCGTCGATCGACGCCTGGTCGCCCAGGTTCAGGTGGATGGCCTTAGCGCCGGGGAGCTTCACCTCGGCGAAGTCCATAACCACGACCTCGGCACCGGCGTCCAGGGCCAGCTCGGCCGCGGCGGCGCCCATGCCGGTGGCGCCGCCAACGACGAGGACCCGCTTGCCGTCGTAACGGAATGCATCGAACAGTGACATGTGCTTTCTCCTGACTGACGCGCGGGCGCGTCCTTACCCGACGACGGAGCGGACCTTGAGGTCCACGATGGTATCCCAGTCGATCCCGACTTCCTCGAGGATGGCGTCGCCATGCTCGTTGAAGTTCGGTGCGCGGCCCGCCGGGGCGGGTGCGCCGCCGAATTGCACCGGTGCGGCGACCATCTGGAACGGCGTGCCCGACGCCGTCTTGACGTCTTGCATGTAGCCGTTGGCGACGCTCTGCGGGTCGACCGCGCACTCCAAGGTGTCCTGGACGACGCACCACTGCCCCGTGAAGTCGGCCAGCAGCTCGCGCCACTCGGCCACCGTGTGCTCTGCGAACGCGGCCTCCATCTCGTCCTGCGCCTCGAGGCTGTGCTCGAGCAGCGCGGCGTGGTCGGCAAAGCGCGGATCGGTGGCCAGCCCGGGCCGCTCCACGGCCGCGCACAGCTCGGCCCAGTACCGGCTGGCCTGCAGGCAGCAGAAGGAGAGGTTGCGCTCGTCCTTGGTCTGGTAGTTGCGCACCAGAGGGTTGAGCCGCGGCGCGCCCGCCGGCGGGCCGCCCCACGGGACGTTGGCCACCAGCGAGAGCGCGAAGGCCTGGCCCATCGCCCACATGCCCGTGCCGAGCAGCGAGACGTCAACCGTCGTCGCCTCGCCCGTGCGTTCGCGGTGGAACAGCGCGCCCATGATCCCGCCGGCGATCGTCATGGCGCCGATGGAGTCGCCGAAGCCGGGACCCGGCGGGTTGGGGATGCGGTCCGAGTCGCCCGGCTTCACGCCGAGGGCGACGCCCGGCCGGTACCAGAAGGCCAAGGAGTCGTACGAGCCCTTGTCCGCGTCGGGGCCGCGCTCGCCCTGACCGGTGCCGGCGACATAGACGATCTGTGGGTTGTGGGCGCGGATGTCCTCGAGCTCGATCTTGAGCTTCTTGCGCACCCGCGGCAGCTTGTTGATGAGGAATACGTCGGCCGTGGCGACCAGCTTGTAGAGGATGTCAAGGCCCTCGGGCGTGCTCAGGTCGAGGGCCACGCTGCGCTTGCCCCGATTCGAGTGCTCGAGCAGTGCGTGCACGTCGCCCCCGATCGACACGACACCCGTCGCCGCCAGGCCGCGCATGGCGTCGCCCCGCTCGGTCGGCTCGACCTTGATCACGTCGGCGCCCCAGTCGGCCAATAGCGCCGAGGCCGCCGGCACGAACGTGTGCTCCGCCACCTCGAGGATGCGGACGCCTTTCATCACTGCGGTCGCGCTCACGGCGTCCCTCCCTCTTGCTGCTTCTGACATCGACGTCGATATTAGACCGAGGCCACCTGGAGCACCACCTTGCCCATCGCCCGGCCGTCGGCGACGTGCTGGAGCGCCGCCGCCGTCTCGGCCAGGTCGAAGGTGGCGTCGATGACCGGTCGGGCCCGGCCCGTGGCCAAGAGATCGAGCAGCTCAGCGTCGTTGCGGGCCATGTCGGCGGCCATGTGGGTGGCGAAGTCGCGGAACTGGAACCCGAGCACGTGGACGCCTTTGAGGAGCACCAAATTAAGTGGAATCCGCGGGATCGTCCCTGAGGCGAAGCCGACGGTCACGAATCGGCCGCCCCAGTGCACCGAGCGCAGGGCCGGCTCGGACAGTTCGCCCCCCACCGGGTCGACGACGACGTCGGCCCCGCCCGGCAGGGCCTCGCGCAGCGCCTGGCGCAGATCGCCGGCGCGGTGATTGATGAGGCGCGTCGCCCCGCAGGACTTTGCTAGCTCCAGCTTCTCGGGCGAGGAAGCCACCGCGGTCACCGTCGCACCGAGCAGCGCGCCCAGCTGGACCGCCGCCGAGCCGACTCCGCCGCCCGCCCCGAGGACGACCAGCTCCTCGCCGGGCCGCAGCACGGCCACCGAGCGCAGCACGTGGTACGCCGTGCGGTAGGCGACCCCGAAGGCGGCCGCCACCGTGTCGTCGACGCCGTCGGGCGTGTGGGCTAGTGAAGCCGCCGAGACGACCACCTCGTCGGCGAAGGCGCCGATGAACACCGAGCCGAAGACCCGGTCACCCACCGCGACGCCGTTGACCCCCTCTGCCACCTCGACGACCTCGCCAGCGAACTCGCTGCCCGGGACGAACGGGACCGGCGCCGACTGCTGGTACGTGTTGGCGATCACGAGCACGTCGGGGAAGTTGACCGCACCGACGTGCACCCGTACCCGCGCCGTTCCCGCGGCGAGCTCGGGCGCCGGTACCTCGGCGATCTCGACGACGTCGGGGCCGCCATAGGTGCGGCACAGGGCGGCGCGCACGTCAGGACGTGGCGAGCACCGAGTACGGCGTCGACGCGGCCAGGTCGGCCGCTGACTGCATGAGCTCGAGCACGATCGGCCCGAACGCCTGCAATTTTTCGTCGTCGCCGGCGCGCTGGAACCCCTGCTCGAGGACCACGGCCAGCTTCCACTTGGCCAGGACGCAGTAGTAGTCGATGTCGTCGACCTGGCGCCCCGACACGGTCGCGTAGTGCGCCAGGATCTCTTCGCGCGAGGGCATGCCGGACATGTCGACGTAGCCGCCGGCGCGGTCCTCGTCGCTCGAGGTGTCATCGGGCCACGAGTGCACCACCCAGCCGAGATCGAGCTTGGGGTCGCCGACCGTGCCCATCTCCCAGTCGACGATGGCGGCCAGGCGCGCCGGCGCGCCGCCTTTGAACATCACGTTGGCGAACTGGTAGTCGCCGTGCATCAGCCCGGGGATGTAGTCGATCGGCCGGTGCGCCCGCAGCCAGGCCGCCGCCTCGTCGAAGCCGCGCAGCTCGCGTCCCTTGATCCGCTTCAAAAACGCGGTCCAGCGGTCGACCTGGCGCTCGTGGAAGCCGTCGGGCCGGCCAAGGTCGGCCAGGCCCTTCGCCTGCCAGTCCACCTTGGACAACAGCGCAATGCCCTCGATGAGCTGGAAGGCCAGGCCGCGGCGCTCGGCCAGGTCCGTGTCGAAGGGCGCCGGCCACTGGCGGCGCGTCGACATCGGCGACCAGCCGTCGACGAACCCCATCAGGTAGAAGGTCCGGCCGAGCACCGACTGGTCGGTGCACACGGCGACGGCCTCGGTGTGCGGCACGTCGGTCCCACCGAGCGCCTCGATGATGCGCCACTCGCGCACGATGCCCTCGTCGCGCGACTCCGGTGCGCTCGGGGGCGGGATGCGCATGGCGCAGTGCAGGTCGCCCCGCCGCAGCTCGTAGATCTCGTTCTGGCTGCCCCCGGAGATGTAGTGGTGCTCGAGCGGCAGCCCCACCCCCAGGCCCCGGGCGTCGAGCCAGGCGCACAGACGCTCCTCGTCGGCGATCTGCGGCTCGTCGCCGACCGGCCATTCGCCCTCCGCCACCTCGTCGGTCGCGCTCATAGGTTCCCCACCTCCGCCTCGAGATAGTCGGCGAACTTGGCCCGTGCCGCCTCTTGGCGCTTGGGCAGCCACTGGGTCGGCCAAATGTCGTCGCTCGCCTTGTAGTCGCGCAGGACCTGGCGGGCCACGGTGACCTTGTGGACCTCGGTCGGTCCGTCGGCCAGTCCCATCACGCCAGCGCCGTGGATCATGCCGAAGAACGGCATCTCGTTGGTCGTCCCCAGCGCGCCGTGCACCTGCATGGCGCGCCAGGCGATGTCGTGCAGCACGGTGGGCATGACGACCTTGGCGGTGGCGATGTCCTTGCGCACGCGCTTGTAGTCGTTGTACTTGTCGATCTCCCACGCCGTGTAGAGCACGAATAGGCGGAACTGCACCAGCTGCGCATAGGAATCGGCGATGTAGCCCTGTACGAACTGCTTGTCGGCCAGGAGGCTGCCTTGCGTCTCGCGGCTGAGCGCCCGCTCGCACATCATGTCGATCGCTTTTTGAGCCATGCCGATGGTCCGCATGGCGTGATGGATGCGGCCGCCGCCGAGCCGGGTCTGCGCAATCACGAAGGCTTGCCCTTCGCCGCCGAGGAGAGACTCTTCGGGCACGCGCACGTCCTCGTAGTGGATGAGCGCGTGCGAGCCCTCGTTGATCGGCTCGCCGTACAGTCCGACGTTCCGCACGATGTTGACGCCGGGCGTATCGGTGGGCACGAGGAACATCGACATGCCCTTGTACGGATTGACGTCGGGGTTGGTCACCGCCATCACGATCAGGAAGGAGGCAGTCTTGGCGTTCGAGGAGAAGAATTTCCACCCGTTGATGACCCATTCGTCGCCGTCCTTCACCGCTTGTGTCGTGAACATCGTCGGGTCGGCGCCGGCATGCGGCTCGGTCATGGAGTAGCTCGAGAAGCATTCCCCCGAGAGCAGCGGCTGGAGATACTGCGTCTTCTGCTCGTCGGTGCCGTAGTGGGCGATGATCTCGGCGTTGCCGGTGTCGGGCGCCTGGCACCCGAAGACAATGGGCGCCCACGAGGAGCGGCCGAGTATCTCGTTCAACAGCGCGAGCTTCAGCTGGCCGAACCCCTGGCCGCCGAGGTCCGCACCCAGATGCGTCGCCCACAGGCCCTGGCGGCGCACCTCTTCCTTCAGCGGGTCGATGGCTTCCCGCCGTTTGCCCTCGAGCGGCGTGAATTGCAGGTGCGGGAAGGCGAGGTCGAGCGGCTCGACCTCCTCCCTGACGAACTGGTCGACCCAGTCCAACTTCTCCTGGTACACCGGATCGGTTTCGAAGTCCCACGCCATGGCGCCCTCCCTCGGTTCGTTGTAAGAATATGATTCTGGTTATCAAGAACGCAATACTGAAGCCTGACACCGCCGGGGCGGCCGCCACCGGCGTCACCGACCGCATCGTACGGCGCTCCCTTTCCAAGCGGGAGGGCGAGTACGCCGGCGAGGTGCGCCGGCTGCTCGATGCCGCGCTCGAGGTCATACAGCGCTGCGGTACCTCATCGCGTCCGCGGGTGGCCGACATCGTGGGCGCTTCGGGCCTCTCCAACGACGCCTTCTACCGCCATTTCCGCTCCAAGGACGACCTGGTCAACGCGCTGCTCGAAGACGGCGCGGCGCGCCTGTCGGGCTACCTGGCCCACCAGATGGCCAAGGCCCGGAGTCCCGAGGCGCGGGTCCGCCGGTGGGTGGAGGGAGTGCTGGCCCAGGCCGACGGCGACGTGGCCGCCGCGACGCTGGCGGTGTTGTGGAACGGGAGCAGCGCCGACGGCGGAATGGCCGCCGGCCGGCACTTCGCCGCCGCGCCGCTCGCCTCGTTGTTGCACGAGCCGTTTGCGACGCTCGGCAGCGACGCGCCCGAGCTCGATGCCGCGCTTGCCGCGCACGCGACCCTCGGCCTCCTCTCGGACTGCCTCTGGCGCGGCGTCGCGTCCAGCCGCAGCGAGTCCGACCGCGCCATCGAATTCTGCCTGCGAGCCGTCACGCATTGACCCTTTGGTCGGTGGCCGCGCTGATCCGCCGGGCCCATCCCGGCGGCTCCGCGGTTCCCGTCTCGGGGTTCGGGAGAGTTCGGCAGCTACAGGTGAGGTCGGCAAATGGAACGGTCAGCTCTGGGTGCGGTAGCGGAGGTGCACGACGCCGTTGCCGAACCGGTGCTCCTCCAGCAGATCCAACCGCAGGCGGACGTCGCTGGAGAACGCCGGCTTTCCTCCGCCGACGAGCACCGGATAGATGAAGAGCTGGCACTCATCGACCAGCCTGGCGTTGAACGCGTGTGCCGCGAGGGTCGACCCGCCGACGGTCAAATCGCTGGCGGCGGACGCCTTGATCTCGCGGACGGAGTCGGGTTCGAAGCGGCGCTCGAGCCGCGTGGTGGTTGTCGAGACGATGGGCATCGTCGTGGAGTAGACGACCTTGTGGGCTGCTTGCCAGACGTTCGCGAAGTCGGCCGTGAGCGCCGACTGGTCGGCCAGGCTGGGGTCGGCCTCCCAGACGGCCATCGTCTCGTAGAGCCGCCGTCCATAGAGGTAGGTACCGACGGGGCGCACTACGTCAGTGATAAAGGTGAAGACCTCGTCGCTGGGAGCGGTCCATTCGAAGCTGCCATTCGCGTCCTCGATGTAGCCGTCAAGGGACACATTCGCCACGTAGATCAGCTTGGCCATGTCGCTCCCTTGTCGCCCGCGTGACGGTTCCCCGAAGCGAGTGTAAATGCGACGCCACGGGGTCGCCCTGCCCGAACGGCGCGCCGGCGACAAATCACACCTATCTGAAGACCGATGCGCTAGGCCTCGTCGCTGGTCAGGCCCTCGGGCACCCAGTTCGGCGGTCGCTTTTCCATGAAGGCTTGCATGCCTTCACGCGGCTCGGGTGACTCCTCGAGCGCCCAGAACATGGTCTGGTAGTCGATGAGCCCGTAGCGTTCGTTGAGCATCCGCTTCACATGCGTGCGTGCCATCGGCGGCGTCTGCAGGATCTCGCGTACAGCCAAGAGGGCCGCCTCGCGCAACTCGGCGTGGGGGACGACCCGCGAGATCACGCCTAGGCGCAGCGCCTCGGCAGCATCGAAGCGACGAGCCGAGAGCAGCAGATCCCGGGCCACGGCGATGCCGACGTGCGCCGGCAGGACGGCCGCGTACGTCGCGTCGGGGATGCCGCGCAGCAGCTCGGGAACGCGGAAAGTCGCCTGGTCACTCGCCACGCAGATGTCGGCCAGCATGGCGATCAGGAGTCCGCCGGCCTGGCAGATGCCGTTCACTGCCGCCACGACCGGGGCGCGGCTGTCGCGGATGGACAAGAACGGCAGGATGTCGTGCCCGATGTCGGGCGTGGGCTCGTCGCCCGGCTCCCGGCGACCACCAAGGTCCCCCCCGGGCGCAAAGACGTCGCCGGTCCCGGTGATGATCAGCGCCGCCAGTTCCGGATCCTGGTTGACGATGCGCACCGCCCGCTTGATGCCGAAGTACATGGCCGGCGTCAGTGCGTTGCGGGCCTCCGGCCGGTCAATGACGCACCAGGCGATTGGGCCCTCCTGCTCGAAGCGAAGCCCACCCGCACCCAGTTCGTGTGCCATGCGTCCTCCCACTCGTACCCGCGTGCGCCCGGACACTAGTGGTACTTCGCTGGCCGAACCCCTTGCCTCGATGTGCGGGGGGCTACTGTCAGCCGGCGTCGCACCGCAACATCGGTGCATGGAAAGGGTGGGATCGGTGTCGAGAAATCTGTCGCCTCACGCGCGAAGCGCTCGTCACGTCCGGCCGCACCGAGTGGTTATGTCGTTGGCAGTCCTGGCCTCGTCGGTCGGCATCTTCGTGGCCACATCCGTGGGGGCGAGCGCTGGGCCGGCTGGTGCGGCCGTGGCCTCAACGGCACGCGCGTCCGTACCTTCGGCCAAGGTCCAAGGGCCGATCCTTCCGACCAGCGGGATCTCCTTCCTCGGCTCGACCCTGTTTCCGTTGTCGCAGGTCGGCTACGAGGAATCTGAATACTTCATCTCGGGTACCGCGACGTCGTACACGAGCAAGTCGCCGCTGACCAAAGACGGCAAGTGGCATGTGACGGCGGCCAGCACCGCGCCGTACACGACTCGGGTCGTCGTCTACCGTCCTATCGATTCGAAGAAGTTCGACGGCACCGTGGCCGTCGAGTGGCTCAACGTCACCGGGGGCGTCGACGCGGCGGCGGCCTGGCTGACAGGGCACGCCGAGATGGTGCGGGCAGGCATGGCCTATGTGGGTGTGGACGCGCAAGCTGGCGGGCTCTACGGCGTGCCCGGATCGGTTGCCACGGCCGACGGCGCAGGTGGCATCAAGCAGACCGACCCGACGCGGTACGCGGCGCTCACGCACCCAGGCGACAGCTACTCGTACAGCATCTTCGAGCAGGCCGGCGAGGCGGTGCACACATCGGGGGCCAAGCTGCTCGGAGGCCTCACGCCGAAGCGCGTCCTGGCCATCGGCGAGTCGCAGTCAGCCTTCTATCTCACGACCTACCTCAACGCCATTCAGCCGCTGTCGGTCGGCGTCTACGACGGTTACCTCGTGTACAGCCGAGGCAGCGACGGGTCGGACCTGTCGCAGTCGCCGCAACCAACCATCGGCACGCCGAATCCCACCTACATCCGCACCGACCTCCACGTCCCCGTCATGCTCTTCGAGACCGAGGCCGATCTGCTCACCCTGGGCTACCTGGCGGCCCGCCAACCACCCACGCCCTACATCCGTGAATGGGAGACGGCAGGCACCGCGCACGACGACACCTACGGATTGCTGTATTCGCGTTCGGACAATCTCAACGGCGTGGCTGACGTCGAGTCGTTCGAGTCGATGCTGAACCCGCCTAAGGATCCGATCCCCGGCATCGTCGACTGCGACGCACCCATCAACGCGGGATCCCACACCTACGAACTGCGGGCGGTGATTTCGGCACTCGAGAACTGGGTCCGCACCGGCAACCCACCGGCGCAGTCGCCCCGCCTCCAGGTGAACTCGAGCAAGACCGCCTACGTGCTCGATGCCAACGGCAACGCGCGTGGCGGTATCCGCACGCCGCAGGTGGTCGCTCCAGTCGCGACACTCTCGGGCATCGGGCAACCGGGGAGTTCGCCGGCGAGCCAGCCGGGCCAGCAGACCACGTCGCAGAGCTCGGCGGTGGGCGCGGGGGTCCTGTGCAGCATCTTCGGAACGACCGTCCCACTCAGCGCGTCGCAGCTGGCCACGCTGTACCCGACCCACTCGACGTTCGTGAAGAAGTGGGATACTGCCACCGCGGCCGAGGTGCATGAGGGCTACCTGCTGGCGCCCGACGCCCGTGCACTCGACAAGGTGGCGGCTGCCTCGAAGATCGGAGGCTGAGTCCCCTTGAGCTCTTCGGACGAAGGGAGACGGAGGTGACGGTCGGCATCGTGACCGGGGCCGCGCGCGGCATGGGTGCCGCGTGCGCGCACCGGGTCAAGGACATGGTGGACATCCTGGTCCTGGTCGACCGCAACGAGGCCAACCTGGCGGTGATGGGCGAGGACCTCGTGGCGACGCGTCCGCGGGCCTCCGTCGAGACGTTCGCCCTCGATGTCAAGGACCGCGACGGGCTGGCCCGGCTGGCCGAGCGGGTCGACAACCTCGGTCCGCTGCGCGCCGTTGCGCACGCGGCCGGGGTCTCGCCGACCATGGCTGACTGGCGCGGGGTGCTGACGGTCGACCTCGTGGGCACGGCCTTGCTGGTCGGCGCCATGCGCCCTCTGGCGACCGACGGGACCGCCATCGTCTGCTTCGCGTCGATCTCGGCGTCACTGGCTTTGCCTGACGTCGACCAACCGGCCGACGCAATCCTCGACGATCCGCTTCACCCCGAGTTTCTCGAGCGCATTCGAGAGGCCGTGGGGCCGGAGATCGAGGACTCCGGCATGGCCTATACCTGGGCCAAGCGCGGCGTTCACCGTCTAGTGCGTCGCGAGGCAGCCCCGTTCGGGCGTCTCGGGGCCAGGATCTGCTCAGTGACGCCTGGCATCATCGACACCCCAATGGGCCGCCAGGAAGCGGACACCCACACGGTCATGGAGTTGCTCGTCCAGGCCTCGGCGCTCGGGCGGGAAGGTCGGCCCGACGAGGTGGCCGCCGGGGTCGCCTTCTTGCTCTCGGACGACGCTCGCTATGTGACGGGGGTGGATCTGACGATCGATGGCGGCGTGATCGCCGCCGTAAGAAGCGGAGGTTTGTCGTCGCAATGAGTGAACAGCAACCCGGGCAGGAGACCACGGGCCCCGTCGACGTGCGCGACCTGCTCGACCCTGAGCTGGCCCCAATCCTCGGCGGGTTCGAAATGCCGCCCATCGACGCTGACGGCATCGCGGCCATCCGATCCGCAGCGTTCCCGGCGCCCGAGGTCTCCGACGCAGTGGTACGGACGGAGCACATCGCTCCGGGAGACCCGCCGGTTCCCGTGCGCGTCCATCGTCCGGCCGGAATCGACGGCGCGCGGCCGGCCATCTTCACCATCCACGGCGGGGGCTATGTCATCGGCTCCTACGTCATGGACGACTTTCTCCACGACGCGTGGGGCCCGCAACTGGGCACGGCTGGCGTCTCGGTGGAGTACCGGCTCGCACCCGAGACGCCCTACCCGGGCCCGCTCGAGGACTGTTACACCGCCCTGCGTTGGACCCACGAGCACGCCGACGAGCTCGGCATCGACCCGACACGCATCGGCGTCAACGGGATCAGCGCCGGGGGTGGGTTGGCGGCCGCGCTGGCGTTATTGGCCCGCGACCGTGGTGAATTCCCGTTCGCCTTCCAGCTGCTCGACTGCCCGATGCTCGACGACCGTCAGGCGACGCCGTCGCTCGCGGCCGAGGGCCTCTACGTCTGGGACGCGGCGTCGAACGAGTTTGGATGGCGGTCCTATCTCGGCGACCTCTACGGTGCCGACGACGTCCCGCCTTACGCCGCCGCGGCCCGGGCCACCGACCTGACCGGCCTGCCACCCACTTGCGTCGTGGTCGGATCGATCGATGGGTTCCGCGACGAGGACGTGGACTACGCGCGGCGACTCAACCAGGCCGGCGTCCCGTGCGAGCTGCACGTGATCGCCGGCTTGCCGCACGCATACCAGTTGGCCCCGGACGCGCAGGCGGTGCGGCTAGCCACCCGCTGCAAGGACGACTGGTTGGCCCGACAGCTCAAGGAGCTGGCCGCCGGCTAGGTCGGCCGCCCACCGACCTCAGAGCTTGCCGGCGCCTCCCGAACGGGCGCGGATCATGGCATCCTGCACGAAGGAGGCGGCCAACTCGCCGTCCGCCCGGAAGATCTCGCCGCGTCCGTAGCTTCGGCCGTGCCCCGCGTAGGTCGCACGTTGTTCCAAGAGGTGCCACTCGGCGGCCGGGCATCGCTCATGGAACGTCAGCGTGTGGCTGAGGACGCCCGTCGAGAGGGTGTGGTGAGCCTGGGCCTGCCCGACGCCGGCGTGCGGGCGCATCGCAGTCCCGATCAGGAAGCCGTCGGTCGAATAGGCGACGAGCGCCTGATCGGTCGCGGGGTCGTCCGGTGCGCCGGCGAAGCGGACCCAGACGTCGAGATCCGGCGGGCCCACGAGCTCGGGGTCGCTCAGGTCGACGTCGTCGACGATGCCGATCTCCCACGCCCCCTCGCCGCGGACATGGCCGGCGATGTCGTCGGGGCTCGCCGTGGAACGACGCGCGTCGGCGTGACGGATGACGTCGTCCTCGACGGCACTGAGAAGGAGGAGCGAGCGGGTGCAGATCTGGTCGCCCTGGGTGATGGTGACGGTGCTGCTGGCCACCGAACGTCCGGCGTGCATGCGTTCGACGGCGATCTCGAGGGGCAATTCGTGTGAAGCGCCGCGGGCGAACACGGTGTGGATGGTCTTGACCGCCTTGCCCTCCTGGCCGGCCAGTCCCGCCATGATCGACTGGGCGAGAAGCTGGCCGCCGAAGACGACGCCGTGCGGCGACGGCAGGTTGGTGCCTCGGTAGCGGTCTGTGCCCACCGGCTCCAGTGTCAGTGCCTCGAGGAAGGCATCAATTGTCGACATCGGGACTCCTTCTCATCAGCGGGTTTGGGGTGGTACATGGGCGGCGCCGGCGCCAACTCTGGCGGAACCACCCGTCGGCACGCGGCGGTCCGCCCTCGGCGTCCGGCCGGTGCGGCGACGCGAGGCCGTTACCTTGCGACGTGGTCGGGTATTCCGTCAATTTTGACGGCGACGTCAAAGTCAGATACCCTCCAAAACAGGCGTCCCAGCCGGGTGACCGGGGCCTACCCGGCGGCCAGCGGGGCAGCCGCGCCCTCGTGGGGTGGGTGAAGCCGAGCGACGAGAGGAAGAGGACCGTGGCCGAGGCAGTGAAGGTCAATCCGGAGCAACGGATGCTCATCGACGGGAAGCTGGTCGAGGCCGATTCGGGCAAGACCTTCGAGAACGTCAACCCCGCCACGGAGGAGGTGCTCGGATCGGTCGCGGACGCCTCGACCGCCGAGATGCAGCGGGCGATCGTCGCAGCCCGCCGGGCCTTCGACGAGACCGACTGGTCGACCAACCACGCCCTGCGCAAGCGGTGCCTCGAGCAATTGCACGAGGCGCTCGGAGCCGAGCAGGAGGAGCTGCGCGAGCAGCTCATCCTCGAGGTGGGCTGCCCCAAGATGACGACGAACGGGCCGCAGCTCGACGCCCCGCTCTCCGAGGCGCTGGCATGGCCCGCCAAGGAGATCGACAACTTCGAGTGGGAGACCGTGCTGCCCGATGCCATGAGCATCACGGGCTCGGTTGACGCCCGGCGGATCTGGCGGGAACCCGTCGGGGTGGTGGGCGCCATCGTGCCGTGGAACTTCCCGGTTGAAGTGACGCTGCACAAGGTCGGGCAGGCGTTGGCGACAGGGAACACGATCATCATCAAGCCCGCGCCCGACACGCCGTGGAATGCGACGTTCCTCGGGCGCCTGATCGCGGAGAAGACCGATATCCCGCCCGGGGTGATCAACGTGGTGACGTCGTCGGACCACCTGGTCGGCGAGGAGCTCACGTTGTCGCCGAAGGTCGACATGATCTCGTTCACCGGCTCGACCGCCGTGGGGCGCCGGATCATGGAGAAGGGCGCCGCCACGATGAAGCGCGTCTTCCTCGAGCTGGGCGGCAAGTCGGCCACCATCGTGCTCGAGGACGCCGACCTGGGCCTGGCCGCCATGATGGGCATGGGCGCCTGCTTCCACGCCGGGCAGGGTTGTGCCATTCAGACGCGGATGTTGCTGCCTCGGTCGCGTTACGAGGAAGGCGTGGAACTGCTGAAGAGCATGTTCGCCGCCGTGCCCTACGGCGAGCCGCACCGTGAGGACGTGATCATGGGACCGCTGATCTCGTCGAAGCAGCGCGAGCGCGTGCTCGGCTACATCGAGAAGGGCAAGGCCGAGGGCGCCACGCTGGCCGTCGGGGGTGGACGGCCCGTGGGCGACGAGTTCGCCAAGGGCTGGTGGGTCGAGCCCACGTTGTTCACCGACGTCGACAACTCCATGTCCATCGCGCAGGAGGAGATCTTCGGCCCAGTCCTCGTCGCCATCCCGTTCGAAGACGAGGACGACGCGGTGCGGATCGCCAACGACAGCATCTACGGGCTGTCGGGCGGCATCTTCTCCGGCTCTGTCGAGCACTCGCTCGCCGTCGCCCGCCGCATCCGTACCGGTGGCCTCAGCATCAACGGCGGCGCGCCCTACGGACCGGACCTGCCGTTCGGCGGCTTCAAGGCCAGCGGGATCGGGCGCCAGAACGGCACGGCCGGCTTTGAGCAGTACCTGGAGATCAAGTCAGTCTCGTGGCCGGCAGGCTAGGAGGAGGGGCTCCGGCATGACCCTGACCAGCGACCCAGACGTCTATTACGACCCCTACGACTTCGAAATCGACGCCGACCCGTACCCGGTCTGGAAGCGTTTGCGGGACGAGGCGCCGCTGTACCAGAACGAGAAGTACGAGTTCTTCGCGCTGAGCCGGTGGGCCGACGTCGATGCCGCCATGCTGGACTGGAAGACGTACATCTCGGGACGCGGCTCGGTGCTCGAGATCATCAAGGCCGGAGTGGAGATCCCTCCTGGGTCCATCCTGTTCGAGGACCCGCCGAATCATGACCTCCACCGCGGGTTGCTCTCCCGGGTCTTCACGCCGAAGAAGATGCAGGCGCTCGAGCCCCAGGTGCGGGCCTTCTGCGCGCAGGTGCTCGACCCGCTCGTCGGCTCGGGCCGCTTCGACTTCATCGAGAACCTGGGCAAGTTCATGCCGATGCGAGTCATCGGGATGCTGCTCGGAATCCCCGAGCAGGACCAAGAGGCGATCCGGGACCGCCTCGACGCTGGCCTGCGCCTCGACGACGGCGTGCCGAACGAGGCCGTGTACGACGGCTCGGCCCAGTTCGACGTGTTCTCGGACTACATCACCTGGCGCGCCAAGCACCCCTCCGACGACCTGATGACCGAATTGCTCAACGCCGAGTTCGAGGACGAAACCGGCACGACGCGGACGCTGACCCACGAGGAGGTCCTCGGCTACGTCGGCCTGCTGGCGGGGGCCGGGAACGAGACCACGACCCGCCTGATCGGCTTCACGGGCGAGGTCCTCGGGCGCCATTCCGACCAGCGCGCCGAGATCGTGGCGGACCGGTCGTTGATCCCGAACACGATCGAGGAGTTGCTGCGCTACGAGTCGCCGTCGCCGGTGCAGTCGCGCTACGTGACCCGAGACGTCGAACTCCACGGCCAGACCGTGCCTGAGGGCAGCATCATGGTGCTGCTGAACGGTTCGGCCAACCGGGACGAGCGTCACTTCCCCGATGGGGACAGCTTCGACATCCATCGCGAGATCGGCCGGCATCAAGCCTTCGGCTACGGCATCCACCTCTGCCTCGGCATGGCGCTGGCCCGATTGGAGGGGCGCGTCGCGCTCGACGAGGTGCTGAACCGGTTCCCCGAATGGGAGGTCGATTACGACGCGGCCCAGCGGGCCCGGACCTCGACGGTGCGGGGCTGGGAGACGCTGCCGGTGCGTACGTCGTGATTGGAGGCCAAGGAGAAGAGCGCGACATGCGCATGGACGACATGATCCTGGTCAGCATCGACGACCACATGATCGAGCCTCCGCACATGTACGAGAACCACGTGCCGAAGAAATGGCTCGACGATGCCCCCAAGGTGGTGCACGAAGACGGCATCGACCAGTGGGTGTTCCAGGGTGAGAAGACCAGCACCTCGTTCGGCATGTCCGCCACGGTGGGGTGGCCCAGCTCGGAGTGGGGCTTCAACCCGGGGACCTACTCGGAGCTGCGGCCCGGGTGCTTCGACGTGCACGAGCGGGTGCGCGACATGGACGCCAACGGCGTGCTCGGGTCCATGTGCTTCCCCACCATGGCGGGGTGGAACGCCCGCACCTTCGCCGAGGCCAGCGACAAGGAGATCGCGCTCGTGATGCTCCAGGCCTACAACGACTGGGCCATCGACGAGTGGTGCGGGACGTACCCGGGCCGCTTCATCCCCCTCGGGATCGTGCCCATGTGGGACGTCGAGGCCGCGGCGGCCGAGGTGCGTCGGTTGGCCAAGAAGGGTTGCCGGTCGATCAGCTTCGTCGAGACCCCTCACGTGCAGGGCTTCCCGAGCTTCCTCTCGGGCTATTGGGATCCGATGATGGCCGCGCTCAGCGACGAGGGCATGGTGCTCTCGCTCCACATCGGTGCTGGGTTCCAGGTGATCAGGCGGCCGGAAGAGGCGCCGGTCGACCATCTGATGGTGCTGGCCTGCCAGATCAGCGCCATCACGGCGCAGGACCTCCTCTTCGGGCCGACGCTGCGCCGTTTCCCCGAGCTCAAGGTCGCGCTGTCGGAGGGCGGCATCGGCTGGATCCCCTTCTACTTCGACCGCATCGACCGCCACTTCCGGAACCAGGAGTGGCTGCACAGCGACTTCGGGGGCAAGCTCCCGTCCGAGGTATTCCGCGACCACATCCTGGCGTGCTTCATCACCGACCCGTCGGGCCTGCTGCTGCGCGACCGCATCGGCATCGATGGCATCGCCTGGGAGTGCGACTACCCCCACACCGACACCACGTGGCCCGAGTCGCCCGAATTCACCTGGCGCGAGTTCCAAGAGGCGGGGGTCACGGACGAGACCGAGATTAACAAGATCACCTGGGAGAACGCCTGCCGCGTCTACAACTGGGACCCCTTCATCCATACGCGGAGGGAGCAGGCCACCGTCGGCGCGCTGCGCGGCCGGGCGCGTGACGTCGACGTGACCCGGATGTCGCGCCACGATTGGCGCAAGCGCAACGAGGCGGCCGGCATCGGCGCACTTTGAGCCCGAACACCTGCCGCCGTCGGTACGGTGGACCGCTCCACCGTCGAAATCGGACACGAGACAAGAAAGTGAGACCAGGACCGTCATGCTGATCGCCCCGAGCGAGGACCAGGCGATCTTCGCCGAGACCACGGAGCGCTTCCTGGTCGAACAGGTTCCGCCGGACACGCTGCGGCGCCTGCGCGACGACGAGGCCGGGTTCGAGCCCGGCTACTGGCGCCGGGGCGCCGAGCTGGGATGGACCTCGTTGTTGGTGGAGCAGGCGCACGGCGGCGGCACCATCAGCGGCGCCGGTCTGGTGGACCTCAGCTTCGTCGCTTACGAGTTCGGCCACCATGCCGCTCCCGGACCCCTGCTGGCGACGAACGTCGTCTCCTCGGCGCTGGGCGGGCCCGGCGCCGGGGCGGCGCAGGCCGACGTGCTCGGCGGCCTGCTGTCGGGAGAGGCTATCGCCACCTGGTGCGCGCCAACGTTCGGCGAGCGGCCGGGGGAGTGGCGCACGGCGGTGGAGATCGAGAGCGACGGCGATGGCGTCGTGGTACGCGGCACGGTGCGACCGGTGGAGTACGCCGCGCAGGCGGATCACTTCCTCGTGACCGGGCGCGACGGCGCCGGATTGACGCAGGTGCTCGTGCCGGCCTCGGCCGCCGGTCTCTCGGTGGAGGTCATGCAGACAGTGGATCTATCCCGGCGTTTCGGCGCCGTCACGTTCGACGGCGTCCGCGTCGGTGGTGACGCGGTGGTGGGCGTCCGCGGAGACGCCTCGCCCGCTGTCGAGCGGCAGATGCGGTACGCCCTGACGATCCTTAACGCCGAGGCGGTCGGGTGCATGCAGTCTGCCTTCGAAATGACCGTCGAGTGGTCGTTCGACCGCTACTCGTTCGGCCGCCCGTTGGCTTCGTACCAGGCGCTCAAGCACCGCTTCGCCGACATGATGACCTGGCTCGAAGGTGGTCACGCCATCAGTGACGTCGCCTGCGCCGCCGTGCAGGCGAACGCCGACAACGCTGACGAGCTCACGAGCGCCGCCAAGGCCTTCATCGGGGACTATGGCGCCGAGCTCATCCACGAGTGCGTGCAGCTCCACGGAGGAATCGGCGTCACCTTCGAGCACGATCTCCACCTGTACCTCCGCCGTCTCACGATCAACCGGTCGCTGGCCGGGACACCGCCGGAGCATCTCCGGCGTATCGCCGCCCTGCTCGACGCCCGGAACGAGGTGGCGGCGTGAGCGCGCTGCAGGCCGAAGAGGACCGGGAGATTCACCAGATGGAGGATCTCGAGAGCTTCCGCCGCCGGGCGCGTGCCTTCATCGGCGCCAACCTGCGCCCCATGACGATGGAGGAGTTGCGCCTGGACTACAGCCGCAACGACGAGGAGGCTGAGCTGGCCGAGATCGCGCACGAGCGCGAGCTGCAGCGCGCGCTCTTCGACGGGGGACTGGCGGGGATCTGCTTTCCCGAGGCCTACGGCGGCCAGGGCCTGACGATGGCCCACCAGAAGGTGTTCAACGAGGAGATCGTCGGGCACGAATATCCCCGGCGGATCCAGGTGCCGACGTTCTCGCCGTGTGCGGCGGTCATCTTGGAGTTCGGGACCCACGAGCAGAAGCTCCGTCACATCCCGGCCATCTTGCGCGGCGACGAGCTGTGGATGCAGTTCCTGTCCGAGCCGAGCGGCGGTTCCGACGTGGCCGGGGCGCTGACCACCGCAGTGCGCGATGGCGAGCAGTGGGTGGTCAACGGGTCGAAGGTCTGGACCACCGGGGCGTGGTGGTCGGATTGGGGGCTGTGCCTCGCCCGCACCAACTGGGACGTGCCCAAGCACCGCGGCCTCACCGTCTTCATGCTGCCGATCCACCAGCCCAACGTGGAGGTGCACCGCATTGAGATGCTCAACGGGTCGCGGGAGTTCTGCCAGGAGTTCCTGACCGACGTCGTGATCCCCGACGACGACCGGGTCGGTGAGGTCGACGACGGCTGGACCGTGGGCACCCGTTGGATGTTCCACGAACGGATGCTCTTCAATTCGCCCTACGTGATTGAGCCGGTGGGGATCACGCACGGGAGCATGGACGCCGGCTTGGTTGCCACCGTGGCGCGAGAGGCCGGCCTGACGGGCGACACCGCGACCCAAGAGCGGATCGGCGAAGCTCGGATGCTCGAGTTGGTCGGTGACGCGCTGGGCAAGCGGGTCAGCGACAGCATCACCATGGGCAAACTGTCGGACCAGGCGGCGGCGCTGGTACGGCTGTTCAAAGGCACGGCACAGCTGCGCGTCAACACGCTCGTCTTCGAGGCGGCGGGCTCTTCGGGTGCTGCCTGGAGCGGCGACGGCCCGTCGGCGCGGGCCGCACTGAACTTCATCATGCGCCAGGGCGGCGCCATCGGGGGCGGCACGCTGGAGATGGCGCGCAACGTGATCAGCGAGCGTGTGCTCGCCATGCCGCGGGAGCGGCGCCTGGACAAGGACGTGCCGTTCCGCGACGTCCCGCGCGGCCGACCCAGCACGAGCTGACCGCCGCAAGTTCGCGGGCGAGAACGAGGGAGGGAACCTGACCGTGACTACCGCAACCGTCAACGGCATCACGCTGGGCTACGAGACGATCGGTGAGGGGCGACCCTGGGTCATCACCCCGGGGGGGCGCTTCAGCAAAGAGTCCCGCGGCGTGCGCGAGCTCGCCGTCGAGTTGGCCGGGCAGGGCAACCGGGTGCTGATCTGGGACCGTCCGAATTGTGGCGAGTCGGACGTGTGCTTCGAGGGCTCCTCCGAGTCGGCCATGCAGGCCGACGCGTTGGTGGCGCTGCTCGAGCACCTCGACATGACGCCGGCGGTGATCATCGGCGGCTCGGGTGGCTCCCGCGTGTCGCTGCTCGCGGCGGCACGCCACCCCGGCGCAGCCACGGGCCTGGGGATCTGGTGGATCAGCGGAGGGGTGTACGGCCTGCTCTCACTGGCCACGCACTACTGCGGCGGCTCGCTGGCGGCCGCGTGGACCTCCGGCATGGAGGCGGTGGCCGCGCTGCCCGAGTGGGCCGAGGTGGTGGAGCGCAACCCGGGGAACCGCCAGCGCTTCTTGGACCAAGACCCCAAGGCGTTCATCGCGGGCATGGAACGCTGGATGTTGGCCTACTGCCCCCGCGACGACGAGCACATCCCGGGGCTGCCCGACGCCGACGCGCGCGCCCTCGACGTTCCTGCGCTCGTGTTCCGTAGCGGCGCCGTCGATGTCCACCACACACGCGCCACGTCGGAGCGGCTGGCCCAGCTGCTGCCGCGCGCCCAACTGGTCGAGCCGCCGTGGGGCGACCGGGAGTGGCTCGAGCGCCAGGACGTGCACGAGGAGGGGCTCTTCGCCCGCTGGCCGCTGCTGGCGCCGCAGCTCCTCGACTGGCAAGCCAACACCATGGGCTGAGGTTCCGCCGACATCGTTTCGCGATTGGCAACGTTCGCCCGGTTCGGTGGAGCGTCCGAACCGCAACCGCGCCGTCGATCTGCGCCGCCATCGCGCTCGAGCCGCCGGCCGTCTGGGCGCGTATCCAGCGTTGACGACTGCCCCCGACCGGCGCTTCGGGGCGTGCTCCACCTTCTCGCGCGCTGTCGACCGGGGATACCTCTAAACGGTCCCGGAATGTAAAATTATGATCGATCAATGAGGATTGCGGGATCTTGCATCGTCCAACTGTATGAACCGCTGAGGTGCGCTCAGTAAGCCAGGCATAGAGCGACAGAGAGGACTTGACCATGTCAGAGGGAAGCAATCAGGTCGAAGTATCACGCAGAATCGGAGCACCGGCGGCCCCCATTTTCGAAATCCTGGCGAATCCGCAACGTCACATGGATTTCGACGGGTCCGACATGCTCCGGGGGGCCGTTCTCGACCGTCTCATCTCCAACGTGGGCGACACCTTCACCATGAAGATGCATCGGCTGGGAGACGACTACCTCATGCTCAACTATGTGGTGGAGTTCGAGCCAGATCGCCGCATCTTTTGGGAACCCGCGCCCGGAGACCCGTCTCGGGCTGAGGGTGATGATCCATCCAAAGTTGGCATCCCCGCGGGCTACCGCTGGGGCTACATCCTCACACCGGACGGTGACGACGCCACCGTCGTCACCGAGGTATTCGACTCCGGCACCGTGACGGAGGAGACACGCCGATCCCTGTTCCAAGAGGGCGGGGCGTGGATCAACGGGAACAATTCGATGGTTGAGTCCATGACGGCCAGCCTGGAGAGACTTGAGAAAATCGTGAGTAAGTAGGACGCGGTCGGCGTATTGAAGCTTCGGCCTTTCGCACCTTCTGGTCGGTAGACCCTCCTCCCCCGGGACACCGGCTAGGAATCGAGCTCGGTAAGCACCTCTCCGATGATCTTCGTCGCCTTATGCGCCGGGAGTGGCTCGCCACCTTCGGCCTCGGCGACTTCGGCCGCGAAATCCTCGACCGAATGGACGCCCCCGATGAGGACGTGGCGCAAAGCCTCGCCACTCGCTTCGGGGTCGTTGATCGCCTCGATTGAGGTGCTCACATCGTGCTCGGGGGACTCGGCCATAGCGTGGACGAGGGCCATGGCCTCTTGGCGGCCACTCGGCGTGGATACCGCCGGCTCGCGGTCGGGGTTCTGCTGGAGGTCCCACTCGACCAATGCCTCGTCATAGCCACCTTCTCCGGGGTGAAGGACACGAGTGGTATCCGCTGTTGCGACGGTCGTCTCATCGTCCGCAACCCCGTCATCATCATGGCGGCGCTCTTGGCGCACGGGAACGATCAGAGAGCCGTCTTCATTGCGAACGATCGTCATGGTGTTCTCTCCTTGGCGGACGCGGGCATGATGCAACCCGTCACCTTCCATACCCCGACGCGATCCCTCCCACCCATGAAGACACCTTGCGTTGCGTGCCCTTCGAAGTTCTCCCGGACCCTGCTCCCTCAGGCCGGAACGGTGTCATCGTGCCGCTGACCGCTGGTTCCGGAGCTACCCAGCCGAGTCGCGGTGATCAGGACGGTTTCGAAGCTCATGACAAAGGAGCCGCCCTGATCGTCGATGGCCGCGCCGATGGCTTCGAACAGGCGGTCTCGGACTGCCGGTTCGAGGGCGGCGTGGTCGCTTCGTGAGACAAGCTGGCCCAGCCACTCATCCCGCTGGTACTCCCGCGTCCATCGAAACCACTTCTCTGTCGGCACACCGAGGTCGGGCACCGCTGAGATGGCGTGGATCTCCGGGCCGAGGCCGGCCTTCAGGTCGGATGACCGATCGGCCGCATACCCCCGGAACAGACGGTGGCCGCCGCGCGGTACGACACTCGCGTACACCTCCTCGAGAGCATCGGCCAGATCATCGGGCTGACTACCCGCGTTCCAGATCAGACCGAGCCTGCCCCCCGGCCGCAGCACAGAGGCCGCCTTCGCCGTGGCGATAGGCAGGTCGAGCCAGTGCCAGGCCTGCGCCGAAGTCACCCGGTCGAAAGTGCGACCAGCGGCGTCCCAGCCTTCGAAAGCAGCAATCTCTACTTCGATTCCATGGCTGCGGGCGATGTCCGCCATTCGTGGAGCGAGTTCCACCCCGAGCACCTTGGCGCCGCGCTGGGCCATCAGCCTTGAGGCGATCCCGGTGCCACAACCCACGTCGAGAACGTTCAGGACCGCAGGCACCGGACCGAGCAGCTCATCGATCAACGCATCGGGATAGGTCGGCCGGAACCGGTCGTAGGCCTCGGCTTGCTGATCGAACAACCTCGAACGTTCCTGCGCCAGAGGTCTCGCGGTCAGACGGTCGCGTTCTTGGCTGGCATCCACAGTCGCCAGCCTGCCCCAGATCGCTGCCGGGTTGACGACTGACCGGCGCGACCGTTATGTGTCGTGCTGCCTGATCCGTTTTTCGGACGCGGTCCTCAGCGCTTGGAGGTCTCCGCAGGCGAATCCGAGGGCTAAGGCTGCGGCGAACAACGAATCGCGTCTTCCGATTGACTTCACTGCCGCCAGACTGACGACCGTGTCGAGCGCATCGCTCGCCAACGTGGCATTCACCCACCGCCGAGCATCAGATGGACCGTGTGATCGTGCCGCGGACACCGTTCCCAGACCAAGCACGAGATCTCGGATGCCTATGGTTCTCATCAGAAGGAGGGCGGCGGCGGTCGGCGATTCGGTACCGGCGAGGCGCATCGGAGCTCCAGGTGCGACCATCAAGGCGACTCCTACTGACGTGCGCAGCCATCCCATCATCGCAGCAGTAATTGTCGGCACAACCAAAGCGTAGCGAGGCTATTCAGCGGTTCCCGAAAGCCCGGACTGTGCCATGGTTGCAGAGGATCAGTTACGAAGCCATCCGTGCGCTGACTCTGAATTCCTCAAGCTGCCACCTCGGCGATCACGACGGAGACGTTGTCGCGACCACCATGAGCAAGGGCACCATCGATCAGGTTGTCAACAATCTCGCTCACGTCTCGGCCTACAGCCATGGCATTCGCTATCTCCCCGCGGGAGAGCTCGTTGAACAGGCCGTCGGAACAAACGAGGATTCGATCTCCCGATTCGACGGCCAGGGTTCTGCGGTCGATCTCGATATCGGGCCCGACGCCGACTGCTCGTGTGAGAACCCCGTAATGGGGGTGCCCAGCTGCCTCCTCCTCTCGTAGCTCACCACGTTGGATGAGTTCGGCCGTCACGCTGTGGTCCTGCGTCAGTTGGGTCAGCGCGTCTTCATGCCAGATATAGGCGCGACTGTCGCCCACATTGACGAGTGCAAGGTGTCCGTCCGTGAGGAGTCCTGCCACACAGATCGTGGTGCCCATGCCCTCGAGCCCTGGCTGGGCAACGGCGCGGTCTCGAATCACCCAGTTCGCGGCACGTAGTGCCGCTTCGAGCTCGTCGATTGATTGGCCTGTGAAGACTGCAGGAATCACAGTCGCAGCGGCATTCGCTGCGATTTCGCCGCCTGGATGTCCTCCCATTCCGTCGGCGACCAGCGCAAGCCGATCACTGCTGACGATGGCGTCTTCGTTGTTCTCGCGTAACTGCCCTATGTCAGTACGTCCCGCGGTGCGCAGGGTGATCATGGTGTCCTCCTTAGAATCTGGGTGAGCAATTGGGAATCGAGGGTCCTGGCTCGCCGCAAAGAGGCGGCGAGCCAAGGTCAGCGCGCTCTGGCGGTGGTCCGCGTTGGTTTGGAGCTGTCTCTCCCAGGCATCGAGCCGTTCCCGGGATGGCTGGCGCATGTACCCGCGGACGTCGGCAAGCGGCACGTTCGCTTGTCGTAGGGCATCAATCACTTGAGCATCAGCCAACTGGCCTGGGGAGTAGTAGCGGTATCCCGAAGTCGGGTCCACCGCGGCGGGGGCGAGGAGCCCCTCGGCGGCATATGTCCTCAGCCGTTTGGCCGAGAGACCCGAGCGCTCGGAAAACTCACCTATTGGCATCAGGTCGTCCATAAGTTGCAGCATGGACCTTCCCCGATGGTGAGAGTCAAGTGGGCCGGGGTGCCGGCCTGAACTTCTTGTGGATGATCGAGCAAAGTCCCATCGATTTCGGCGGTACCGAGTTTGTAGTCTTGGTGAGTGGAAAGCCGCCTCGAGAATGGCGACCTAGATACGAAACAAGACTCTCGGCGGCCACGAGCAATGTGCCCAGTTCATTGCCCGGCCGGGGTCGGTTCCCCCTCGGTTCGTTGTCCAGGCTTAGATGGGTCCAATGCGTTCTTGGATTCCTTGGACCCTCGTGGCAGCGCTGGTGGCGACCGCTGGAACAGCAGCCGTCCTTGGCGGCACGAGTATCCACAGCGCACCGTCCCACAACGAATTCCTGAGCCCCCTCTCCAGTCCGGAAAAATCGGTCAGCATTGCTGACATCCCAGAAGCTGGTTACCGCGGTGTCGAAAATTTCTGTGCATCGGGGCCTCTGTCGGGACACGTTTTCTACAGCGGGACAGAAGGACAACTGGTCCCAAGTGTGCTCACGGTTGCCATAGCCGGATTGCCTCCGAACGTCCCCGTCTACGTCGATTGGTCGAACAATGACATCCGCGGCTACATCATCGCCTCATTCAAGACCGACCCCATGGGCACGCCGATCCCGTCTTCGGTGATCATGGGACGCCTCGCCGAAGTGCGAGGTGTGGAGATGGTCCTCGAGGGCACAACTGTTCCGCCCACCGTCTTTGGCCGGCTCGAGCCCTGCTGATGTGGTTTGTTAGCTCGTCGCCGGGTCCATCAACTGCATTTGGTCGAATTTGCGTTGCCCACTGACGCACAGCGGTGTTCGGTGTCTCGGCGAGTGGAGAGCCCGCAGTTGCCCTCGGCCTTCGCCATCCCGACGTCTACGATGCAATCTTCTGCGCTTCGCCAGGCGCGGGGTACCGTCCTCCTGAAGCTCTGCCGCGATCGGTGCCGCGCACGTACTTCGTCGCCGGCATCCGGGAGCCGTTCTTCTTCCTCGAGAACGCGACTCGGTTGGGCGGCCGCGCTGCGCGGTGCTGGTGCGAACGTCGTCATGACCGAGTGGGTCGGATCGCACGGCGGCGCATTCTGGCGAGAAGAGCTGCCGCTTATGGTGGCGTGGGCGTTTGGACGATGAAGCAACATCACGATTGAGCGGCGTCGCCTCCCTGGGAGAGGCAGTCGCGGGAGTGAATCCAGTCGCGTAGACGTGGGAAATGAGCCTGGACGACCTGTCCCCCGATTACCGAGTGGGGTCGAAGGTTGAGCCGTTTCCGGGCCGCAGCACCTACTTTGTTTGCGCCGACGGGGTCGGGCGGGTGGCGCTGGCCCGCGGCAAGTCACGCTCGCTCACGTCGAGACCGAGGGCCCGCGCAAAGATGAAGGTGAACTGCTCGAGCACGTCGTCGAAGTCGTCGTCGATGACGTGCTCGACGAGCCAGGCCTCGGGAAAGCGCCGGGTCATGGCTCCGAGCGCGGCGGCGGTAATCGTGGGATCAAGCCGCTGATCGATCAGCCCGCGCCGTTGCAGGCTGCGGATAGAGTGCGCGACTTCGTTGAGGCCTATGAGCTGGCGCTCGAAGCGGGTCGTGGCCACTTCGGGATCGAAGCGCGAGACCTGCTCGATGACGCCCATGATGCGGCCTTCGTCCCGGTAGGCCTCGAGGTGAATCCGCATGGCCTCTTGGATCCTGTCGAACGGGCTCAGGGGCGAGTTGGGATCGAGGATGATGTTGGTCATCGGGGCACTGAGGCGTTCGTCCACCTCGGCCACGACCTCGCGAAAGACCTCTTCCTTCGACTCGAAGTAGTGGTAAAAGGACCCGTGGGAGAGCCCGGCCTTCTCGGCGATGTCGGAAATGCGTGCGTCGAGAAAGCCGTCGCGCTCGAAGATCTCCTTGGCCGCGGCAACGAGGCGCGCCCGCGTCTCGACGCCCTTGCGGGACCGGGGCCCGCTGGGCTTGTCGTTGCCGTTCGATTCCGGCCGCGCCGTCGGCACGCGCTTCTCCTTCCGTGCAGGCTCCCTGGCCGGGGGTCCCATCAATGTACCCGTGCCCTTGCCGCCTGCTGGTGGACGCCCGAGCGGGGCGATCGCATCTTCACGCGTCTCTGCGCTGGAGGAGGAGGACCCCCGAAGGGGTGCCGCCACCGGAGGTGACCACGGCGGTCCGGGCGTCGCGCACCTGCCGCTCGCCCGCTTCGTGGCGCAACTGCTGGACCGCTTCGTAGAGAAAGCCGAAACCGTGGGTCCTGCCTTCGGACAGCTGGCCCCCGTGCGGGTTCACGGGCAACTCGCCATCGAGCGCAATCCGGCGCCCGCCGTCGAGCCAGTCGTAGGCCTCGCCGAACCCGCAGAAGCCCAGGGCCTCGATCCACGAGATGGCATTGAAGGTGAAGCCGTCGTACACCAGGGCCAGGTCGACTTCGGACGGCGGGACGTCCGTCCTCGTCCACAGGTGAGCCGCCTGGCCGATGACCTGTGGTTCGTGGGTGAGCGTCCCCTGGTCCCACGACACCCGTTCGAGGATCTGCGTGCCGACCGCCTCGATCCGGACGGCCGGGTGCGGCAGGTCGTCCCCCACCTCGGCGGCGGAGACAACGACGGCGATGGACGCGTCGCACGGTACGTCGCAATCGTAGAGGCCGAACGGTGACGTGATGGGACGAGCGGAGAGGTAGTCGTCCATCGTCATCGGTTGCCGGTAGATGGCGGCCGGATTGCGCGCCGCGTTGGCGCGTCCGTTGAGCGCAATGAGCCCGAGCATCTCGCGCGGGGCGCCGTAGCGGTGCAAGTACTGGTTGGCGTTCATCGCGATCCAGTTGGCCGCGGACAGCGCGCCGAATGGGGCACGCCACTCGCGCATGGGGCCGGACACCCGCTCGGCGCTACCACCAGCGCTGCCGACACCGGCTTTGCCCCGGGCGGCCAGCACGGCGAACGTCGACTCCCAGACCGTCCGGAAACACAGGACGTGTCGGCAAAGCCCGTTCGCGACCGCCATCGCCGCAGCGATGACAGAGCCCCCCGGTCCGGGCAGGTCGCCTCCGCCGTTGATCCATGTCGGGTGCAGGCGAAGGGCCTCCTCGATGGAGGTCGGTCCGCCTTCGCTCATGCCCATGCCACCGGCGCCGGGATAGGTCGATAAGCCGTCGATGTCTTCGAGCGTCAGTCCGGCATCCGCCACGGCCGCGGTGCAGGCGTCGACCGCGAGCGAGAGCGGGTCGATCATGAGCCGCCGCCCGATCTGCGAGCGCCCGATGCCGCTGAGGACGGCTCGGTGCTCGAAGCGCTCGTCGGTGGGCGGCCTGCGGGGCACCGGATGCGTTGGTTCGGGCACCCGATCGACTGGGTCGATCGCGCCGGTCGGCTCGAAGAGCGGGAGCCAGACGTCCTCGAAGGGCTCGAAACGCACGACGACTTCCTGGCCGATCGCGACGTCGGCCGGTGCGCAGCCGACGACGTTCGTGGTGAGGTGGACGCTCGCGTCTTCGGCGAGGGCGACGTTGGCCACGACATAGGGCGGTTCGAACGCGGGATGCCAACGATGTTCGTTGACGGTGAAGCCGACGACGGTGCCGCGGCCGGACATGGCAACCGGCTTGGACGACCGGCTCCGACACACGGGGCAGATCGGGGTCGGCGGGTGGATGAGCTGGCCGCAGTCCTGGCAGCCCTGCACGCGGAGCACGCCGTCGGACCCAGACTTCCAGAACCACTCGCTGGCGGGCGTCAGCTCAGGAAGCGGTCGCATGATCTTCCTGGTCGCATCGACACACTCTCGTCCACCTGGTCGGTCTCCTCATCGCCCAAGCTCTGAAGCTAGCCCAATATTGACGTCAATGTTGAAGGATGGGCGTGGGCGTGTCGACGGACCGAGCACGTGACTGGGCCGGTTCCCCCAGCCCCGTCACCTGGGTCTCCATCGGGTCCGACGGGTGTATCTGATATTGACGTCGCAGTCGAAAATAACTAACCTGCAGCCATGGCCAGAACCTTGGACTTCCCTATCTTCGACGCCGACAACCACTTCTACGAGACGCAGGAGTCGTTCACGCGTCATTTGCCGGACCGCTACAAGAGCGCCATCGACTACGTCGACCTGCACGGTCGCACGAAGATCATGATCCGTGGCACGGTCAGCGAGTACATCCCGAACCCGACGTTCGAAGTGGTGGCTCGTCCCGGGGCCCAAGAGGAGTACTTCCGCAACGGGAACCCCGAGGGCAAGTCGTACCGCGAGTTGATCGGCGAGCCGATGCGCAGTATTCCGGCGTTCCGGGAACCAGCCCCAAGAATCGAGCTGATGGACGAGTTGGGAGTCGACCGGGCGCTGATGTTCCCGACGCTGGCCAGCCTGCTCGAGGAGCGGATGCGCGACGAACCCGAGCTGACGCACGCCGCCATTCATGCGCTGAACGAGTGGATGTACGAGGAATGGACGTTCAACTACGAGGGCCGTATTTTCGCGACCCCGGTCATCACCTTGCCCATCGTGGAAAGGGCGATCGAGGAACTGGAATGGGTGCTCGAGCGAGGCGCCAAAACGGTCCTCATCCGCCCGGCGCCGGTGCCCGGCTACCGGGGTCCGCGCTCGTTCGGCTTCCCCGAATTCGACCCGTTCTGGAAGGCCGTCGAAGACGCCGACATCCTCGTCTCAATGCACTCGTCCGACAGCGGGTACACCCGGTACCAGAACGACTGGACCGGGCCGAGCGAGATGCTGCCCTTCCGGCTCGACCCCTTCCGGGCCATGAGCGTCGGCAAGCGGCCGATGGAGGACACCATGGCGGCCTACCTGTGCCATGGGGTCTTCTCGCGCTTCCCCAAGCTGCGCGTCGCATCGATTGAGAGCGGTGGCGACTGGGTGGCCGGGTTCCTCGACCACGTCGCGGACACCTACAAGAAGATGCCGCACGCCTTCGACGGCGACCCGGTCGAGCAGTTCAAGCACCACGTCTGGATCAGCCCGTTCCACGAGGACAACCTCGAGCTCCTGATCGACACGATTGGCGCCAGCCAGGTGCTCTTCGGCTCGGATTACCCGCACCCTGAAGGCCTGGCCGAGCCGCGTTCCTATGTCGACCATCTGCCGCCGGGCCTCTCCGACGAGGACGTGCAGAACATCATGGGCGGCAACCTTTCTCGGATCATGCGGGTCGACGCGCCGGTCGGTGCCGCGAGGTAGGGCAGCAACACCGCCGCACCTCGGTTCTGACGATAGGGTCAGCCCGACCACGAGGAACACCAGTTCACGGAGGGCCGGAGATGCCTGACTACAAATTCGTGCAGTACGAGACACTCGACGAAGGGACGATCGCGCGCATCATGCTGAACCGTCCCGACGCGCGCAATGCCCAGAACCGCGGATTGCTCGTCGAGCTCCACGACGCCTTCTTGCACGCGGAGGCCGATGACGACGTGCGGGTCGTCATTCTCGGCGGCACCGGGCCCATGTTCTCCTCGGGCCACGACCTCGGCTCGAAGGCGGCCCAGGAGGAGGGGACTCCCGGCCCCACCTTGCACCCGACACGGACGATCAACGGCGCCACGCGCAAGGCTGCCGAGTCCCTGATGCTGCAGGAGTGGCACTACTTCTTCGAGAACACGCGCCGCTGGCGGAATCTCCGCAAGATCACGATTGGTCAGGCGCACGGCCCCGTCTTCGCTGCCGGGCTGATGTTGCTCTGGGCGTGTGACCTCATCGTGGCCGCAGAGGGCACCGTCTTCGCCGATGTCGTCGGATCCCGGCTCGGTATGTGCGGCGTCGAATATTTCGCCCACCCGTGGGAGTTCGGACCCCGCAAGGCGAAGGAGCTGCTACTGACCGGTGACTCGATCGACGCCGAGGAGGCCCACCGTCTCGGCATGGTTAGCAAGATCTTCCCCGCAGACCAGCTGGCGGACCGCACCGTGGAGTTCGCGCGGCGCATCGCACAGCTGCCGACGATGACGTCGCTGCTGATCAAGGAGTCGGTGAACCAGAGCGTCGACAACATGGGCTTCTACAACGCCCTCAACGCCTGCTTCACGCTCCACGAGTTGAACCACTCGCACTGGGCCTGGGTCAACGAGGACCACTACCCGATCGCCAAGGAAGACTCTGGCATTCCTAACTGGAAAGAGGCGCCTCCAATCGTGCCGGCGGTCAAAGACAAGGTGCGCGCCGACTCCTGATGCGGGCGGGATTTCCGCCGTTCGGCACCCTCGTCGTGGGCCACGCCAGGGCAATGAAGTCCCAGTTCAGGTGGCCGATCAGGCGCCGTGCACCGAGACGCTTGCCTCGTTAGTATCTGTATCGACGTCGATGTCAGAAATGGCCGGCTGATCCAGCCGGAAGGGGGTGGCTTCTCCAGGATGCTGCAGTTCGTGATCGCCGGGTTGGTGCTCGGCGGGATCTACGCCATCGCCTCGGCCGGTCTGGTTATCACCTACACGTCCTCGGGGATCTTGAATTTCGCGTTCGGCGCGATCGCGTTCTTCATCGCGCGCTTCTACTACTACCTCCACACCCAGCAGAACTGGTCCATCGTGACCGCGGCGATCGTCTCGATCGTGATCGCCGGTCCGGCGCTGGGGGTGTTGCTCTACGTCGTCCTCTTCCGTCACCTGAGGCTGTCGTCGCCCCTCATCAAGGTCGTGGCGACCATCGGCCTACTCGTTGCCTTCCCGTCGCTGGCGACGCTGATCTTCGGCAACCAAGCGATCCAGTCAGCGCCCGGTCTGGCACCCGAACCGGTCGCGGTCTACCAATTCTTGGGCGTTCCCGTCACGCTGGACCAGGTCATCGTGTACGCGTGCGTCGTGGTGACCGTGGTGGCCGGCGCCCTCGTCCTTCGCTATACCGAAGTGGGCTTGAAGGTGCGAGCGATGGTGGACTCGCCGGCCATGACCGACCTGTCGGGCACCAGCCCGACGGCGATCTCGGTCGGCGTGTGGGCGGTGAGCACCTTCTTCGCCGGGTTGGCCGGCGTGCTGGCCGCACCGATCATCGGCCTCGACGCCAACCAGTTCACAGTTTTGATCGCTGCTTCCTTCGCCGCAGTCATCGCCGCCAAGATGCGCAACTTGCCCGTGGCGGTGCTGGTCGGGCTCTTGATGGGCGTCGCCACGTCGCTCATCCAGCGCTATCTCCCGTCGAATAGCCAATGGACCACCGAGGTCATCGATGCGGTCCCCTTTATTGTGATCGCGTTGTTCCTCGTCTACACCCTGGTCCGGCGGGGGACCGTCGGCCAAGGCGAGGGATGGGGTGGCGCACTCGACCGCGCCATCACGCCACAAGGCGAGAGCCGGTTGGCCGGCTCGACCAGCAGCATGGTCGAAGAGGCGCATCTGAGCTTCGCCGGCAAGTACGCCGGGCCGCTCGTCCTGATTGCCATCGTCGGCGCGCTGCCGCTCATCTTGCAGGGGTACTGGGTCGGGCTCATGGCTCAGGCGTTCGCCTATGCCGTCATCTTCCTGTCGTGGACGATCGTGACCGGTGAGGGCGGCATGCTCTGGCTCTGCCAGATCACGTTCGCCGGGGTCGGAGCACTGACAACGGCCCAGCTGGCCAACCACTACGGATGGCCGGTCCTGGCCTCCATCCTCCTCGGCGGGATCATCGCAGCGGCGATGGGAGCCATCGTCGGCTTCCTCAGCATCCGGCTGGGCGATCTCTACGTCGCGCTCGTCACGCTGACATTCGGGCTCCTGATGGAGAACCTCGTCTTCACGCTGCCGAGCTTCGTCAACCAAGGGCTCGGCCTCACGCTGAACCGGCCGCAGTTCGCAACGTCCGACCTGGCGTTCACATACCTCTGTCTGGTCGTCTTCGTGATCATCGCGCTTTTCATCGTGAACTTCCGACGGTCGACCACCGGTCTTGCCCTCAACGCGGCGCGCTGGAGCGAGGCGGGGGCGCGGACGTCGGGTATCAGTGTCGTCCAAATGAAGGTGATCGCCGGCTCGCTCGCCGCGCTCATCGCCGGCATTGGCGGCGGGCTGTTGGCGTTGGCGCAAACCTCGTTCCAGCCGAGCGAGTTCGCGACATTCGCCGGTGTCGTGTGGCTGGCCGTCCTCGTCACGATCGGCGTGCGTTCGAACGCGGCCGCCCTGATTGCCGGCATCACGTTCGTGTTCCCGTCCGCGCTGGCTCAGTACTACCTCTCGACGTGGACCTGGATCCCGAACGCGCTGCCGGTCCTCTTCGGTCTCGGTGCGATTTCGGCAGCCAAGTACCCCGACGGCGCGCTGGCTGAGAACAGTCGCAAGCTGCGGGGCCTGGCCCTGCGCCTGACGTCGTCGCGACCGGGAGGGGGACCGTTGGCCGAAGACGTGGGTCTGTCGCCTTCGACGCCATCGGTCGAGGCGGTGCCCGAGGTCGCGGGGCACGCGTCATGACCACAGCCACGGCTCCGACCAGCGGCCCGGGTGACCCGCAGCAGGACGCACCTCTCGCGCTCGAAGCAACCGGCATCACGGTTCGCTTCGGGGGGCTGACGGCGCTCTCGGAGGTGTCCCTCACGGTCAAGTCCGGCGCCATCGCTGGTCTCGTCGGGCCCAACGGCGCCGGGAAGTCGACGCTGTTGGCCGTGCTCTCCGGACTGCAGCGACCGATCGCGGGGCGAGTCACGCTCCAGGGCGAGGACGTGACGCATACCTCGCCGCGGGCTCGGGCGAACCGTGGGTTGGCCCGAACCTTCCAGCAGCCCGAGCTCTTCTTGGGACTGACGGTACGCGAACATCTCGTTGTGGCCCACCGGGCCCGAACGGCCCGGACTCGCCTGTGGCGGGACATGTTCGACCCCCGGTCGCTGCTCCCGCCATCCAAGGCAGAGACCGAGCAAATCGATGCGATCCTCGAGCAGCTCCGGCTGACCCGGGTGGCCAAGGCCCCGGTGGCGGCCCTCCCCCTGGGCCTTCTCCGCCTGGTCGAGGTGGGCCGCGCCCTGGCCTGCCAACCACGGGTGCTCCTCCTTGACGAGCCCCTTTCGGGTCTGGACCTGAAGGCGTGCGAGAACTTGCTCGGCGTGTTCCGGCAGATCGTCGACGAGTCGGACCCTCCGATGTCGCTGGTGCTGGTGGAGCACGACGTTGCGGCCGTCCTTTCGCTGTCCGACGCCGTCTTCGTCCTCGACTTCGGTGAGCGGATCGCGGTCGGTACGCCCGAGGAGATCCGCAACAATCTGGCGGTCCGTTCGGCCTATCTCGGCGACAGCGAGCCTGTGCAGCGCGCGAGCGTGCCGACGAAAGTGCCGGGCGCGTGAGCGAACCGATGCTCGAGGTGCGGGACCTCGACGTGCGTTACGGCACCTCACAAGCACTCTTCGGCGTTTCGTTCACCGTCGCGCCAGGGTCGGTATTAGCCGTGCTCGGCACCAACGGCGCCGGGAAGAGCACGCTGGCCCGGGCGGTCTCCGGCCTCGTGTCACCAAGTGCCGGGTGTGTGCGCTTCGAAGGCCGCGACGTGACGGGGTTCTCTGCCCATCGCATCCGTAAACTGGGTCTGACGTACATCCCCGAGGGCCGCGGCATCTTTCCGGGCCTCTCGGTGATCGACAATCTGCGCATGGCGGTCGCGCAAGAGCGGCGAGCGGACCGGCCGGGCGCCATCGACCGGGCCGTCGACCGCTTTCCCGTGCTGGGCAAGCGCCGGACCCAGCGCGCCGGCAGCCTCTCTGGAGGCGAACAGCAGATGCTGGCGCTAGCCCGGGCGCTCGCGGTCTCGCCCAAGTTGGTCATCGCCGACGAGATGTCGTTGGGTCTCGCCCCGCTGGTGGCAGAGTCCGTCTTCGAAGGGCTCGAAGAGGCCCGTCGCTCGGGGATCACCATCGTGCTGAGCGAGCAATTCGTCCACCGGGCCTTGGAGATGGCCGACAGGTGCGTGATCCTGACCCGTGGTCACGTGGGCTGGTCTGGAGAGGCTTCCGGTGCAGGTCAGGAGGTTATCGACCGCTACCTCGGCGAGGCCGAAGCGGCGACTCCTACTGCCGTTACGAACGGGTTACAGTAACTCACCGGCTCGATTCATACCGACCGGTCGTTACAAGGTAACTAGCGTAACCTGAGGCGAGATTGGCATTCTCATAATCCTCATAGAGGGTTAACATGCCTCTGGCTTAGGGATCCCGACGGGATCTGGGGAGGAAACCGAACTGTGCAACTCGGAGTGATCTCAAGGACCGATCGGCGGCATCGCCGCACCCGCATCTTTCAGTCAACGGACGTGCGACGCACCCGGCCCATCGGTGCCGTGCTGACGGCAACCCTCGCCGGCCTTCCCCTCTCCCTCGCGCTCGTCGCCACTACTCCCGGGCCCGCAGGGGCGTCGGGGCCCCCGATCACCATCGCCTATGTCACCGACCTGACCGGGGAAGGTGGCTCTGAGAACGCCTCGTCGCCGGCCGGCTTCGAAGCCCGTCTCGCCCTGCAGAATGCACAGGGTGGGGTGAACGGGCACAAGCTCGTGCCGCTCGTCATCGATGACCAGACGAGCCCGACGGCGATCGCAACCGCGGTCCAGGAGGCCGATTCCAAAGCCTTTGGCATCGTGTCGCAGAGCCCCTTGATGTTCCTCGCCGCCACGGTCCCCAATAAGGCAGGAGTTCCGGTCACCGGCACCTACGACGACGGCCCTGAGTGGGGCACGCAGCCCTACACAAACATGTTCGCCGCTGACGAGGGGAGCGTGAACCCCAAGTACCCCGTCAATACGCAGATCGGCAGCTTCTTGAAGGCGCACGGGGGCACGGTGCTTGGCTCCTACGGGTACGGCATCTCGCCGTCATCGGCGCGAGCCGCTGTGCAGACCGCCGACTCGTTCCAGCACGCAGGGGGCAAAACCGGAGTACTCAACACCTCGGTGACATTTGGCAGCGTCGACTTCACGAGCGCCGCGCTGGTGGCCAAGCAGAAGGGCGTCAACGCAATGGTGCCCGCCATGGATGCCAACTCGAACTACGCGCTGGCCACCGCACTGAAGCAGGCCGGGGTCCACCTGAAGGCCACGCTTTACGCCACGGGCTACCAGCCCGACGTCATCAACTCGCCGGCGTGGTCGACACTGCAGGGCGCGTATTTCCTGTCGCCCTTCCGTCCTTGGTCGCTACCCAACGCAGGCACCCAGCAGATGCAGGCAGCTATGGAGAAGTACGCGCATTTCACCAAGACCCAGTTTCCGACGTTCGGCCAGTACGAAGCGTGGGCGGGTGCCGACCTCATGATCAAGGGCCTGCAGCTGGCGGGCAGCAATCCGACCCAGGCGACGGTCATCAAGGACCTGCGCGGGATCAAGTCGTACAACGCCAACGGTCTGTTGCCCCAACCGATCAACTACTCGACAATCTTCGGGCATGACCTGCCGAAGCAATGTGCCTGGGTCATGCAGGCACAGCAGTCGGGCTTCAAGGCCGTGTCGTCTCAACCGACCTGTGGCACAGACATCCCCGGGACGTCGACCGCCAGCACGTCGTAGCGGCTCTGTTTTCGCAGGATTCCTGCTCTATTGTCGACACGGATTCGAGGTAATCGGCACGCAGCAACTCTCGAACGGTGGTCCGAACATATAGCTGATATGGCGAAAGGTCAGACCCTCGGCGATCTCGTCCTCCTGACCCAAGTGGTCCCGAGTTGCCCACCGTCCCGGCGATCTGGGCCAGATGCGAAATGGTCCCGCCGGCCTCGATCTCTTCGCCGAAGGCCTCGCAGTCGGGAATTTCACAGATGAAGCGTGGGTCGAGGACGTGCCCCGCATCACCAGGTTCAGCAGTTACGCCGCAAACGGCAGATGGGAGCGCGACCTTCATCGTCGATGCTCATTCACTCACCGGTGTGTCGTTGCTGAACCCGATGCGTTCGACTTTCAACCGGCGTGCGGGGACGGTCTGCCTCGGGCGTTATCGATGTTGATCGAGCGAGTCTCGAGGTGACTCAGCTTCGCGCCCGCAACTTGCTACTCATCGCGATCGGAGTACGAACGACCAGGCCAATAGGGCCACTCTTCGAACCATGAGCACCGGCCGTCAGCTTCGAGCTGAATGATCCACAAGTCGCGATATTCCTGGCGGACGGGTTGGCCGTATCGCACCTCAGCTCGTACAACCGCGGTCTGATCGTCGACCGCGACAACCTCGGAGGAGAGCGTAAACACCTCGTCTGGCCCCTCCCGTTCCTCTTCCCACATTCGACCAATGGCGTCAACGCCCACCAACGGCTTTTCGTACGGAGAGTGCAGATAAGTGGCATCGGTCGTGAATAGCCCCGAGATCTCAGCAGTGCCGGGCGTTCGCCACGCACGCTCGTATCGCTCCACCCATCTGCGCACCGCAGACCGATCGGTCATCGCCGCCATGATGACATGGCACCATGAGCAGGATTCCGTCTGTAACGCGACGCCTCCGAGCCGGCGTTATACATGTGATCCGTAGGTCCTGGGCTGTGTCCAATGGAAGCACACTCACTGGGCGAGGCGATTCCTTCGGTCAGGCCGAAGGTGCAGCGGACCCTTCCTTGTCCCCACCTAACGCCGTCGTCAAACCCTCCAGGTCGGCCACGGTCACAGTGAGTGCCGAATGGCCGCTTCTTCGCAACGGAGACGGCACCTTTTGTTCAAAATGAATGCAGACGCCTCCGTCG
>DASZLL010000084.1:0-10894 GCA_035552395.1 Acidimicrobiales bacterium
TACGGGACGAACGGCTGCGCCGAGGGGCCGAACCAACCGGCGGTCAAGTCAGCGGCCACGTCCCACGCCGTAGCGGCGGGGGTCACGAACTTCCTCTTCGACACCATCGACGCCAACACTTCGGGCGTAGGCGGCGGCAACATCAACACGGGCGACGATTCCACCCTGAACGCGGCGCAGACGATCATTTCCAACGGGGTGTCCGGTGGATCGCCGACGACGAACTGCTCGTTCACCAACGACGGCACCCTCACCTCGCTCGGCTACAACCTGATCGACGACACGACGTGTGGCACCGCGGCGTCGACCGACATCATCGGCCGGGGTGCCCAGCTGGGGGCGTTGGGTAACAACGGCGGGCCGACCAACACCGAGCTGCCGGCGACGGGCAGCCCCGCGGTCGGCGCGGTCCCGGCCTCAGTGTGCAGCGGGACCGGGGTGACGACCGACCAGCGCGGCAATGCACGTGGAGCGGGCCTGAACGGCTCGTGCACCATCGGCGCCGTTGAGGTGTCCGTGGCCGCACCGCCGGCCTTCAACCCCAACGGCTACCGCCTGGTGGCAAACGAGGGCGGGATCTTCGACTTCGGGCTCAACTTCGACGGCTCGTTGGCCAACAACCACCTCAACGCTCCGATCGTCGGGATCGCCAACTCGCCGGGCTTCGACGGCTACCTGATGGCCGGCGGTGATGGCGGGGTCTTCGCCCTCGGCGGGGCCAACTTCTTCGGCTCGCTCGGGGGCCAGACGATCCCGTCTCCCATCGCGGCCATCGCGGCGCCACCGACGGAGAACGGCTACTGGCTGGCCGCCCAGAACGGTGTGATCTACAACTTCGGTGCCGTGCCGGCATTGCCTGCGCTGTCCTTGCCGCCCGGTGCCCACATTGTGGGCATGGCCTCGACCACCGATGGTGCTGGGGCCTGGCTGACCGACCAGTTCGGTGACGTCTACGCCGAAGGCGACGCGCAGTACGTCGGCGGCCTCGGCGGGGTGCACATCAACGCGCCGATCATTGGCCTCGCAGCCGCCGCCAGTGGCCAGGGCTACATCCTCGTGGCGACCGACGGCGGGACCTTCAACTACGGGACCCAGCACTTCTTCGGCTCGGTGCCCGGCTCACTCGCTCCCGGCCAGAGCCTGGTGGCTCCGATCGTCGGGATCGCCGTGACCCACTCGGGCAACGGGTACTGGGAGGTCGGGTCCGACGGCGGCGTCTTCACCTACGGCGACGCCCCGTTCTTGGGTTCCATCTACACGGCGATCGGCAATCATCCGCTCAACGGACCCATCGTCGGGATCCAGCACTTGGGCGAGCCGTCGGCCTCGTAGCGCGCTCTGCACGCCGGCGCGCCGTCTGGGACGATGAATATTCACCGTGCCCGGGCACGCGCCCTGTATCGTCCTGGCCGTGGCCCGCACACCGACAGACACGCACGAGTGGCTCAGCTTCGAAGATGAGGACGAGGAGAGGACGTGGGTCTTCGACGTCTCCTTCCTCACGAGCAACTGGACCTGCATCTTCGGCAACGGGTGCCAAGGCGTGCTTACCGGGCCCGCCCCCGAACTCGTGCAGGGCTGCTGCAGCTACGGGGCGCATCTCGTCGACAAGAAGGACGCCCGCAGGGTGGTAAAGGCGGCGGCCACGCTGACGCCCGAAGAGTGGCAGAACCACGGCGTGAAGAAGAACGTGATTGAGACGAACAAGCACGGCGAGACGGTGACCCGGCTGGTGGACGACGCCTGCATCTTCCTCAATGGCCCAGAGTTTGCGGCGGGCGCCGGGTGCGCCTTCCACATCGCGGCGGCGCGGCGGGGCGTGAACTTCATGACGCTCAAGCCCGAGGTGTGCTGGCAGCTACCGCTCCGCCGTGAGGATCAAGTCGACGACGACGAGGGCCACGTCACCTCGGTGGTGCGCCAGTGGGACCGGCGACACTGGGGCAAGGGTGGCCGCGAGTTCCACTGGTGGTGCACCGAGTCTCCAGAGGCGTTCGTCGGGAACAAGCCCGTCTACCGCGAGATGCAGGCGGAGCTCACCAAGATGGTCGGCGCCAAGGTCTACGACCGCTTCGTCGCTTTGGTCCGAGAGCGCGAGCGCCTGCGGGTCAAGGGTGTGGCACTCCCCCACCCAGCCGTGCGCCGACGCGCCGGAAGAAACGGGACTGCGTCCGACAAGGTGGACGTCGCCGGCGCCTGACGCGCGGAGACCGACCGGCCGACGGCCGGGGCGAAGGTTCCTAGTCGTTCAGGGGGTCGTCGTCGACGGGGTGGGTCGTCGTGGGCATGGAGCCGAGGATCTTGTCGTACTGATCCTCTTCCGCCAGGCACCAAGAAGCGTGCACGTCGTCGGGCTCGGCCCCGCATTCAGGGCACTGTCCGGTGACTTCAGTTGGAGACCGCTTCAAGCTACGCGCTTCCTCGAAGCGCCGATGGCGTCCCTTTTTCACGAGAAACTCCTTGTCACACCGGTCCGCACCTTGGCGTTCCGCCCCCACGGCCAGACCGCACGGGCCCTTTCGGCCGCCTGTCCATTGTAGTGGCTGCGACCGTCGGTACGGCTCGGGAGCAGGTCAGGAGCGACTTTTACCGGGGCCACGACACGTCGGTGTGGGGCGGCGTCCCAGCGATGCGGACGGCCGTCCCGCTCGGGTGCAGCCTCTACGCTGACCCCCGTGCCCACCTTTGACCCCCAAGAGATGGTGGCCCGTTTCCGCCAACGAGCCGAGGCCGTTCGCACCCGCGGCATGCCGCCCATCGAGGGGCCCGAGCGGCAACGGTTCCGCCAGCAGGCCCAGCAAGACTTCGCCGACTTCGCCATGCTCGGCGACGCCGAGACGGAGCTGATCGACGGGATCTTGACCCTGCGCATCGACCTGCGGCCCAAGGACGCGCCGGGCGACAACCCCAGCTGAATTCCGGTCGCGACGGCTCAGCCGCCGTAATGCATGCGGGTGTCCTCCATGCGCAGCACCTCGGACGGTTCACCCCCGACGTCGGTGACCTCGCCCACGCAGAGCGTGTGACTCCCCAGTTCCTCGGTGTGCGTGAGGGTGCACACGAGGAACCCCGCGGCGGAGGCGAGCACGGGAAGCCCGTCGGGCCCGACCTCGGAGACGGAGTGGCCCGACAGGGCGAGGACGGCCCCGTCAGGGGAACGCTCGACATCGACGACGGGCTTGACGAAGCGCCGGACCACGTCGCGCTCGTCGCGTGGCAGCAACGAGACGCTGAATGCCTGGCCGTCGCGGACGAGGCGCATCGTCAGCGCCTCGCGCTCGAGTGCCACGGCCACGAGCTTGGGCTCCAGGCAGACCTGGACGACGAGGTTGGCCGTCATGAGGTTGACCTCGTCGCCGGCTCGGCTCCCGATCAGGTAGAGGCCGGTCGGCATCGCCCACAGGACCCGGCGCCGGTGGCGATCGAGGTCGTCGTCGTCGGTCGTTGTCATCAGAAGATGCCTCCACTGTTGCCCGAGTTGCCGCCCGTCGTCGTCGTGGCCGGGCTCGTGCCGTCAACGGCCCGGATCCGCTGGAGCACCTCGTTGTAGAGGGCCTCGGCCTTGATCGCGTTGCGGGCGGACTCGGCGAGGAGCTGCCGGTTGGTCGTGCCGGCGTCGTAGCACTGGTTGCCCGCCGTCCCTTCGAGACCGTAGGCCTTGGTGAGCAACTCCGTCACCTCGGGGTCGGGCGCAGGGAGCTCGGTGTTGGCCATCTCCGCGTCGGTGACGAGCGTGCCGCAGGCGGCATGCAGGGCGCCGACGCCGTTCGGGATGACCTTCGTGATGCGGGCGTTGTCGGCGACGAGCGTGCCGAGATCTTCGCCGAAGCTCGTGCCGCTGACCCACACGGACATGCGGTGGGCCGGTGACCCTCGCTGGTCTTCGCCGGCGCACGACGTGAGAGTCACCGCCGCGACGACGGAGACGGCGAGGGAGCCGACGAGGAGCCGGGGCCTCACGCGGTGGCGTTCGGACGGGGCGGCGGAACGAGACTCACGTGGTCTGGAGGATGTGGACCTCGCGGCGGCCCTTGCGCAGGACCACGTAGCGGTCGTGGAGGAGGTCGTCGGTGCCCAGGGCGCGCGCCGCGTCGGTCTGGCGCACGTTGTTGACGTAGGCGCCACCACCGTCGATGGTGCGGCGAGCGTCGGCCTTCGACTTGGCCAGCCCGGTGCGCTCGAGCGCGTCGACGAGGGTGAGGCCGCCGTTCATCAGCTCGGCGCGTGGCACCGGCGTTGTCGGCGCGTCCGCCGTGACGGCCAGGAGCATGTCCTCGCTGAGGCCGGCGATCTCCTCGCCGAACAGCGCAGCCGACGCCTCCTCGCACCTCGCCACCTCGGCCTCGCCGTGGACGAGGCTCACGACGGCCCGGGCCAGCGCCCGCTGGGCCTCACGATTTTGGGGGTGCTGGGCGGTGTCGGCGTCGAGGTGCCGGATCTCGTCGTGGCCCAAGAACGTGAGGAAGCGAAGCAGCTCCCCCACCTGCTCGTCGGCCGTGTTGACGAAGAACTGGTACATGGCGAACGGGCTCGTCCGCCGCGCATCGAGCCAGACGGTGCCCGTCTCGGTCTTGCCGTACTTGGTGCCGTCCGGCTTGACGATGAGGGGCGTGGTGAAGCCCCAGACCTCGTCGCCGCACACCTTGCGGATCAGCTCGATGCCCATGGTGATGTTGCCCCACTGGTCGCTACCGCCGAATTGCACGTTGCAGCCGTGGTCGACGTGCAGGCGGAGGAAGTCGTAGGCCTGCAGCAGCATGTAACTGAACTCGGTGTAGGAGATGCCCTGGTCGGGTCGCTCGAAGCGGGTGCGCACCGACTCCTTCCCCACCATCTGGTTGACGGTGAAGTGCTTGCCCACGTCGCGCAGGAACTCCAGCGTCGAGATGGTGCCCAGCCAATCGGCGTTGTTGAGGAGGAGGGCGGTGTCGAGATCGAGGAACTGGCCGAGTTGGGGCCGGATGCTCTCGAGGTGGTGTTCGATCGTCTCGAGAGTGAGCAGTTGGCGCTCGTCCTCCTTGCCGCCGGGGTCGCCGATCATGCCGGTCCCACCGCCCGCCAGCGAGATGGGCCGGTGCCCGGCCTCCTGGATGCGCCGGAGCGTGCACAGCTGCAACAGGTTGCCCACGTGGAGGCTGTCGGCGCTCGGGTCGAAGCCGGCGTAGACGGTGAGGCCCGGCTCGTCGAGCCGCTTGGGCAGCTCGGGATCGGTGGCTTGGTGGATCAGGCCGCGGAAGGCGAGGTCCTCCGAGAGCGTGGGCATGCCGTCGACTCTGCCATACGGCAGTAGGTTCCTCGGGCACATGGCCAGGACCGCGGGCGGATCGATCGTCCCAGGCCAGGGGTTGGTCCAGCTGCCGTCGGGGAATGCACTGGGCATCGTGGTGGTGATCAGGCTGCTGTGGTGATCGGAATCGAACAAGCGTCCCTCCCCATGGAGGGGACGCTGCCCCCCGACCTGCAGGGGACCCTGCTGCGGATCGGGCCCCGCTCGCCGTGGGCGCAGCGCTCGGGCGAGGCGGCGCGTCCCCCAGACGGCGCGGGTGCGGCGGGGGGCGGTGCACTTGGCGGTTCGGCTGGGTTGGGGGCAGGCGGCCCCGAGGCGGGCCTGCCGATCGGTGCGATCCACGCCGTGGAGTTCCGAGACGGCTTGGCCGTGTCGTACCGCTGGGGCGAGTCCGACGCCGACGCCGGGGTCTTTTGGCACGCCGGATCGGTGCTGGCGTTGCCCGAGACCGGCCGTCCCTCCCAGTACTCGCGCCTCCTCGAACCGCATGCGTTCACCGGCCAGCTGTCGGTGCCCATCGCCTCGCACGTCCCCCGCCGGGCGGCCGACGGGAGCCGGGTGCTGTTCGCGGTCGACGACGGGCTGGGGTCCGATGAGCGGCCAGCCGGCACACTTCGGCTCGGTGAGGAGCTCGACGGGATCTGGCTGCGGGTCGGTGAATGGGACGCGAGTGGCGCGCTACGGAGCGCGCAGGCCGTCGCGCTCGAGCGCGCGACGTGGCAGCACGACGTGGCGGTCACGTCTCGGCACGTGGTGTTTGTCGAGTCGCCGACGACGCGCCTGGAGGGCCTCTCGGATGTCCCGGTCCCATTCGCCTGGGTGCCGGGGGCCGAGACATGGCTGGGTGTCGTCCCCCTCGGCGGCGACGGCACGCAGGTGCGCTGGTTCCGCCTCGACCCCTGCCTGGTCACCCATCTCCTCGGCGCGTGGGAGGACGAAGACTCCGGCGAGATCGTCCTCTACGTCTGCCGCTACGACGCGCTCGAAGCGGGGCGCCCCTCCGATCCGGCGCAATCGGTCGTCGGACCCGAAGGGGTCGGGCTCACGTCCATCGGGGGAAGCCTCGCTGTGCTCGAGCGATGGCGACTGGTGGGCGACCGGGTGGAGCGTTCACAGGTCGACGATCGGAACTTGGAGTATCCCCGCCGCGACGCCTGCATAGAGGGTGCACCGTTCCGCTACGGCTACAGCCTCGAGCAGGAATGGGCAGACTCGGCCCCCACCATCGACCCCTGGCGTGACGCGGGCGTGGGCCGCCACGCGGTGATCGACCGGGCCTGCGCCCCGGTTGGCCTCCTGAAATTCGACCTCTCCCGCGACGAAGTGGTCTCGTGGCACCCCGGGCCCGGACGCCGGCCGAGCGAGCCGCTGTTCGCGCGCGCCGCCGACGGGCGCAGTGACGACGAAGGCTGGCTCCTCACTGTCGTCGACGACGTGAACCGGGGCACGAGCGACATCTACGTCCTGGACGCCTCGTCCATGGGGCGACGCGGTCCCGAGGCGGTCATCCATCTGCCCGTCCGCCTGCCGCTGCGCAGCCATGGGGAGTGGGTGCCGGCGGACCGGTACCGCTGAGGCGGGGCGCAGGCGCCCGCGTTTGGTCGAGGCGCACGTTCGGCTGTCCGGCGCGACCGTTCTCCGGTCGCATGACACCTTCGACAATGCGAGAGGGCCCACGGCCCGACTCGGTCTCCCGGCGCACCGAGCGGCTGGTGACCAGCGTGATCCAGCACCACCGTGCCATTTCTGCGCACCAGAGCCAGCTGCTGGCGGCCGTGGTCGAACTGGACCGCCGCAAGGCGTGGCGCGTCGACGGCGCGACGTCCATGGTCGCTTGGCTGGTGCAGCAGTGCGGCGTGGCCGCCGCCACCGCCCGCGAGTGGGTGACGGCAGCGGCGAAGTTGCAGGAGCTGCCGAAGATCTCCGACGCCCTGGCCCAGGGGAAGCTCTCCTTCGACCAGGTCAAGCCCCTCGTCGAGGTGGCGAAGCCGGCGACCGACGCCCAGCTGGCAGAGCAGGCGACGCACTGGTCGGCCAAGCAGGTGCGCGAGTTGGCCATCGCCACCCGCCAACAATCGGACGGCCAGGCCACGGGCTCGTACGCCCGGCGCTTCCTCCGCTTCGACGACCGTCGCCGGATGCTGACGGGCATCCTGCCCGAAGAGCACTTCGCCGTGGTGAAGGGCTCGCTCGTCGCACGCGCCAGCAGGCGGCTGAAGGAGCGCACGCCGTTCGACCAGCGGATGGCGGACGCCCTGGTCGCGCTGTGCAAGCGGGACGTCGACGGGGCACGCGGCGCGGCGGAGGGCGAGGAGTCGCCGCGGGCCGGCGGCAGGCGCCGCAACCGGCCGACCGTGGTGGTGCACGCCGACTTGAGCTTCCTGGCCGGCGGCGGCGGAGGGGCGGAGCTCGACGTGCTCGGGCCCGTGTCCCGGGAGGTGGCGCGGCGGCTCGCCTGCGACGCCAAGGTCCTGGTGTCGGCGGACGGATCGGGCGGGCAGAGTCTCAATCTGGGCCGAACCCGGCGTGATCCCTCCGACGCCCAGCGGATTGAGATCCGGCGGCGCGACAAGGGCTGCCGGTTCCCCGGTTGCAGCCACAGCGAGTTCACCGACGTGCACCACGTACTGCACTGGACGAACGGCGGGGCGACCGACCTGTGCAACCTCGCGGAACTGTGTGACCAGCACCATCGCTTCGTGCACGAGATGGGCTGGAAGCTGTCGGGTGACGCCAACGTCGAGCTGACCTTCCGGAGCCCCACCGGAAGGCTGACGACCTCGACCCCCTCCCCCGCCTTCAGGGGCGGAGCGCGAGACGGACCGCCTGGTTGATCGCGTCGTGCACGGCGACGTTCTGCGTACGCGTCGGGACGCGCACCCGGACCAGGGCCGGCGCCGCCGTCGCCGTCGCAAGGGCGGGCTCCAATTCGGACAGCTTCGTCACCTCATCGACCGCAAGGCCGAACCCGCGCGCCACCGCGCCCACATCGCTCGCGGGCGGCGTCCCGAACAAAGGCTCGAACACGTCGGCGCCCAGCGTCGTTGCCTGCGGCAGGAACGAGAAGATCCCGCCGCCGTCGTTGTCGACCACCACGAAGGTGCACGGCACCGCGGGCAAGTTGACCAGCCCGGAGACGTCGTGCAGGAAGGCCAGGTCCCCCAGGAGGGCAAAGGTGCGCCGGGGTGCGCCGGCGGCCGCGACGCCGAGGGCCGAAGAGACGACGCCGTCGATCCCATTGGCCCCCCGATTCGCCATGACCTCCGGTGGCGCGGGCAGTGCGGGGGCGTACCACTCGAGATCCCGGATGGGCATGGAGGCGGACACGAAGACCGACGCGTCGCCCGCCGCGGCGTAGCGGTACAAGGTCCGGGCCACCTGCGGCTCGTTGAGGTCGGTGGCCAGGACGCCGTCGATGGCCTCCTGCGCGCGCGCTTCCATGACCTGCCAGGAGGAGAGCCACGCGGGGTCGGCCGGGCCCGCTCCCTCGGCCATCGCCGCCAACCACGCCCTCGCATTCGCTTCGGGGTGGACGAACTCGGTCGCCACCCCAAGCGGGTCGGGCCGTTGCTGCCACGGATCTACCACCACGACCCTCGCCCCGGTCGCCGCGGCCTCGGTCACGTAGGTGCCGAGCGCCTTGGAGAGCCAGGGGGCGCCGAGTTGCACGACCACCTCGGGCAGGGCCGGGCTCGTGCGCACGATGGCGTCGGCCGCCGCGATCGTTCCCTCGACGCGGCAGCGTGACAACGGATCGGCGAGCACGGGCCAACCAAGCCGTGAGGCGAACGCGAGCACCTGCTGCGGGTCGACGGGGCCGTAGGACGGACCGCCGACGACGACGATGCCCCGACCCTCGAACCGACCTTGGGGCGTGGCGGGCGCGGCCGACCAGTGCTTGGCGGGAACGCTCCCGGGGCCGCCGCGTGCGGGCAGCGCGTCGGGGCCGTCGGTCAGCGGTTCGCGAAAGGCAAGGTTCAGGTGTACCGGCCCCGGCCCACCCGGGCCGTGGACGGACTCGGCGTAGGCGCGCCTTGCGAGCGGACGCCACGTCGACTCCTGGCCCGCGGCCGGCACGCCCGGATCGATACGCCAGCGCGCCTCCACCGAGAAGAGCGCGTCCTGCTCGATCGTCTGCGAGGCACCCCTGTGGTGGAGCTCCGGCGGGCGGTCGGCCGTGCAGACGATGAGCGGGACCCGCGCGTGGTGGGCCTCGACCACCGCGGGGTGCAGCTCGGCCGCGGCGGTCCCACTCGTGACGCAGACGACGATCGGACGCCCCGTGGCCTTGGCGAGACCGAGGCCGTAGAAGGCGGCGCTCCGCTCGTCGAGGCGGACGTGGGTCCGCAGGCGCTGCGCCAGCGGCAGGGCGAGCGGCGTCGAGCGCGACCCGGGGCACACGACGGCGTCGGTCACGCCCAGGTGCACCCACTCGTCGACGAGGGTGGCGCAGAAGGTGGCCTGTACGCTCACGCGGCGTGGCCCTGCATGTCGAGCTCCGGGGATCGGGGCCACCACTGGTGCTGCTGCACGGCTTCACGCAGACAGGCCGGCTGTGGGGTCGTTTCGGCCAACACCTGGCTGAGTCCTTCACCCTGGTGGGGCTGGACCTGCCCGGGCACGGCGGATCGGACGCCGTCCGGGCCGATCTCCCCGCGACCGCCCGCCTGGTGGCCCACGCCGCCCGCGACGCCGTGGGGGACGCGCCGTGCACGCTCCTCGGGTACTCGCTGGGGGCCCGGGTTGCGTTGCACGTCCTGACCGGAGCCACCATGCCGGTGAGGCGGGCCGTCCTGATCGGAGCGACAGGAGGGATCGACGACCCCGACGCTCGGGCCAGGCGGCGCCAGTCCGACGACGCCCGGGCCGACGAGCTCGAAGCGTCCGACGACGTCGAGCGCTTTCTCGATTCGTGGCTGCGCGGTCCGCTGTTCGAGCGACTGGGCGAGGAGGCCGAGCGGGAGGAGCGTCTCCGGAACAGCCCGGCCGGACTGGCCTCGAGCCTGCGACTCTGTGGCACCGGCACCCAGGAACCGTTGTGGGACGCGCTGCCTTCGCTCCCCTGCCCCGTCCTGGCCTTGGCGGGGACCGACGACACGCGGTTTGCCGCGCACGCCCTCCGGTTGGCGCGCCTCGCACCGCTCGGTGTCGCGTCGCTGATCCCCGCGGGCGGACACGCCGTGCACCTGGCCCAACCAGATCACGCGGGACGGATCGTGGAGCATTGGCTCCACAGCGTGGACCCGTCCTCGGCCGGCTGAATCCTCACACCAGCAAGCCGACGGTGAGCAGGACGCCCAGCGCGATCTGCAGGCGCCCCGTCGCACCGAGCATCGGCAAGAGGCGGCGCGCCTCGCGGTCGCTCAGCGCCATGCGGACCGGGAGAATGGCGAGCGGGGTCGCCAACAGTCCAAGGAGCGCCCAGGGCCGGTAGCCGTACAGCACCCCGATGGAGACCGCGACGCCCATCAGCGTGTAGCAATACAGCAGTCCCGCCCTGCGCCGACCCAGCCGCACGGCGAGGGTGCGCTTGCCCGACTCGGTGTCCGTCGCGATGTCGCGCAGGTTGTTCGCCTGGAGCAGGGCGGCGGCCACCAGCCCGACGGG
>DASZLL010000085.1:0-18982 GCA_035552395.1 Acidimicrobiales bacterium
CGGGCCATCTTGAAGGCGGCCGAGAAGGCGGGCACCGCGCTCGACGCCATCGACCTGTTCGAGATCAACGAGGCCTTCGCCGCCGTCGGCCTGGCCTCGGTGGACGACCTGGGGATCGACGAGAACAAGGTGAACGTCAACGGCGGCGCCATTGCGCTGGGCCACCCGGTGGGCATGTCCGGGACCCGGTTGGCGCTCAGCGCGCTGCTCGAACTTCGCCGGCGCGGCGCCTCGACGGCCGCGGTGGCGCTCTGCGGCGGCGGCGGCCAGGGAGACGCCGCCATCCTGCGCAGCCTCGGGTAACGGAGCGCCGACCCTCGCGTCAGCCCGCGTAGGGCGGCGCCATCAGGGCAACCAGCTTGGCCGTCCCGGCCGCCACGTCGGCCCAGCGCTCCACGTTGAAGGTGTAGACGCCGAGCGCGCAGGTCGGGAACCCGGTGCGCGCCGCCTGTGACAGGCTCTTCTTGTCGCGGGGCGCGATCAGGCTCTGCGAGAGCGAGTGCGCCGTCGGGTTGTGACCCACCACCATCGCTGCGCCGACGTCGTCCCCGAGCGCCTGCAGGTGGGCCAGCACCTCCTCGGGATCGGCCCCGTAGAGCTCGTCGTCGAAGCGGCACTCGGGTGGTTCCGCCACCTTGGCCAGCACCAGCTCAGCCGTGGCCCTGGTCCGCGCCGCCGGCGACACGAGCGCAACCATCGGCCGGGGTACGCGTCGCAACGCCGGGCCCAGCGCCGCGGCCTCCCCGGCGAAGAGGCGACCCAGCGCGGTGGCGTCGCGCCGGCCCCGGGGTGCGAGCACCCGGTCGAAGTCGGAGCCGCCCGGTGGCGGATCGGCCACGGTCTTGGCATGCCTGAGCAGCCAGAGGGTGCGGGCCGCCTGCGCCTTCGGTGGCATCAGCCCAGGGCGAACGCTCTATGGAGGCTGCGTACGGCCCGTTCGACGTCGGCCTCGGCCACGATGCACGAGGTCCTGATCGTCGACGTGGAGATCATGTCGATGTTGATGTTCTCGTTCGCCAGGGTCTCGAACATCGTCGCCGCAATGCCAGGGTGCGACTTCATACCCACGCCGATGAGGGAGACCCGCGCCACGTCCGCCGCCGATGCGACGCCGGAGGCACCCAGATCGTCGGCGTGGGACTGCGCCGTCTCCACCGCGACCGCCAGGTCGTCGTTGGGCACGGTGAACGAGATGTCGGTGGTCCCGTGGGCCGACGTGTTTTGGACGATCATGTCGACGTTGATCGACTTGTCGGCCAGGGCGCGGAAGAGGCTGGCCGCCACCCCGGGCCGGTCGGGGACACCGCTCACCGTGACCTTGGCCTCCGACGTGTCGTGGGTCACGGCGGTGACGACGGCTTCCTCCATGTCTGCATCCTCCTCGACGACCCAGGTGCCTGGCTCCCAGGTGAAGCTGCTGCGCACGTGCAGCGGGACATTGTGGTTTCGGGCGAACTCGACGGCGCGCAGCATGAGCACGCGCCCGCCGGTGGCCGCCATCTCGAGCATCTCGTCGAAAGAGATCCGATTGATGCGATGGGCTTCGGTCACGATGCGCGGGTCCGCCGTGAAGACACCCGTCACGTCCGTATAGATCTCACAGGCGTCAGCCTCGAGAACGGCCGCGAGCGCAACGGCGGTCGCGTCGGAGCCGCCGCGGCCGAGTGTGGTGATCTCGCGGGCGGCCGAGACCCCTTGGAAGCCCGCCACGACGGGGACCTTGCCGGCGGCAAGCGCCTCGCGCAGGCGGTCCCCCTTGACCTCCTTGATCTTGGCCCGGGTGTGGTTGCCGTCGGTGACGATCCCGACCTGGCTTCCGGTGAAGGACTGGCCGTCCACGCCGAGGTCAGCCAGCGCCATGACCAGGAGTGACATCGAGATGCGTTCCCCCGTGCTGACGAGCATGTCGTACTCGCGGGGCGGCAGGGTCGAGCTCACGGTGTTGGCCAGGTGGATGAGGTCGTCGGTCGTCTTGCCCATGGCGCTGACCACGGCGACCACGTCCGAGCCCTCCCGGCGCGTCCGCGCGATGTGGTCGGCCACGGCCCGGATCCTGTCCGCGTCACCCACGGAGGTACCCCCGAACTTCTGGACGATCAGCGGCATTCGAACGAGGCTACCGACTGCGCACGGCCCCCATTGGCGTCGGCCCTGGCTACGGGCCCCCGCCGGGTCGCCCACGCTTCCTTAGGGGCCGCCTCGCGCGATCGGAGGTCACCCCAAGGATTGGGTAGGGTCTGCGCCCGTGCCCAGCGACAAGCGAGCCCGACAGCGCGCCGCCCGGGAGGCCCGCCTGGCCGCCGAGGCCAAGGCCCAGAAGCGCCGCCGCCAGATCCGTAACGGGGTCATCGCGGTGATCGTGGCCGGCGTCGTCATCGGCATCGTCTTCGCGGTGTCGGGCAACAACCCCAAGACGGTCGGGTCCCAGTCGAGCACATCGACCACCCTCGTGACGCCCCAGGCGAAGGAGAACGCCAAGCTCCAGAAAGACGCGAACCAGGTGGCCGTGAAGGCCGGCTGTCCGGCCAGCCCGAAGACGTCGGCGAACCACCAGACCTACACCACGGCGCCGCCGATGACGATCGACACCACGAAGAGCTACTCCGCCACCGTGGTGACCACTGCGGGCACGTTCGACATCGCGCTCAACGCCAAGGCCGCCCCGAAGACGGTGAACAACTTCGTTTTCCTGGCCAACAAGGGCTACTACCGCTGCAACTCCTTCTTCCGCGTCATCCCCGGCTTCATCAACCAGGCCGGGAGCTCCACGCAGACCAACTCCGGGACCGGGGGCGTGTCCTACACCCTGCCGTCGGAGAATCTGCCGCCCCTGGGGACCGCGAGCAGCCCGGCCTACCCGACGGGCTCGGTGGCCATGGCGACCGGGGGGCAGGGCGTGAGCGGCAACGAGTTCTTCATCGTCGCCGGGCCCCAAGGCGCCAGCCTCGGGAGTACGTACCCGCTCTTCGGCCTGGTCTCGTCGGGCCTGAACGTCGTCAAGACCATCAATCAGCAAGGGTCCACGTCAGGCATCCCGCCCGACGTGACTCAGCGCATCCTGTCCGTCACCATCCACGAATCCTGAGGTCGTCCGCCATGGCCACACCCACCCCGCCCAACCCCGACGGCTCGAGCCCGCAGCAGCGGAAGTTCGACGAGGAACCGCCGACGATCATCGACGCCGCCAAGCGGTACGTCGCCACCATGGTCACGTCCCACGGGACGATGGTCATCAATTTGGACCCGCTCGCCGCGCCGCGCACCGTCAACAGCTTCGTGTTCCTGGCGCGCTATCACTACTTCGACGGCATCGTGTTCCACCGCATCATCCCGGGCTTCGTCCTCCAGGGCGGTGACCCAACCGGCAGCGGTTCGGGCGGACCCGGGTACCGCTTCGCAGACGAGTTGCCCAAGGCCGGGCGTTACCAGGTGGGCTCGCTGGCCATGGCCAATGCCGGGCCGGACACCAACGGCAGCCAGTTCTTCGTGATCAGTGGCCCGGACGGGGTCGGCCTGCCACCCCTTTACTCGCTCTTCGGCGAGGTGGTCAGCGGCCTCGACGTCGTCGCGAAGATCGATGCCCTCGGCAGCCGTTCGGGCTCGCCGAAAGAGCGCGTCGTGATCGAGAGCGTCACCATCGAAGAGAAGGACTGACAGCCTCAGCCCGCCAGAGCGGCCAGGCCCTCGGTCTGGGACCCGCCGACGAACACCACCGGCGTCCCGACTCCCTCGGCGCGCCATGCACCTGACCCGTCACGGACGAGCGCCGTGCGCGCCGGTAACGCGACCACCGGCAGCGCGGCGGGGGCCATCGCCACCGTACGCTCGAGCTTCTGGCCATGGGCGTCGTCGTGCTCGTCGCCGAAGTGGGGCACGACGGTGAGGTTGTCGACCAGCCCGAGCCCGAGGGTGAGTGCCCCGCCGCGTGGGTCGGCCATCGGGTCCGTGAGCACCATGGCGCCGGCGCCGGCCCCCGCCACGACCGCGCCGTCCAACCATGCGCTCCGCAGGGCGTCGAACACGGCGGACTTCTTCAACGCGGCGCGGAGGTGGAGGGGCGACCCGCCGGCCAGATAGATGAAGCGGGCCCGGGCCATCGTGGCGGCCATCCCGGGGTCCTCGGCCGAGGCCCGGTCGACCACCATCAGGCCCTCGACCTGGCCGCCGAGCGCGGCGAACCACTCGGCGGCCCGGAAGACCACTCGCTCGGGATGTTGGTAGGCGGCCGCCGTTGGGAGCACCAGCACGTCGGTGCCACCCGACGCGGCCAGCAGGGTGATGTCGAAGGTGCACCCTTCGGTCCATTCATCGCCCCCCACCAGGGCCAGCGTGCCGGTCGAGTTCATGCGCCACTTTGGCACGGCCGGCCGGACCGGACCGGCTTCGACTGCGGCGGTTACCGGCCAGTAGCCTACGCACCCATGTCGATCACACGGGTGGGAATCGTCGGTTCGGGAATCATGGGTTCGGGCATCGCCGAGGTGGCGGCCTCGACCGGCCACGAGGTCGTGCTGCGCAGCCGCAGTCAGGCCGGTGCCGACGCGATGATGGCGGGGCTCGAGAAGTCGCTGGCCAAGCAGGTGGAGAAGGGCAAGCGCACCGAGGCCGAGGCGAAGGAGATCGCCGGGCGGGTGAGCGCAACGACCCATCTCGGCGAGCTGATCGACGTCGACCTCGTGGTCGAGTCGGTCGTCGAGGACCTCACGGTCAAGAAGGATCTGTTCGCCGAGCTCGACAGCATCTGCAAACCCGCGACCATCCTCGCCACCAACACCTCGACCCTGCCGGTCGTGGAGATGGCCATGGCGACGGGCCGCTCTGAACTGGTGTGCGGCGTGCACTTCTTCAACCCGGCGCCGGCCATGGCCCTGGTCGAGGTGGTGCGGCCGATCACCGCGAGCGATGCCACGGTCAAGGCGGCGATCGAGTTCGCCGAGAAGTGCGGCAAGGACCCCGTCGAGGTCAAGGACCAGGCGGGCTTCATCGTCAATGCGTTGTTGTTCCCTTACCTCAACAACGCGGTGCGCCTGCTCGAGCAGGGTGTGGCCAGCCGCGAAGGCATCGACGCCGCCATGAAGGGGGGGTGCGGCTTCCCGATGGGACCGTTCGCGCTCCTCGACCTGGTGGGGCTCGACACGTCACTGGCAATCCTCGACGCGCTCTACGAGGAGTACCGCGACCCCAACTACGCCGCAGTCCCCCTGCTGCGCCGCCTGGTCACCTCCGGCCAGCTCGGCCGCAAGACCAAGAAGGGCTTCTACGACTACAACCGCTGACCGCGGCCGGCGGAAGCGAAGGACGGGCACAATGGTTGATGCGCCGCACCGTCTGGAGGTGAGTTGATGGCAACCGAGCGCAAGCGCGACGCGCCGTGGGTGATCCGCACCTACTCGGGCCACTCGACGGCCCGGGCGTCCAACGAGTTGTACCGCAACAACCTGGCCCAGGGTCAGACCGGGCTCTCGATCGCGTTCGACCTGCCGACCCAGACCGGGTACGACCCCGACGCTCCGGAAGCGGCGGGTGAGGTGGGCAAGGTCGGCGTCCCCGTGGCACACCTCGGGCACATGAAGGAGCTGCTCGACCAGATCCCGGTGGCGGACATGAACACGTCCATGACCATCAACGCCACGGCCGCCTGGCTGCTCGGCCTCTACGTCGCCAACGCGCAGGACCGCGGCGTCGAGCCCGCCCACCTGGCGGGCACCACGCAGAACGACATCGTGAAGGAGTACCTGAGCCGGGGGACCTACATCTTCCCGCCCGGGCCGAGCCTCCGCCTCACCGTCGACACGATCGCCTACACGGTGCGGCAGGCGCCCAAGTGGAACCCGATCAACGTGTGCAGTTACCACCTGCAGGAGGCCGGTGCGACCCCGGTCCAGGAGGTGGCATACGCGCTCGCCACCGCGATTGGCGTCCTCGACGGCGTGCTCGCCTCGGGCAAGATCGACGGGTCCGAACTGCCGTTGGTGGTCGGGCGCATCAGCTTCTTCGTCAACTCGAGCGTCCGCTTCGTGGAGGAGACCTGCAAGATGCGGGCCTTCACGCGCATGTGGGACCGCATCTGCCGCGAGCGCTACGGCGTCGAGGATCCCAAGCTGCGCCGTTTTCGTTACGGCGTCCAGGTCAACTCGCTCGGCCTGACGGAGCAGCAGCCCGAGAACAACGTGCAGCGCATCGTCCTCGAGACGCTCGGGGTCACGCTGTCCAAGAACGCCCGCGCCCGCGCCATGCAGCTGCCGGCCTGGAACGAGGCGCTCGGGCTGCCCCGTCCGTGGGACCAGCAGTGGTCGCTCCGCATCCAGCAGGTGCTCGCCTTCGAATCGGACCTGCTCGAGTACGACGACATCTTCGAGGGGTCCAAGGTCATCGAGGCCAAGACGTCCGAGCTGGTCGAGGAGGCCACCGCCGAGCTCGACGACGTGCAGGCGTTGGGCGGCGCGTTCGAAGCCATCGACGAGTTGAAACGCCGGCTGGTGCGAAGCCAGGCGGAACGCGTGCGCCGCATCGAGACTGGCGAGCTCGAGGTGATCGGCGTCAATGCCTTCACCGAGACGGCGCCGTCACCGCTCACCGGCGACGGCGAGATCGAGAACATCCTGCGGGTCGACCACCGCGTCGAGGCCGAGCAGATCGCGGACGTCGAGCGCTGGCGCGAGCAGCGCGACGCCGCCAAGGTGCAGGCCGCGCTCGACGAGCTGCTCCGGGTCGCCGAGGACGACGGTCCGGAGGGCAACGTCATGCCGGCCACGATCGCTCTGGCGCACGCCGGCGGCACGACCGGGGAGTGGGCCGGCGCCCTGCGCCAGGTGTTCGGCGAGTTCCGGGCCCCCACCGGCGTCGGCGGTGGCGTGGGCCGCCGCAGTGACCTGGAGCCGATCCGGGTGCGCACCCAGCAGCTGGCGGAGCACACGGGCGGGCCGCCGCGCCTGCTCGTGGCCAAGCCCGGGCTCGACGGGCACTCCAACGGCGCGGAGCAGATTGCCGTGGCCGCGCGCGACGCCGGGTTCGAGGTGATCTACCAGGGCATCCGGCTGACCCCGGCGCAGATCGTTGCGGCCGCGCTCGACGAGGACGTCGACATCGTCGGCCTCTCCATCTTGTCGGGCTCGCACCTCGAGCTGGTGCCCGACGTGCTCGACCGCCTGCGCGCCGCCGGCAGCACCGCGGCTGTCGTGGTGGGTGGCATCATCCCGCCCGACGACGCCGAGCTGCTGATCGGCAAGGGCGTCGCCTCGGTCTATACGCCGAAGGACTTTTCCTTCGACCACATCATGGAGGATCTGCTGGCGCTGGCCGAGCGCCAGCGCGCCGCCACTCCCGCGTGAGCCGCGCCATCTGGCGCCACGTCACCGGGACAGCACCGAGCGCGATGGCGCGCCGGCGGAGGCCTTCGGGGAGGTCGTAGTGGTTCAGCGCGTCGGAGCGCCGGTGCAACTGGTAGCCCCGTCGGGGGATCCCGAGCGCCTCGGCCATCGCGTGCAGCTCGTCGGGGTGGTCGGCCAACAGGTGGGACCAACGGTCGGCCCGCCCGCGCACGGTGGCCGGCTGGCGCCAGTCGTCGACGTAGACGGTCAGCGGCGGGCCCAGGGACGGTCGCGGCTGATCGGCACCGGCTTGTTCCACCAGCGCCCACTGAAGCGCCAGGCCTCGTGCACCGGGTTCTGCGCGTCCGGCTCGGGCAGCCGCGGCCACGCCAGCTGTACGGCCGACGCGATGGCGGCCAGCACCGCCGGGTCCGGTTGGGGCGGCGGGCGCAGGGTGAGGCGGGCCGGGTTGACGGTGTCCGCGCTCACAGGGGCACGTTGCCGTGCTTGCGCCGCGGCAGCTCCTCACGCTTGGACGCCAAGATTTCGAGGCTCCGGCAGATCACGGCGCGCGTGTCGGCCGGCGAGATCACATCGTCGATGTAGCCGCGCTCGGCCGCGATGTACGGGTTGGCGTAGCGCTCGGTGTACTCGTCGATCAGCTCGGTGCGACGCTGCGCCGGATCGGTCGCCTCGGCCAGCTCGCGGCGGTAGACGATGTCGACGGCGCCGTTGGGACCCATGACCGCCAGCTCGGCCGAGGGCCAGGCGAAGGCGAGGTCGGCGCCGATCGACTTGGAGTTCATGACGACGTACGCGCCACCGTACGCCTTGCGCGTGATGATCTGGATGCGCGGCACCGTCGCCTCGCAGTACGCGTAGAGCAGCTTGGCCCCGTGGCGGATGATGCCGCCGTACTCCTGGTCGGTGCCGGGGAGGAACCCGGGCACGTCGACGAAGGTGAGCAACGGGATGTTGAACGCGTCGCACGTCCGCACGAAACGCGACGCCTTCTCCGAGGAGTCGATGTCGAGCACGCCCGCCAACACCGCCGGCTGGTTGCCCACGATGCCCACGACGCGACCGTTCATCCGGGCGTACCCGCACGTGATCGACATGGCCCAGTGGCGGTGCACCTCGAAGTACTCGCCGTCGTCGACCACCGCCGCGATGATCTTCTTCATGTCGTAGGGCTGGTTGGTCGACATGGGCAGGAAGTCGATGAGCTCGGTCACCTGACGTTCCGGCTCATCGCCAGTCGGCTCGACCGGCGGCTCTTCCAGGTTGTTGGACGGGAGGAACGACAGCAGATGGCGCACGTCGTCGAGGCACGCCTTCTCGTCGGGCGACACGAATGTGGCCACGCCCGACTTGGTGGCATGACTCATCGCGCCGCCGAGCTCTTCGAGCGTCACGTCCTCGCCGGTCACCGTCTTCACCACGTCGGGGCCGGTGATGAACATGTGCGAGGTGCCCTGCACCATGAAGATGAAGTCGGTCATGGCCGGCGAGTACACGGCACCGCCGGCACAGGGCCCGAGGATCACGCTGATCTGGGGGATGACGCCCGACGCCTCCACGTTGCGGTGGAAGATGCCGCCGTAGGAGTGCAGCGAGACGACGCCCTCTTGGATGCGGGCGCCGGCGCCGTCGTTGAGGCCGATCATCGGGACCCCGGTGGAGGCGGCCAGGTCCATGACCTTGTGGATCTTCTCGGCGAAGACCTCGCCGAGGGCGCCGCCGAAGACCGTGAAGTCCTGGCTGAACAGGCAGACCCGGCGCCCGTCGATTGTCCCGAAGCCCGTCACGACGCCGTCGGTGTAGGGGCGGTTGTCCTCGAGGCCCATGCCGTGGGCCCGGTGCCGGGCCAGCATGTCGAGCTCCTGGAAGGACCCGTCGTCGAGCAGGTACTCGATCCGCTCGCGGGCGGTCAGCTTGCCCTTGGCGTGCTGGCGCTCGACCGCCCGCGGGCTGCCGGCGTGGAGGGCCTCGTTCTTGCGTTCGGCCAGCTCGGCCAGCCGTTCGGCCATGGAGTGTTCCATGGGGTTGAGGGTATCGCTCACCGGGTACGGCCCGAAATTGGGACCGTAAGACGCGGAATGAGAAGTCGTTCTAATTCTTAAGGGAAAATACCTGGTCCGACCAGGAAAAAGTTCAGGCTTGCGGGCCAGGACACCGGCCCGACCGTAATGGGGGGGAGACAATGTCGCTTCTGCAAGTCGCGGAAGCTGAGGTTCGATTTGGGGGTGTGCACGCGCTGCGCGGCGTCAACCTGCACGTCGAGCCCGGCCTCGTCACCGGCCTCATCGGCCCCAACGGTGCGGGCAAGACCACCCTCTTCAACACGATCTGCGGGCTCCAGGGCCTCAACGGGGGTCGCATTACGTTCGACGGCGCCGACATGACCGGGCTCAAGCCCCACCAGCGCGCCCGCCTCGGCATCGCCCGCACCTTCCAACGGCTCGAGGTCTTCGGCTCGCTGTCGGTCCGGGAGAACGTCCTCGCCGCGGCCGAGATCCGCCGCCGCTGGTCCCGCGACCGTTCCGATGCCGCCGCCAACGCCGACGGCGTCCTGGCCCTGGTCGGGTTGGGCCACCTCGTCGACCGGCATGCCGACACGCTGCCCACCGGCCAGGCCCGCCTGCTCGAGCTGGCCCGCGCCTTGGCCACCCGGCCGCGTCTGCTGCTGCTCGACGAGCCCTCGTCCGGCCTCGACGACACCGAGAGCGAGGAGCTCGGCAACCTGCTCTGCCAGCTGGCCGAGGCCGGCATGGCGGTGCTGCTGGTCGAGCACGACATGGGCCTCGTGATGCGCATCTGCGGCCAGATCAACGTGCTTGACTTCGGCGCCGTGTTGACGGTGGGCGGGCCCGACGAGGTGCGGGCCGATGAGCGGGTGCGGGCGGCCTACCTCGGCGCGATCGAGGATCCCGAAGAGCAGGCCGCCACCGGCGGTGGCGATGCGCTGGGTGTCCCGGTCCCGGCCACGGCGGGCACGAATGGCTGAATCGAAGCCGCTCCCGGCGGTGCTCGAGCTGCGACGGGTCCACGCCGCCTACGGGCAGATCGAGGTGCTCCACGGCATCGATCTGGCCGTCACGACCGGTTCGGTGCTGGCGCTCCTCGGCCCCAACGGCGCCGGCAAGTCCACGACGCTGCGCGTGGCCTGCGGCCAGATGGAGCCGACGAAGGGGTGCTTCCACGTCCTCGGGCGCCACGCCAACGGCACCAAGCCCGACGCGCTGGCCCGCGCCGGGTTGTGCACGCTGCCCGACGGGCGCGGCATCTTTCCCAACCTGACCGTGGCCGAGAACCTGCGCCTCATGACCTACGCCGCCCGGTCCCGCGCCCACGTGGAGGAGATGGCGTTCGGCCGCTTCCCGCGCCTGGCCGAGCGGCGGCACCAGCTGGCCGGCACGCTCTCGGGCGGCGAGCAGCAGATGCTGGCCATGGCCCGCACGCTGAGCGTCGAGCCTGCGGTCCTGCTCCTCGACGAGATCTCCATGGGCCTGGCGCCGATGATCGTGGCCGAGCTCTACGACCTCGTGAAGCAGATCGCCGACGAGGGCGTCGCCGTGATCCTGGCCGAGCAGTTCGCCGCCACCGCGCTCGGTGTCGCCACCGACGTCGCCGTCGTCGTCCAGGGCCGCATCGTCGCCGCCGGCAAGCCCGACGAGCTGCCGGACGACCTGGCCGACGCCTACCTCGGGGGGGCGGCGGCATGAGGTGCGCGTCGACGCCGAGAACCCGCGTCCACTCGGCGCGCCGGCTCGCCCTCCTGGCCGCCTCGTCCGCCCTCCTCGTCACGGGTGGCTCAGGACTGCTGGCCGTCGCCGTTTCCAACGGGCCGGCCGGCGCGGACAACTCGCTGGGCGGCTTCACCGTCAGCGCGCTGGCCGAGTCCATCTCCGCGCAGTACGAGCAGCCCAACTTCCCCCTTCCCGCCACGCCGTCGCTCGAGTTCGACGAGGGTTATGCGTCGACATCGGACAACTTCGGCCCGACCGGGAACGCCCTCGCGTCGACGCTCTATCCCGGCCAGGTCGTGGCCAACGCCGGCCCCGAGCTCTCGCTGCTCGTGCCCGGCGTGCCGCTGCCGCCGGCACCGACGTGGCCCATCCAGGCCGTGAGCAATTACCCCCAGACGCCGAATACCGCGTCCACCGACCTGCCCGCCCTGAACATGGACGCGCAGAGCACGACCAACGGGAACACCGCCACCGCGACGATCGGCAACGACGCCGCGACCTCAGGATCGAACGGCGGCGATCCGACCCAGCAGGCGCCCGCCGGCACGGGCAACCCACTCGCCGGGTCCTCGGGGATCCTCGGCATCGGCGGGCTGTCGGCCACCTCCTCATCGCAGGCCCCCTCGACGACGGCCAACGCCACCGCAACCGCCACCGTCGGGGGCATCTCCATGCTGGGTGGGTTCATCTCGATCGGCAGCATCACGTCGACCGCGACCGCCAGCTCGGACGGCACCACCGGCAAGGTCACGGGCTCGACCCAGGTGCAGAACGTGTCGATCGCCGGCGAGCAGATCTCCATCACCGCCGACGGCATCCAGGCGCTGAACAACAAGTCCCTCGGCGCGCTGCCCATCTCGGCACTCAACACCCTGCTCAAGGAGCTCGGCATCACGATCGCCGTCACCACCGCCACCGACAAGGTCAGCGGCGCCTCGGCCAGCCGGGAGCTCAACGGGCTGGAGATCTCCATCAACCTCGACACGCTCGACACGGCGGCCAACAAGTTCGCGTCCTTGCTGCCCGCGCAGCTCATCTCCCAGCTGCCAGTCGCCATCCCCAACGAGCAGCTGATCACGCTGTACTTCGGCCGGGTGGTGGTGAACTCGACGGGGTCGCCCGCCTTCGTGGCTAACTCGGGCGGCACCGGCGCCGGCTCATCGCTCTCGACCGGCGCGTCGAGCACCGGCAACACGGGGAGCGGCTTCACCGGCGGCACGGGCAGCGGCCTCGGGAGCACTTTCGCCGGCAACACCGGCAGCGGCCTGGGCTCGACGCCCTCGGGCAGCAACGGCACCGCCCCCGGCTCGTCGCCGTCGGTGTCGCCCCAGACCTCCACGGTGGGCGCGACCTTCAAGGGGATCGGCGCCTCGCTCATCCTGCTCGGCCTGCTCGCCGCGGCTGCGCTGGCCTATCTCTACAAACGCGCCGACGACCTCACCGACGCCCTCGGCACCACGTGTTCGGAAGGGGATCCGCTCATGGAGCGCTTCACCGTCGCGCCCGACGAACTGAACGACTTCGGAGGTTTCGGCTGATGCCCATCTTTGGAAGGAAGTCCGATCAGCCCGACCCGGGCGAGGTGAGCCGGGTCAGCGCCAGCCCCGACATCAGCGGGCTGTCCGGCCCCATGGTCGTGGCGCCCGCGCCGGCCGGGACCGAGGGCGAGGCCAACGGCGCCACGCCGGTGCCCACTCGGCTGCAGCGTCTGGCCGCCGTGGTGGATCGGGCGCGGCCGGGCCGCAGCAGCCGCAACGTGCGCAAGTGGCTCGAGTGGATCGGCATGGCGCTCATCGTGTTCGGCTTCGTGGCCATCCTGCTCGGGTGGTACGGCGCGGCCAACAGCCCCTACCTCTACGAGGAGGTGCCGTACCTCATTTCGGGCGGCCTGCTCGGCGTCGCGTTGGTGATCGGTGGCGGCGTCCTCGTGCGCTGTGCCTGGAGCATGCGCCAGATCGAAGAGGAGCGCCGCAACGCGCTCGCCATCGTCCGCTCGGTCGACCGGCTGGAGCGCATCCTGCGCAGCCTCGACGAGACACGGCGCACCGATCAGGAGGAGCACTCGCGATGAACGGCATCCGGAACCGCCAACGTCTCGCGGTCGCACTGTCCGTGGTCGTCCTTGCGTTGATGGCCTCGGCCTGTGGCTCCCGGCTGAGTGGCAACCAGGCCGCGCTGGCCCAGGGCGCGACCGGGCACTCGGGCGGCACGGGCACGGGGACCGGGACCGGCACGGGCGCCCAGGCGCTCGGATCGACGGCGTCGACGAACTGCGCGACGACCACGACCACCACGGCCGCGGCGGCGCCCAACCCGAAGTCGACCACCACGACGACGGCCAAGTCGAAGTCGACCACGACGTCGGGGCCGACGACCACCACGACGACGGCGCCGTGCTCGTCGACCACGCCCGGCCTGGCCAGCGGCACCCCCGGTAGTGGGTCCAGCGGGTCGCATCCCGGTGCGGCCAGCCCGGCCGGCGGGGCCGCCAGCCCGGCGGCGTTGGCCGGCGTGTCGTCGGGCTCGGGCGCCTGCGGGGCGAACGGCAACCAGGCACCGGCGGGCGGCAACGGCGGCGCCACCGCCACCGGGGTCACTGCGACGACGATCACCGTCGGCAACATCGCGAGCATCAGCGGCGTCGCGCCGGGCCTTACCCAGAGCGGGCAGCAGGCCACCGAGGCCTGGGCCGCCTACGTCAACAGCACGGGCGGCATCTGTGGCCGCCAAATCAAGGTGCAGCCCTTCGACGACGGCAACGACTCGGGCACCAACTTCGCCGACGCGTCACAGGCCTGCTCTGCTGACTTCGCCATGGTCGGCAACGCGTCGGGCTTCGACGACGGCAGCGCCCAGGCCGTCAACAGCTGCAGCATCCCCGACATGGCGGCCGAGGTGTCCACGGCGGCCGCCGGCGGCACGGCCGACATCTTCGGGGCCAGCCCCGGCAACGACCACTACTGGGCCATCGGACCGGCCAACTACCTCAAATCGCTCTACCCCAACGCGATCCAGCACGCGGCGATGATCTACCTGCAGGTGCCCGCGACCCAGACCCAGGCGGCCCACGAGATCGCCGCCTACTCCCAGGACGGCTTCAAGTACACGCCCGCCGCCGGCATCCCCACCACACCGACCAACGCCAACTACGGCTCCATCGTCCAGGAGATGCAGGGCAACGGCACCCAGTACGTGACCGAGTACTCCGACGACAACTCGGCCGAGCGCCTGCTCCAGGCCATGCAGCAGGCCAACTACGCGCCACAGGTCGTGGACTGGTTCTCCGAGGAGTACTCGTCGGAGTTCGCCCAGCAGACCTCACCGGAATCCAACGGCGACCTCGTCCTCATGTCGGCCACCGCGGCCTACGAGGACGCCAGCAGCAACCCGGGCATGCAGCTCATGGAGAGCTGGCTCAACCGGGTGGCGCCGGGCTACCACCACGACATCTTCGCGATCTTGGCCTGGTCGGCCGGCTTGGCCTTCGAGCAGGCGGCCAAACAGGTGGGGCCGGACCTCACCCGGGCGGCGCTGATCTCCAAGTTGCAGGGCATCACCAGTTGGACCGGGGGCGGCGTGACCCCCGAGGTCAATATCGGGGGCAAGGTCCCGACCAAGTGCTTCTTCTATTTGAAGATCGAGAACGGAGGCTTCCAGCGGGTCTACCCGACCGCGCCCAACAGCTACGACTGCAACAGCGGCTTCGTGCAGTACTGAGCCGCCTCTACCCTCCCCTGGACCACTGACCCGGCATGCACGCCTTCCTCGAGTACACCGTCATCGGCATCGTCCTGGGCGCGGCGTACGCCGTCGCGGCCAGCGGCCTGGTGGTGACGTACTCCACCTCGGGCATCTTCAACATCGCCCACGGCGCCATCGGCATGTTCATGGCCTTCGTCTACTGGCAGCTCTCGGTGGGCTGGCACGTGAACCAGGCGCTCTCGCTGGTCCTGACCGTCTTCGTCCTGGCCCCGCTGCTGGGGGCGCTGATCGAACGCACGGTGATCCAGTGGATGGACCCGAACAACGTGGCCACCTGTCTGGCCGTGACCGTGGGGTTGACGCTGCTCTTCTTCGGGCTCGTCAACAACTACATCTGGAAGCCGACGGCGCGCTCGGTGCCGCAGTTCTTCGGCTTCAACGGGTTCACCCTGTTCGGGGTGCACATCGACTACGAGGAGGTCATCACCGTCGGGGCGGCCATCGCCATCGCCGTCTTGTTGCGCCTCTTCCTCTATCGCACCCGCACCGGCATCGCGATGCGGGGCGTGGTCGACAACCGGCCGCTGGTCGGGCTCTTCGGCGGGCGGGCCTGGCAGCTCTCCACGCTCAGCTGGTCGATCGGCGCCTCGCTGGCCTCGGTGGCCGGGATCCTGGTCGCACCGCGGCTCCAGCTGCAGCCGCTCATCCTCACCCTGCTGGTGATCGACGCCTACGCGGCGGCGGTGTTCGGGCGCCTGCGCAGCCTGCCCATGACGTTCCTCGGCGGCCTCATCGTCGGCCTCGCCTCGTCGTACGCCCAGGGCTACGTGCCCAACAGCGGGGCCTTCTGGGCCTCGGCCCCGGTCCAGGGCCTGCTCACCCAGTCGGTGCCGTCGATCCTCCTCTTCGTCTTCATCCTCGCCCTGCCGGCGCACCGCCTCCGCACGGGCGCGGCCCAGCGCCATGCCCCCCTGGCGCCGGCCAGCTTCTTACGCTCGGTCCAGGGGTCGGTCCTGCTCGTGGCGGCCGTCATCGTCGCGACCGCGTTCATGGATCCGGGCAACGTCATCAAGCTGGGCATCGGGCTCGCGTTCGCCCTCATCTGCCTGTCCTTGGTCCCGCTGACCGGCTACGGCGGGTTCATCTCCATCTGCCAGCTGTCCTTCGCCGGCCTCGGCGCCTTCGCCATGTACAAGTGGGGTGCGGGCGGTTCGTTCTGGGGCATCTTGGCGGCGGCCGGGCTGGCCGGCGGGGTGGGCGCGCTCCTGGCCTGGCCCACCCTCCGGGTCCGCGGGCTCTACCTGGCCCTTTTGACCATGGCCTTCGCCACCGCCATGGACAACGCCATCTTCCCGTGGTCGGCCATCTTCGGCTTCAACGGGTCGGCCGCCATCCCCAAGCCCTCGATCTTCGGCCTGCACATGACGTCGCCCCGGTCCTTCACCATCTTCTTGGCCGTGGTGTTCGCCGTCTTCTCCATGGGCATCCTGGCCCTGCGGCGCGGGCCCTTCGGCCGGGTGCTGGTGGGCATGAAGGACTCCGAGGCGGCCTGCGCCACCCTCGGCCTCTCGCTGCGCACCACCAAGCTGGGCGTCTTCATGCTCTCGGCCGCCATGGCCGGGGTGGCCGGGGCGCTCTACGGCGCCGCGAGCTCGGTCGCCACGGGGACCGATTTCGAGATGTTCGAGAGCCTGCTCATCCTGGCCGTCGTCGCCATCGGCGGCGCCTCCGTCTGCAGCGGGGCGTTGGCCGGAGGCCTGGCCCTGGGCTTCTTGCCCGCGAACGCCCAGGACGTCTTCATCGGGGCCGGCACGATCGTCCTGGCCTTCTACTCCGAGGGCATCCTCCCGCTCATCTACTCCCGCTTCAACGGCTGGTGGAGCGGGCTGGTGGCGCCGCGCGACCCGACCGTGCCCATCGGCGGGGAGGAACGGGCCGGGGCCCTCGCCGGGTCCCGGGCGGCGTAGCAAGGGGCGGCCGGCCGACCCCCGGCGGACGCCGCTCTGACCTCCCCCGGCGCGATTGTCCAACCCCTAGGCACCCGCTAGACTGTTCTTCCTGCCTAGTGCGGCTTCGGCCGGCGCGCGAGCGCCAGCACCGGGTGACCAACTTTTTTCGTTCCGAGAGGTAGCGCGTGCCCACAATTGCCCAGCTCGTCCGTAAGGGACGGCAGGCCAAGGTGACCAAGACCAAGACCCCCGCCCTGAAGGGCGCGCCCCAGCGCCGGGGCGTCTGCACGCGCGTCTACACCACCACGCCCAAGAAGCCGAACTCGGCCCTGCGCAAGGTGGCCCGCGTCCGCCTCAGCTCGGGCGTCGAGATCACCGCCTACATCCCCGGCGTGGGTCACAACCTCCAGGAGCACTCCATCGTCCTCGTCCGCGGTGGCCGGGTGAAGGACCTGCCCGGCGTCCGCTACAAGGTCGTCCGCGGCGCGCTCGACACCTCCGGCGTGCGCGAGCGCGCCCAGGCCCGCAGCCGCTACGGCGCCAAGAAGGAGTCCTAGGCATGCCCCGTAACGGACCCGCCACCCGCCGCGAGCTCGCCCCGGACCCGGTCTACCGCTCCGTCCTGGTGACCCAGGTCGTCAACAAGATCCTTTCGCGCGGCAAGCGCACGCTGGCCGAGCGCATCGTCTACACCGCCCTCGAGCAGGTGCAGGAGAAGTCCGGCGGCGACCCCGTCGCCGCGCTCAAGCGCGCCGTCGAGAACACCCGGCCCGAGGTCGAGGTGAAGAGCCGCCGCGTCGGTGGCGCCACCTACCAGGTGCCGGTCGAGGTGCGGCCCCGCCGCGCCACGACGCTGGCCATCCGCTGGCTGACCACGTTCTCGCGCCAGCGGCGTGAGAAGACGATGGCCGAGCGCCTGGCCAACGAGATCCTCGATGCCTCGAACAACATCGGCGCGTCGGTGAAGCGCCGCGAGGACATGCACAAGATGGCGGAGTCCAACCGCGCCTTCGCTCACTACCGCTGGTAGTGGACCCGATTCTCAGGACACCCCGTCATGGCTGACCCCGCACCCGCACGCGACTTCCCGCTCGCCAAGACCCGCAACATCGGGATCATGGCGCACATCGACGCGGGCAAGACGACGACGACCGAGCGCATCCTCTATTACACCGGCCGCAACTACAAGATCGGTGAGGTGCACGAAGGCGCCGCGACGATGGACTGGATGGTCCAGGAGCAAGAGCGCGGCATCACCATCACCTCGGCCGCCACCACCTGCAGCTGGCGCGACAACTGGATCAACATCATCGACACCCCCGGCCACGTCGACTTCACGGTCGAGGTCGAGCGCTCGCTGCGCGTGCTCGACGGTGCGGTGGCGGTCTTCGACGCCGTGGCCGGCGTGGAGCCGCAGACCGAGACGGTGTGGCGCCAGGCCAACAAATACAACGTGCCGCGCATCTGCTTCGTCAACAAGATGGACCGCATCGGCGCCGACTTCGAGCGCACGGTGGAGATGATCCGCGATCGCCTCGACGCGCTGCCGGCGGTGATCCAGCTGCCGATCGGCGCCGAGTCCGAGTTCAAGGGCGTCATCGACCTGCTCACCGAGAAGGCCCTCGTCTGGTCGTCCGACATGGGCGAGGAGTGGGAGACGCTCGAGGTCCCGGCCGACATGGCATCCGACGTCGAGGACGCCCGCCACCAGCTGATCGACGTCGTGTCCAACTACGACGACACGATCATGGAGAAGTACCTCTCGGAGGAGCCGATCACCGCCGACGACCTGCGCCGCGCCCTGCGCACGGCCACGCTGGCCGCGTCCGTGGTACCGGTGCTGTGCGGCTCGGCGTTCAAGAACAAGGGCGTGCAGCCGATGCTCGACGCCGTCATCGACTACCTCCCCAGCCCGCTCGACCTGCCGCCGACCGAGGGCCACCGGCCCGGGAAGCCGGACGACATCGAGGAGCGCAAGGCCGACGACTCCGACGCCTTCAGCGCGCTGGCCTTCAAGATCATGACCGACCCCTTCGTCGGTAAGCTGACCTACATCCGCGTCTACTCGGGCATGCTGGCCAAGGGGGCGACGGTCAGCAACTCGACCAAGGACAAGAAGGAGCGGGTGGGTCGCATCCTGCAGATGCACGCCAACCACCGCGAGGACAAGGACGCCATCTTCGCCGGCGACATCATGGCGGTGGTCGGGCTCAAGAACACGACGACGGGCGACACCTTGTGCGACCCGGCGCACCCGATCCAGCTCGAGGCG
>DASZLL010000086.1:0-1856 GCA_035552395.1 Acidimicrobiales bacterium
GCCGAGATGTCGGGCGAGTTCGGCGGCGAGGCCGAGCGGGTCATGGTCAGCCTCGACGCCGTCGGCAACACGACCAAGGCCATCACCAAGGGTGTCGCCATCGGCTCGGCGGTCATCGCCGCCGTTGCCCTCTTCGCCTCGTTCATCGAGACGATCGGCAATCAGCTCAACATCGGGGCCACGGGGTCGGCGCTGTTCAACAACGCCCTGACCCAGATCAACGTGGCCAACCCGACCACGTTCATCGGCCTGCTGATCGGCGGATCGGTCGCCTTCATGTTCTCCGCGCTCGCCATCCGGGCCGTGGGCCGAACGGCGGGCACCGTGGTCCAGGAGGTGCGCCGGCAGTTCCGAGAGCACCGGGGCATCATGGACGGCACCGAAAAGCCCGAGTACGGACGCGTGATCGAAATATGCACCGCCGCCGCCCAACGCGAGCTGGCCACTCCCGCCCTGCTCGCCGTGCTCACACCGATCATCATCGGCTTCGGTATCAACTACCTCGCCCTCGGCGCGTTTCTCGCCGCCGCCATCCTGACCGGCCAGCTGATGGCCAACTTCCTCAACAACTCCGGCGGGGCGTGGGACAACGCCAAGAAGTACATCGAGGACGGCCACGAAGGCGGCAAGGGCTCCGAGGCCCACAAGGCTGCCGTCATCGGCGACACCGTCGGCGATCCCTTCAAGGACACCGCCGGCCCCGCCCTCAACCCGCTCATCAAGGTCATGAACCTGGTGTCGCTCCTCATCCTGCCCCTCGTCATCACCCAGCGTCACAACACCGCGGCGCGCTACGCCATCGCTGGCGTCGCCCTGGCCGTCCTGCTCGCCGCCATCGCCTTCTCCAAGCGCAAGACCGAGGGCGTGGGCGGTGGCGCTCCCGCTGGCGAGCCCGTCGAGGTCGCGGCTGGCGCTCCCGCCGGTGCCGCCGCTGTGCATCCCACCCAGACCAAGGCTTCCCTGAGCGCGGCCATCGACCAGTGGGTGGTCGACCTGGGCCAGGAGGAGCACGACCTGCGGGACAGGCTCCTCGAGGTGAAGGGCCGGCTCCAATCGCCATCCTCGGCGCCGGCTGTCGGCCACCAGGATGGCCACACGTGAGACCAGCTCAGGGCGGATTTTGCCCGGCCCGTCACCGCCGGGCCTGCGGCGGACGGTACCGTCGTCTGGTTGGCCGAGGGGCTTGACAGCGCCCGGCCGTCATCCCAGCGTGGGGTCCAGTCATGCCTAAACCGCTCGTTATCGTCGAATCGCCCGCCAAGGCGAAGACCATCGCCGGGTTTCTCGGGCGCGACGTGGTCGTCGAATCGTCGATCGGCCACATCCGCGACCTGCCCCGGAGCGCAGCCGACGTGCCGGCCGCCTTCAAGGCCGAGCCGTGGGCGCGCCTCGGTGTTGATGTCGACAACGGTTTCAAGCCGCTGTACGTCGTGGCCAAGGAGAAGAAGGCGCAAGTCAGCAAGCTGAAGAGCCTGATGCGCGACGCCAGCGAGGTCTACCTCGCCACTGACGAGGACCGTGAAGGAGAGTCGATCGCCTGGCATCTGATGGAGGTGCTGGCTCCCCGCGTGCCGGTCAAGCGCATGGTCTTCCACGAGATCACCCGCGGCGCCATCGAGCGGGCGGTCGACGACTGGAGGGACCTGGATCGCCGGCTGGTGGACGCCCAGGAGGCGCGCCGGATCCTCGACCGCCTCTACGGCTACGAGGTCTCTCCGGTGCTCTGGAAGAAGGTGCTGCCCAAGCTGTCGGCCGGGCGGGTGCAGAGCGTCGCCACTCGGATCCTCGTCGAGCGCGAGCGGGCGAGGATCCGTTTCCGCTCGGCCAACTGGTGGGATCTGGAGGGACGGTTCGCC
>DASZLL010000087.1:0-1536 GCA_035552395.1 Acidimicrobiales bacterium
CGTCATGAACGCAAACGGCGTGACCCGTCCGGTCCGGCCGACATTGACCCGGATGTCGAGCAGTTCGGTCTGAACCTCCTGCGGCGGGTACTTGTAGGCGATCGCCCAACGAGGCGCCCGCGACGTCGAGCCGAGCCTGCGCTGTAGCGTCACGTCGTCGACTTTGACTACGACGCCGTCGATTTCGTGATCCACGTCGTGGCGGTGCTCGCCCCAATAGGCGATCCGCTCAAGGGCATCGGCCGCACTGTCCACCCGGGTGGTGTGGTTGGAGACCGGCAACCCCCACGCGGCCAGCGCCAGGTACGCGTCGTGCAGAGTGTCCGGCCGGTAGCCCTCCACGTGCCCCAGCCCGTGGCAGATCATCCGGAGTTTGCGGCGGGCCGTCACGGCCGGATCCTTCTGCCGAAGCGACCCCGCCGCGCTGTTGCGTGGATTGGCGAACGGCGTCTTGCCATCCTCGACGAGGGCAGCGTTGAGGGCCTCGAAATCGGCGAGCCGGAAGAACACCTCGCCGCGCACCTCGAGCACGTCGGGCACTGGATGGTCGTCGCTGGGGGTCAGCCGCTCGGGTACGTCGTCGATGGTGCGTGCGTTGAGCGTGACGTCCTCCCCGGTGCGCCCGTCGCCACGGGTCGCGGCCCGAACCAGCCGGCCGTTGCGGTAGACCAGAGCCAGCGCGACGCCGTCGATCTTGAGCTCGCAGAGATACGGCACGTCCTTGCCGACTTCGCCGCGAACGCGCCCGGCCCACAGCTCGAATTCCTCGGCGCTGAACACGTTGTCGAGCGACAGCATCCGCTCGAGATGATCGGCGGAGGTGAAGTCCGTGGCGAAGCCGGCGCCGCCGACGAGCTGGGTCGGTGAGTCGGGCGTGCGTAACTCCGGGTGCTCGTCCTCCAGCGCGCCAAGGCGGCGCAGCAGTGTGTCGAAGTCCGCGTCGGAGATGATCGGCGCGTCACGCACGTAGTAGCGGAACTGGTGTTCGCGCACCTCGTCGGCCAGTTCACGCCACGAACGACGCGCCTCGGGCGGAACTGGATCAGCCTCTGGCGAGCTCACCTTGGCAGGTTATCGGAGGTCGCCGACAGCTAGTCGCGATAGAGGTCCGGGAAGTCCGACTTGAGCGCGCCCAGCTTGGGCAGGTCGTTGGCGACGATGTAGGCGTTGTTCGGATGCAGGTTGAGATAGTCCTGGTGGTACGCCTCGGCCGGGAAGAACGACGCTCCCGACGACACGGTGGTGACAATCGGCGCAGGGAATGCGCCCGCCTGGTTCAGCTGAGCGATGTAGGCATTGGCGACCTTCTGCTGGCTGTCGTTCTGCGTGAAGATCGCTGAGCGGTACTGCGGGCCGACGTCGGGGCCTTGATAGTTGAGTTCGGTCGGATCCTGAACGACGCCGAAAAAGACCCGCAACAGCTGGCCGTAGGTGACCTGCGTCGGGTCGTAGGTGATGCGCACCGACTCAGCGTGCTTTGTGGTGCCCGTGCTGACGGTTTCGTAGTCGGCGGTCGCGGCATCTCCTCCGGCGTAT
>DASZLL010000088.1:0-3364 GCA_035552395.1 Acidimicrobiales bacterium
CTCTTCGAACCGGCGGATCTCCCACGTGCCGGCCCACATGGCAGACACCATACGGCGCGTGCAATTGTGAAGGACCCGTCCAGCGGAGGAAAAACCCAGCGTGCTCGACAAGATCCTCATTGCCAACCGCGGCGAGATCGCCGTCCGCGTCATCCGGACGTGCCGCGAGATGGGCATCGGCACCGTCGCCGTGTACTCCAACCTGGACCGGGACGCGCTCCACGTGCGCATGGCCGACGAGGCCTACGCACTCGGCGGCGAGTCGGCGGCCGAGAGCTACCTGAACACCGAGGCCATCCTGAAGGCCATCGAGCAGAGCGGCGCCGACGGCGTCCACCCCGGCTACGGCTTCTTCTCCGAGAACACCGACTTCGCGCGGGCCATCACCGAGCGGGGGGTCACGTTCATCGGGCCACCCCCCGAGGCGATCGAGGTCATGGGCGACAAGATCAGCTCGCGCCTGGCCGCCGAGAAGGCGGGCGTGGAGGGGGTACCCGGCCGCTCCGAGCCCCTCACCTCGCCCGACGAGGTCGTGTCCTTCGGCGAAGAGCACGGCTGGCCCGTGGCCATCAAGGCCGCCTACGGAGGAGGTGGACGCGGCATGAAGGTCGTCGCCTCCGCGGCCGAGGCGGCCGAGTCCATGGAGTCGGCGGCCCGCGAGGCCCAGGCGTACTTCGGCCGACCCGAGATCTACCTCGAGCGCTACCTCGCTTGGCCGCGGCACGTCGAGATGCAGGTGCTGGCCGACCAGCACGGTCACACGCTCTGGCTCGGCGAGCGCGATTGCTCGGCCCAGCGTCGACACCAGAAGCTGGTCGAGGAGAGCCCCGCGCCCGAGTTCCCCGAAGAGATCCGCCGGGCCATGGGTGCGGCGGCGGTCAAGGTGTCCGAGGCGTGCGGCTACTACAACGCCGGCACGGTCGAGTTCCTGTACCAGGACGGCGAGTTCTACTTCTTGGAGATGAACACCCGGCTCCAGGTCGAGCACCCAGTGACCGAGTTGGTGACCGGTTTGGACCTCGTCGCCTGGCAGATCCGGATCGCCTCGGGTGAGGCACTCGACTTCACCCAGGACGACATCGCCCGCAACGGGCACGCCATCGAGGTGCGCATCAACGCCGAGGACCCGAGCGGCGGCCGCTTCTCCCCCTCACCGGGCACGCTCACGTCCTTCCACCAACCCTCCGGCCCGGGCGTCCGCCTGGACGCCGGCTACGAGACGGGCGACACGGTCTCGCAGTATTACGACAACCTCATCGCCAAGCTGATCGTCTGGGCCCCTGACCGCGAGGCGGCACGCCGGCGCATGCTCCGCGCCCTGGCCGAGACGAGCATCAGCGGCGTCGCCACCACGCTGCCGGCGCACGAAGCCATCCTCAGCCACCCCGACTTCGCCGCGGCGAGACACTCGACGAAGTGGGTCGAGGAGACGCTCGACCTGAGCGGCTTGGTGGCCGAAGCTCCGGCCCCGCCGGCACGGACGGCCGGCGAGGAAGATGTGCCAACCGTCGAACGCGACGTCACCGCGGAGGTCGACGGCCGCCGCTTCTCGGTGCGTCTGTGGGTGCCGGACCTGGGCCCCGCCACCGGCACGGCCCGCGCAGCCGGCCGGCCCAAGCGTGCCGCATCTTCCGCGGTCGCCGGTGTGGGTACGGGGCAGGTCTCGGTGCCGATGCAGGGCACGATCGTCAAGGTGCTCGTGGCGGTGGGCGATGTCGTCGAGGTGGGGCAGACCATCTGCCTGCTCGAGGCAATGAAGATGGAGAACGCCGTGGCCGCCGAGAAGGACGGGGTCGTCAAGGAGGTGCGCGTCAGCGCCGGCGACTCGGTCGGCGCGGGCGACATCGTGGCGGTCATCGAGTAGGTGCCCGCCGGCCCGGCCTCCGCCGCAGAGGCCAAGGACGCTGCCGCCGCAGTCGTTGACCGCCGGCTGGACGAGTTGGTGGCGCTCAGCCACTTCGTCCACGAACACCCCGAGCTCTGCTATGGCGAGACGGTCTCGTCGCGCGCGGTGGCCGAAGCGATGCGGGCGGGAGGGATGGAGGTCCAAGAGGGCGTCTACGACCTGGACACCGCGCTCGAATCACGTGCCGGCTCGGGCGACCTCGTCGTCGCGGTGTGCGCCGAGTACGACGCGCTGCCCAAGGTCGGCCACGCCTGCGGCCACAACATCATCGCCGCCACCGCAGTCGGCGCCGGCTTGGCACTCGCCTCGGTGGCCGACGACATCGGCCTGTCCGTGCGCGTCCTCGGCACCCCCGCGGAGGAAGGTGGGGGCGGCAAGGTCCTGATGCTCGAGCGGGGCGCCTTCCGGGGCGTCCACGCCGCGATGATGGTGCACCCCTGGCCGGCCGAGCGCCTCACCGCGACCTGCCTCGCCGTTGCGCACTTCGACGTCCGCTACCGAGGGCGCGAGGCGCACGCCTCGGCCTCGCCCTGGGAGGGGATCAACGCGCAGGACGCGCTGACGGTGGCACAGGTCGCCATCGGCCTCCTGCGCCAACAGCTGCCGCCCGGCGACCAGATCCACGGGGTGGTGACCGAAAGCCCCGGCGCCGCCAACGTGATCCCTGGTGCCATCGCCGGTCGTTTCATGGTCCGCTCGCGCACCTCCGCCGGACTGGCCGCGTTGCGCCCACGGGTCGAGGCGTGCTTCGAAGCGGGGGCGCTCGCCACCGGATGCACGCTCGAGTACGAGGAGCTGTCGCCCGTGTACTCACACATGGAGCCGGACCCCGCACTCCTCGGCGCCTACCGCACCAACGCGGAGGCCTTAGGTCGGCGATTCGAGGCGGACGATGCGGGCGCGCCGCAGCCGACGTTCTCGACCGACATGGCCAATGTGTCCCTCGCCGTGCCGACGATCCATCCGCTCATCGGCATCGAGGCGGGTGGGGCGGTCAATCACCAGCGCGAGTTCGCCGCCGCATGCGTGACGCCGTCGGCCGACGCCGCAGTCCGCGACGGCGCGGTGGCCCTGGCCTGGACGGCGATCGACGCGGCCACCGATCCTGCGTTGCGCGAGCGGTTGCTGGCCGGCGCGTGATCACCGAGCACGCAGTGCTCGAGGTGCTGCCCGGCCGAGAGCTCGAATTCACGGCGTCGATGGAGCGCGCCAAGTCCCTCATCGCGGCCAGCCCGGGATTCGTCGCACTCAGGGTCGAGCGCTGCGTGGAACGCCCGAGCCGCTTCCTGCTGCTCGTCGAGTGGGAACGCCTCGAAGACCACACCGAGGGCTTCCGGGGTTCTCCGGCCTACGACGAGTGGCGCGCCGCATTGCACCACTTCTACGACCCCTTCCCCGTGGTCGAACACTTCGAGGCGGTCGTCACGGCCTGAGCCCGAATCGAGCGTTCGACACGGA
>DASZLL010000089.1:0-15890 GCA_035552395.1 Acidimicrobiales bacterium
GCGCCACCGTAGGGCGCACCTGTGACCCCGGGCCCCAGGGCCCGGCTCCATCCGTCGCCGCCACCCGATAGAGCACGTGGCGACGGAGAGGACTGCCCTCTGGCACCGAGGGATGGTCGAAGTCGCCGGCGGCGTCGTGGCGCATGCCGATGCGCTCCATCACGGCCCGGGAGCGGGTGTTGACCGTGGTGGTGAACGCCACGATCTCGGTCAGATCGTTCTCGAAGCCAAAGCGCAGGGACGCCGCCGCCGCCTCGGTGGCGTAACCGTGGCCCCAGTGGTCGGGGTGGAGCCGCCAGCCGATCTCCACCGCCGGGGCGCAGGGCAGCACGGGTCGCACCCGGTGCAGGCCCACCATGCCGACGAAAGGCGCCCCGGTCTCGCCTTCGCCCGCCGCCGACTCTGCGAGCGCCCACAGGCCCCAACCCTCGCGGTCCATCTCGGCCGAATAGCGCTCCAACATGGCGTCGCTCTCGGCCCGCGTGGGCGACGAGCCCAGCGATTCGACCACGAGCGGATGTGTGTTCAGCGCGAAGAACGGAGCGCGGTCCATGTCATCGAACGGTCGCAAGACCAACCGTGCCGTCGCGACGATCGGTCCTGGCGCGTCGGCCAGCTTCGGCACGGTCGGGTCTACGCCTCCTTGACGGCGGTCTCGGCCGCCCAGCGGTAGTCCGCCTTGCCCGAGGGCGAGCGCTGGATCATCTCCACGAACACCACCTGCTTGGGCAGCTTGAAGCGGGCGATATGGGCCGAGGCGTGCTCGATGATGGAGGCCTCGTCGCCGACAGCGCCCTCGGCCAACTGCACGACGGCCACCACTTCGGAGCCCCAGCGCTCCGACGGGCGACCAGTGACCACGACGTCGGCCACCGACGGGTGCCCGGCAATGGCGCGCTCGACCTCTTCGACGAAGATCTTCTCGCCGCCCGAGTTGACGGTGACCGAGTCGCGTCCGAGCAGCTGGACCGAGCCGTCGGCCAGGTGGCGGGACCGGTCGCCGGGGATGGAGTAACGGACGCCGTCGATCACGGGGAAGGTGCGGGCCGTCTTGGTCTCGTCGCCCAGGTACCCGAGGGGCACGTTCCCCGTCTGGGCCAGCCAGCCGTTGCCTTCGTGGCCGGGCGGCAGCACGTGGTGCAGTTCCTCGTCCACTACCACGGTGCCGGGCCCCGGGATGAAGGTGCCGACGTCGACTGCATCGGCCGACGTGACGTGCATCTGCGCGCCGGTCTCCGACGAGCCGGCCGAGTCCGAGATGATCAGGTTGGGCAACCGTTCTGTGGCCATGGCGCGCACGGCCGGCGTGAGCGGGGCGCCGCCGTTGCCGACGGCGAAGAAGGAAGTGAGGTCGTAACTCTTCTTGTCGAGCTGCAACAGGAGCGGGCGCAAGATGGCGTCGCCCACAATCGTCATGGTGTTTGCCTTCTCCCGCTCGACCGTCGACCAGACGTCGTCGGGCTCGACGCGGCGGGTGTCGTCGGGGAACACGAGCGTCGCCCCCTGGGCCATAAGCATGAAGCACGCCCATTGCGCCGCGCCGTGCATGAGCGGCGGCAGCACCAGCAGCTTGAGCGGGAAGCTCTCGCCAAGTCGCTCTGTCAACCCCTCGTAGCTCGTCACGACCTCCCAGGTGCCGACCTTCCGCCCGCCCATCGCGGCCATGAAGATGTCGTGCTGGCGCCACAGCACGCCCTTGGGCATGCCCGTGGTGCCCCCGGTGTAGAGGATGTAGAGGTCGTCGGGGGAAGGGTCGACCGGTGCGCCCTCGGGCGAGGATTTGGCCAAGGCCTCCTCGTACCACTCCGCCCCGGGGAGGAGGTCAGCGCCTGAATCGTCGGTGACCTGGAGCAGCACGTCGGGCGGCTCCTTCAACGTGGGCAGCACCTCGGCGAGGGTCGGGGCGAGCGAGGAGTGCAGGATGAGCGCGCGCGGCCGGGCGTCGTCGAGCAGGTACCGCAGCTCCTCGCCGACGTAGCGGTAGTTGACGTTGAAGGGGGCGAGGCGGGCGGCGTAGCAGCCCAACATGCCCTCGAGGTACTCGTTGCCGTTGTAGAGAGCGAGGGCCACATGGTCCTGCCCCGATTCCCACCCCTGCAATTCGGGCCGCTCCCGCTGCACGGTGAGGCCGCGGCCATGGAGGTACGAAGCCAGCCGGCGGGAGCGTTCGGCCACCTGTGCGTAGGTGAGCCGGCGGTCCCGCCACACGATGCATTCGCGGTCGGCCAGGGACTCGACGAGCGCGTCGAACGCCTTGGCCAGGTTGAACTGGACGGTGGTCGGTGGGGCTGCGGGCTCGGGCACGGCCCCGCACTGTACCGGCGCCGCCCGGGCGCCGGCGGGGGCGCTGCGTCGAGCGGGTAGCCCGACTTCGGCAAAGATCCCCCTGTGGACGTGCGCAACCCCGCCACCGGCGAGGTGATCGAGACCGTGCCGGGCCTCACGGCAGAGGAGACCGACGCGGCCATCGAACGCGCCGCGGCGGCCTTTCCGGCCTGGCGTGACGTCTCACCCGGCGACCGGGCCCGACTGCTCCGACGCTTCGCTGCTGTCGTGGACGCGCGGCGCGAGGAGCTGGCGGCGCTCGAGGTGGCCAACGCCGGCCACGTCATCGCCAACGCCCGCTGGGAGGCGGGCAACGTGCGCGACGTCCTGGAGTTCTACGCGGCCGCGCCCGAACGACACAGCGGCCGCCAGATCCCTGTCCCAGGCGGCATCGACGTCACCTTCTACGAGCCCCTGGGCGTCGTCGGGGTGATCGTGCCCTGGAACTTCCCGATGGCGATCGCCGGCTGGGGCTTGGCCCCCGCGCTGGCCGCCGGCAACACCGTGGTACTCAAGCCGGCGGAGCTGACGCCGCTCAGCGCGCGGCGGATCGGCGAGCTGGCTCTCGAGGCCGGGCTACCGCCCGACGTCCTGCAGGTCCTGCCGGGGAAGGGGAGCGTCGTCGGGGAGCGCTTCGTCACCCATCCCGCGGTGCGCAAGGTCTGCTTCACCGGCTCCACCGAGGTCGGTCGCGCCGTCATGGCGGGCTGTGCGGACCAGGTCAAGCGGGTGACACTCGAGCTCGGTGGCAAGTCCGCCAACATCGTCTTTGCCGACGCGGACCTCGAACTGGCTGCCGCCCGGGCCCCGTACGGCGTCTTCGACAACGCCGGACAGGACTGCTGCGCCCGTTCACGCATCCTGGTCGAGCGCACGGTCTACGACCGCTTCATGGAGCTGCTCGAGCCGGCCGTGCAGGGTGTCGCCGTCGGGGACCCGAGCGAGGAGTCGAGTGAGATGGGGCCGCTCATCTCGGCCGAACACCTGGCGCGCGTGGCGTCGTTCGTGCCTGACGATGCCCCGGTCGCCGTGCGCGGGTCGTGTCCCGACGGTGCCGGCAACTGGTTCGCCCCGACGGTGTTGGCGCCAGTGACGCCCCAGGCGCGTGCCGCGACCGAAGAGATCTTCGGGCCGGTGGTGGTCGTCATCCCTTTCGATGACGAGGCGGACGCGGTGCGCCTTGCCAACGACACGCCCTACGGCCTTTCCGGTTCGCTGTGGACGCGCGACATCGGCCGAGCGCTGCGCGTGGCCAGAGCGGTCGAGACCGGCACGCTGTCGGTCAACTCGCACTCGTCGGTGCGCTACTGGACCCCCTTTGGCGGCATGAAACAGTCGGGCATCGGCCGCGAGCTCGGTCCCGATGCGCTGGACGCCTTCAGCGACGTGAAGAACGTCTTCATCAGCTCGGAGTAAGCGCGCGGCCCACCGGGTGCCGGCGCAACGAAGGAACGAAGGAGTGAGATGACCGACCCCATCCCTTACGCCTACCGGCTCGCCGGGAAGGTGGCCGTCGTCACCGGCGGCGCGAGCGGCATCGGGCGCGCCATGTGCGAGCGTTTCGCGGCCGAGGGGGCCAGCGTTGCCGTCGTCGACCTGGACGAGGACGCGGGCGAGGAGGTCGCAGCCGCGGTAGGCGGCATGTTCGTGCGGGCCGACGTGACCTCCTCGGACGAGGTCGAGGCGCTGTACGGCGAGGTCGCCGCCCGCTACGGCGGTCTCGACATCTGTTGCAACAACGCCGGCATCAGCCCGCCCGACGACGATTCCATTCTCGAGACAGGCCTCGAGGCGTGGGATCGCGTGCAGCGGGTGAACCTCACCTCGGTCTACCTGTGCTGCAAGCACGCGCTGCCCCACCTGCTGGCGCGGGGAAAGGGGTCGATCATCAACACCGCCTCGTTCGTTGCGGTGCTGGGCGCCGCGACGAGTCAGATCAGCTACACCGCGAGCAAGGGCGGAGTGCTGGCGATGTCCCGCGAGCTCGGCGTGCAATTCGCACGCCAAGGGGTACGCGTCAACGCCTTGTGCCCGGGGCCCGTCAACACGCCGCTGCTGGCCGAGCTCTTCGCCAAGGACCCCGAGCGGGCGGCGCGCCGCCTCGTGCACATCCCGATGGGGCGCTTCGGCGAGGCATCGGAGATCGCGGCGGCAGCGGCGTTCCTGGCCAGCGACGACGCCTCGTTCATCACCGCGTCGACGTTCCTCGTCGACGGCGGGATCTCGGGCGCCTACGTGACGCCGCTGTGATCGGGTGCGAGCGAGGTCAGGGCGCCCTGGCCGCCGCGGTCGCTGTCGTCGCGGCGCCGGTTTCGAGTGGCGCCGCCAGATAGGGCCCGTCCGGACCGAAGCCCAGGTGGGCCAGCGCCACCGGTCGCGTGGGGCCCGCGCTCGACGTGTTGGCGAACCAGGGCGAGTACACCATCCAGACGCCGGCGTTATTCGTGAAGAGCGATTCTTCCCCGGGCCCCCAGCCCTGCAGGTTCGATCCCAGCAGCGGTGCGCCCGTCGTGTCGTCACAGGGTCCCAGAGGGCCGGCGCACTGGGCCACACCGATCGCGTAACCGGGCGTGTTGTACTGGTTGCCCGAGTAGAAGAGGTAGTAGGTCCCCTTCACGAGCTCGATCTGCGGCGCCTCGACGATCGACCCCTGCCACGGCTCGTCAGGAGCAAAGATCTCGGTGGGCGAGCCGGCGAGATGCATCCCGTCAACGCTGAGGCGTTGGCTCCAGATCTGCGTGTCGTACGAGGCCGACCGGGAGTTCTGATCCGACTTCCACACCATGTACGCCTGTCCGTTGGTGTCCTCGAAGACGCGGGGGTCGATCGAGCCTCCGAGCGTGAGCTGGCAGATGAATGGCGCCGGTGACGCGATGTAGGGGCCGGCGGGGGTCGTGCTGATGGCGTCACCGATGCACATGGTGTGCTGGGACGCCGAGGAAAGTTGGGAGGAGAAATACAGGATGTAGTGGCTGCCGAATTGCGCGACATCAGGCGCCCAGAAGATCCCGGGCGTCGACCAGGCCGGCGGGTCCGGGAGTGCGTCGCTTTGCGCCCCCCACTGACCGTACGCTGCGCCAGAGCGCACCGGCACGTTCTGGGGTTGGTTGCTCTGTGACGTGAACAGGTAGTCGCTGCCGTCCTGCACGAAGACGAAGGGGTCCGGCTCGTCCCAGCCTGTGCGGTCGATGAGCCCGGGCCGGGATGCATCGGCCAGCGCGGGCGGCAGGTAATAGGAGCCGGGCAGTCCGAGCGCGCTGGCCCCGACGGCGGAGCCGAGGTTCGACGCGGGCTTGAGGGTGGACACCCGTCCAACGTGCGCCACCCGCCCGACCCCCGCCTCACGGTCGGCACCCGCCCCGGCGTTCGGGGCGTTCAGCGTGAAGGCAGCCGTCACACCGAGGGCCAAGGCCAGGACGGCCGCGGCCAAGCCCGCCGCGAATGCCGTCCGGTGGCGCACGTTCGAGAGGTGGGTCGGGGTCAGCATGGGGAAGAGTTGGGGACGGCGGTGGCGCCGCTTGGGGATGACGGGGAGAAAGGTGGGGAGAACATCTGGATTTCGCGAAAGTCCATTGACCTGGCGTGACGGGAAGCGCAATCTGACTCCAGTTCGGAGACGAAAGCCCGCCGAACCTCAAGCAACCGCCGCAAGGTGGAAGCGAGGGAAGCCCAAAGCGAAGCCGCAAGGTGGAACGGCGGGAAGCCGAGAGAACGCTGCAAGGCGGGATCGAGGGATGGGAGCGAGCCTCGCAAGGGGAGCGTGACCGGAGTGGGCAGGAAGCTTCGTGCATAGATGGTCCGTGGTGCGTCACGGTGACTTCCCTGGAGTCGCCGAGGCCGGCTCGAGCAGGGGTTGTCCGACACGACCTCAGCCCGGTGCCAGCGGGTCATCGTTGACGCGGCCCCGAGGAGCACGGGAGGCTTAGGCCGAACGGTTACTCGGGGTTGCGTCGCGTCCGGGCCCCGATAGTCCTCTCCGCTCCCCATACAGCGGTAACGCCGCGCGTGGGCGTTCCCCGCGCCCGATCGTGGGGAAACGAAAATGGGCGCCTGCCTGGGCTGGGTCAGCCGGGGCGCGGCTCGCTCAGTCGCCTCAGCCCAGCGACGGCCAGAGCCGCGCCGGTCGTTCCCCGGATGCGACCTGGCGGTTCAGTTCGGCCTGCACGAGGGCCAGGTCGTCGGGATGGGTCACGCCGACGCAGCGGCCCTCGGCCGGCAGCACCGCGAAGGAGCTCGTCCCGAGGGATTCGGCCACCACCACGGGCAGCAGCACCTCCTTCTCTTCGGAGGCGTCGACGGCGGCGTCCAGGGCGCTCTGGAGGACCTTGTGGAAGTCCGGGGTGAAGCCCCACAGGTTCATGGAAACCCGGGCATCGCCAGGCAGCGTCGCCGGCTCACGCCCGTCGGCGGCGACGAAGCCGCCCTCGGGCAGCGCGCTGACCTGGCGCCGCTCGTCCACGCCGAGGAGGCGGCCGTTGGGGTCGACCCGGCAGATGCCGCGCGTCACCGGGGAGAACCCGACGATGGCGTCGGCCAGTCGGTAGCCCACCAGTGCGTTGTCCTCGCCGTTGGCGCGCAGGTGCTGGGCCAAGAGTGTGCAGCCGGCGATCCCGTAGACGTCGTCTGCGTTGCACACACCGTAGGGGGAGTCGCCGATGTACTCCGCCGCGCTCAGTACGGCGTCGACCGTGCCGCGGGGCTCAGGTTGGAGCGCGAAGCGGACGTCGACCGCATCGGGCCAGGTGCGCTCCACGTGGTAGCGGACGGCGGGTCCAGTGCTCGGCCCGAGCACCAGCACGACGGAGGAAAAGCCGGCGCCCAACCCATCAGAAGCCACCAGGTCGATCACCGCTTCGCCGTGCGGGCCCACCGGCGCCAGCGGTTTGCAGCCGCCGTATCGCTTGGCGCGACCGGCGGCCAGGACGACCAGGGTCAGGTCCGCGCCGCCCGGGTCATTCATGTAGTCCAGCGCAGGATTGCGCTGGCCCACGTCATCCCTCCACCGAACCCGCTCAGCAGGAGATGGTCGCCCTCGTGCACGCGGCCGTGTTCGATCGCATCGTTGAGGGCAAGGGGAACGGAGGCCGACGACGTGTTGCCATAGCGGTCGATCACGATGGCGGTGCGCTCCTCGGGGATGCCCAGTCGCTGGCCGGCGGCCTGGATGATACGGATATTGGCCTGGTGCGGCACCATCAACGTGATGTCGTCGGGACCGAGCCCGGCGTCAGCCATCGCGCGTTCGGCCGACTCGACGACGACCCGGATGGCGCGGCGATAGACCTCCTTGCCATCCATGTAGAGCGTGGCGCCATGCTCGCACTTGAGAAGGTGCCGGAGCGAGCCGTCGGAGTTCAGGTTCCAGCTGAGCAGGGCACCCGGGCCGTCCACCGGTTCGACGACGACGGCCCCGGCGCCGTCACCGACCAGAATGGCGATCTTGCGGTCGTCCATATCGGTGATGCGGGTCAGCGTCTCGGAGCCGATCAGGATCACCGGCCCAGAACCAACGGCGATGAGCCCGGCCACGGCGACCAGGCCGTAGACGAAGCCCGAGCAGGCGGCGTTGAGGTCGACCGCTCCGCCGTGCATGCCGATGCCGTGCTGCACGGTCGGCGCAGAGCCGGGCACCAGGCCATCGGGCGTTGTGGTGGCCAGCACCAGGTTGTCGATCTCGTCGGGTGTCCGGCCGGCCCGGGCGAGGGCCGCCTGCGCCGCTTCGATGGCGAGGCCACTCGTGGTGCCGCCGACGCGGCGTTCGCGGATACCGGTGCGCTCGACGATCCATTCGTCACTGGTATCGAGGCGCACGGCGAGGTCGTCGTTGGTGACGACCTTGTCAGGAACCGCAATGCCCCAACCCGTGATCCGAATCCCCCTCACGCGACCGTCCCGGCGCGGACTCCGTGGATGCCCACGAACCCGGCATCGCCGTAGATGATCCCGCCCGTGTTGACTGCCACCCCCAGCCGCGGGCCCGACACCTGGCGGTCGCCGGCACGGCCGCGGAGCTGGGTGGCCAATTCGACCACCTGGGCCAGACCGGTGGCGCCGAGCGGATGCCCGCGGCCGACCAGCCCGCCGCTCGGGTTGACGACGAGGCCAGCGGAGTCCACCCGGGTGGCGCCGGCTGCGGTGGCGGGCCCGGCCTCACCGGGGCCGAAGAAGCCGAGCGACTCGAGGGCGAAGAGCTCCTCGGCCGCCGTGGCGTCGTGCAGTTCGACGATGTCCACATCGCCGGGGCCCCAGCCGAAGACCTCCCACGCGGCATCGGCGGTTTGCCTCAGCCGGTCGTGGTAGTCGATCAGGCCGTTCCCCGAGCGCGCGACAGACCCGACGAGGCGGGGCGCCTCCAGCGGCGCCGTGATGGCCGGTCCGGACAAGATCACCGCGGCCGCACCGTCGGTGAAGGAGCTGCACATGAGCCGGGTGAGGACGCCGGCCACCTGAGGCGATTCGAGGACCTCATCGACGGTCACACTGCGCTGGCACTGGGCCAGCGGGTTGCGCGCCGCGTGGTCGAACGCCTTGACGGCCGCCGAGGCGATCTGCGGCAGCGTTGTGCCGGTCTCCTCCATCAGTTGGAGGGCCCAGCGGTTGTTGAGGCCCATCAGGATGCTCCCGGCGGGGTTTTCCTCGGACTCACGGCGTGCGTGCAGGTCGAGCCGGTACTCGGTCGGGAGGCCGTCTTCGATCCCCGCCATCGTCTCGGCTCGGTTGCCCGTCCACATCTTCTCGACGCCGAGGGCGAGGACCGGACGGTCTTGGACGCCGGCGGCCATGGTCGCCAGGTGCAGCGCCGAGCTACCCCCGGCGCACGAATTGTCCACGTTGATGATGGCGGCATCGCTGAAGCCGAGCTTGCGCAGCCAGGTCTGGCCCCGCACGCAACCCTGGTCGTTCAGACGCCCGCCCATGGCGTTGCCCACGATCACCAGACCGACGTCGGACGGTGCGATCCCGGCGTCGCCGAGTGCCGCGCCGACGGCCTGATCGGTCATCGTCTCCGGGTCGAGGTCGCGCCGGCTCATATCGGTCATCCCCGCGCCGAGGATCGCGACCTCTGTGGGGTGCCCGCTCATGCCGGTGATCCTGCCAGCACCCGCTCCCCGGGAGCGAAGGCGGCTCGAAGCTGCCCGAAGTGCTCGACGGCGGGGGACGCGGCCACCATCACGACGATGTGGCGCGCGCCCGCCTCGGCGTAGAGGTGCAGCCGCTCGGCGCACACGTCCGGTGGGCCGGCCGCCAGGTGACGGGCGAAGGCTTTGGGCGGCAGCCGGTACATCTCGGAGAGCCAATCGGCGCCGCGCACCGATGCGCTGTCGTCGCCGACACACGCGAACACGACGACGCCTGCGGTGACGGCGTCGGGGTCGCGTCCAGCCGCCTCCGTCTCGTTTCGCAGCATCCCAAGCGCCGACGCGTAGTCGTCGGGCGTGAGGAACAGCGGGATCCAGCCGTTGCCCGTCGCGGCCGCACGCCGGCGGGCTGCGTCGCTCGAACCGCCGAACCAAATCGGTACCGGCGCCGCGGCCGGCTCCATGACGTAGTCCGAGGTCCCGTCGGCGGCCCACGCCTGACGCACCTTGGCCACTCCTTCGTCCATGAGGCGGCCCCGCCGGTGGTAGTCGACGTCGGCGCGCTCGTACTCGCCCTCGTGGATGCCGACGCCGACCCCGAGGACGAAACGCCCGCCGGAAAGAAGCTGGAGGGCGTTCGCCTGCTTCGCCACCGCCGAAGGCCGGCGGAGCGGGAGCTGGAGGACGCACGTTCCGAGCACAGGCCGCGTGGTCGCTGTGGCTGCCACCGTCAACGTAGTCATTGGTTCGCCGATCGGGTGCGGCCAGTACAGGTGGTCAACCGCCCACAGCGAGTCGGCCCCGGTCGCCTCGGCGCGCCGGCACACCTCAGCCAGTTCTGGCGCGCAGTCGGTGGTACTGATGGTAGTACCATCGTTCGCGACGAGTTCTCCCTGCGTAGTGGGTGGGAGGATCATTCCCAGGGATGGGCGAAGCGCTCGACTTCCCACCTGAGTCACACCGACATAGTACGCCGGTGCCGAGCCTCTGCCTATTCCGAAGGGCCGGGTTGGACGACTGCGCCGGTGGCGCCGCCGGGAGCGCCGAGGACGGCGAGGGTGCAACGGGATTCGCAGATGGCCCGTCCCTCGTCGTCGGTCAGGACGATCCGCCAGACCTGGATGGTGCGGCCCACCCGGATTGGCGTGGCGTCGGCGGTGAGGTGACCCTCTCGGAGCGAGCGTAGGTGGCTGGCGTTCAACTCGATCCCCACGACGCTCCGCCCCGGCCCGGCGGCGAGGGCGGCTCCGAAGCTGGCGGCCGATTCGGCCAGCAGCGCAGAGACGCCCCCGTGCAGGATCCCGTAGGGCTGGTGCACCCGCCAGTCCACCGGAAGCCGCATGACGACGCGTTCGGGAGCGGCCTCGACGACCTCGACCCCGAGCAGCTCATGGATGCTGTGCTGTCCGCTCGGCAGGGTCACCACGTCGGGGCCGGACGGAGGGGGCGTGGTGGTCATCGCCGCAGGCTACTCATGGGGTGCCGTTAACCTGAGCTCGGTGTCAGGTCCCTCCGGTGCTCCCGACGTGGTGGACCTTCGCAGCGACACGGTGACGCGGCCCACGGCGGCCATGCGCCGGGCCATGGCCGAGGCCGAGGTCGGAGACGACGACTACGGGGAAGACCCGACGGTGCGCGCGCTCGAGGAGGCCTTTGCGGCGCGGGTGGGCAAGCCCGCCGCGCTGTTCGTACCCTCGGGCGTCATGGCGAACCAAATCGCGATCCGTGTCCTCGCCCGGCCTGGCACGGCCGTCGTTGCGGGCCGGCGCCAACACGTCGTCGCGTACGAGTTCGGCGCGGCGGCCATGAATGCAGGCGTGCAGTTCATCGAGCTCGACGACCACGACGGCATGCTTGACGCGGGCGTGGTGCGCCAAGCGCGCCACGCCGCAGAACACCACCAGCCGGCGGTGTCGCTGATCGCGATCGAGAATACGCACATGGCCGCCTCGGGAGCGACGTGGACGGAGGCCGCGTTGCGCTCTGTGGTCGAGGCGGCAGGCGACGTCCCGATCCACATGGACGGGGCGCGACTCTTCAACGCCGAGGTCGCGACCGGTGTGCCGGCGGCGAGCTGGGCCGCCGCGGCGACGACGGTCATGTGCTGCCTGTCAAAGGGGCTCTGCGCACCGGTCGGCTCGCTCCTAGCCGGACCGGACGACGTCATCGGCGAAGGACGGCTCGCCCGCAAACGATTGGGCGGTGGCATGCGCCAGGCCGGCGTTCTGGCCGCGCCCGGGCTGCTGGCGCTGGACGAGATGGTTGCGCGTCTTCCCGAGGACCACGTCCGGGCGGCCCGGTTGGCCGCGGCGGTGGCGCAGCGCTGGCCGGGATCCATCGACCCGTACAGCGTCCGTACGAACATCGTGGTGTTCAATCACGGCGAAGCCGACAAGCTGCTGGCCCACCTGGAGGGTCACGGCGTGCTGGCCCACGCGATCGCGCCCGAGACGGTGCGCTTCGTCACGCATCGAGACGTCGATGACGACGGCATCGCCCGCGCCATCGATGCGCTCGCCACGGCACCCGGAGCCGGCGGGTGAAGGTGCGGATCGGCATCAGCGGGGGAGGCGAGAGCGCCGGCCCCGAGGCCCTGGTCCGACTCGCGCGGGCCATCGGCGACACCGGGTTCGACTCCTTATGGCTGCCCGAGGTGCTCACGCGCCCCGGCCCCGACCCGCTGGTCGGGCTGGCCTGGGTGGCCGGGGCATGCCCGGGCCTCAAGCTCGGGACCACCATGCTGTTGCCCGGGCGCAATCTTGTCTGGCTGGCCAAGGCGGTAGGCACCCTCGACCAGCTGTCGGGGGGACAATTTCTGCTCACGTTCGTCCCCGGGCTGGCCCTGGGAGGGGAGCGCTCGGCCATCGGCATCCCCACGGCGGAGCGCGCTGCGTTGATGGACGACGCGCTGCCTGTGCTGCGCCGCCTGTGGGCCGGCGAGGTCGTGAGCCACGAGGGCATCGCAGGTTCGTTCGCCGACGTGTCCGTCTCACCCCGCCCGGCGCAAGACCCCTTCGACGTGTGGCTCGGCGGCAACGTCCCGTCCGCGCTCGAACGCTGCGGCCGGCTCGCCGACGGCTGGATCCCGGCGTTCTGCACCACGGCCGACGCTGCCGCGGGGAAGGATGTGATCGACCGGGTGGCCGCCGAGCACGGGCGCGCCATCAGCCCCGAACACTTCGGGGTGAGCCTGGCCTACGCGCCAGAAGGTGCGGACCTCGCACCGTTGGCCGCGACACCGCTGGCCCGCCGGGCCCGCGGGCGACCGCTCGAAGAGATCATCCCGATCGGATTGACGGGTTTGCGCGCCATGATCGAGCGCTTCTTGGAGGTCGGGTTCTCCAAGTTCATCGTGCGGCCCCTCGGGCCGCCCGACGACTGGCGCGCCGAGCTCGAGGCGCTGGCCGCGGCGGTGGGCGACCTCCAGACGTGACCGTAGGGCGCCGACGACCCCTACGATCCCAGGCATGCCCGCAGAACCCCTCACCCTCATGGCCGTCCACGCCCATCCCGACGACGAGGCCATCGGGACGGGAGGGATCCTGGCCCACTATGCCGAGGAGGGCGTGCAGACGGTGCTCGTCACCTGCACCAACGGCGAGCTGGGTGACGCGCCCGGAGGCGTAAAGCCCGACAATCCCGCCCACGACGAGCAGGTCGTCGTCCCGCTGCGGCGCCAAGAGCTCGAGGCGAGCTGCAAGGTGCTGGGCGTGTCGCACCTTGAGCTGCTCGGGTACCACGACTCGGGCATGGAGGGCTGGCCACAGAACAACGCGCCCGGTTCGTTCTGGCGCACCCCGATCGAAGAGCCGACGGCCCGGCTGGTCGACTTGATGCGCAAGTACCGGCCGCAGGTCGTGGTGACGTACGACGAGAACGGCTTCTACGGCCATCCCGACCACATCCAGGCCAACCGCATTACGCACGCCGCCCTCGAAGAGTGCGGCATCCCGGCCAAGCTGTACTACACGGCGATCCCTCGTTCGGCGATGAAGGGCTTTCGCGAGGTGCTGGCGGAGGCGGGCATCGAGGGACCTCAAGAGGTGGACGAGAACGCCGACTTTGGGACGCCAGACGAGCTGATCGCGGCGACGATCGACGTGAGCGGGGTAACGGGTCGCAAGTACGCCTCGCTGGCCGCCCACGCCAGCCAGAGTGACAACATTTTCTTCCTCGAGATGGGCGAGGAGATGTTCTCCCGACTCATGAGCGCGGAGTACTTCGTGCGGGCCTTCGACACGACCAACGCACCAGTCCCCGAGGACGACCTTTTCGCCGGGCTGCGCTGATCGAAACCGGACCGGGCCGGCGCCCAACCGGGAGAAAGGACGCAGACCCGGCCCGGAAGTGGTCCCCACGTCGCCGGGCCGGGAGGATGCCGCCGGTGCGGGCGCGGGGAAACGATCCGAAGAGACAAAGGCCGGTGGCGACATCGAGCGCCCCCACGGCGCCCAACCCGACCCCGAAGGGCGGCCGATCCATCCCGAGGCGGGACGGGTAATCGATGTCGGGCGCGGCGGCCGTGAGCACGTGGGGGATACGAAGCAGAGAGAGGGCTGGATTGCGCCTGTCGCCCGAGCAGCGAAATCCCAGGGGCGGCGTCGCCCGTATACCCAGGTGATGGGAGAATTGCGTGTGGCCGAGGGCGAGTTGTCCGACGAGGCCCTCCTGGCTGGCATGGCCGTGGGGGATCAGGCGGCGGCGGTCGCGTTCGTGCGGCGCTATCAGCGCCGTGTCTTCGGCCTGGCCTACTCCATGACCAACGATGCCGGCGTGGCCGAGGACGTGGCGCAAGAGGCGATGATCCGGGTGTGGAAGCACGCCCCGGTGTTCGACCCGAGGCGGGGGTCGGTCGCCTCCTGGGTGCTGACCATCACGCGCAACCTCGCCATCGACGCGCTGCGCCTGCGACGCGCCGTGCCGACCGATCCCGATGACTTCGCGGCATCCGCGATGCGCAGTAATGAGCACAACCCGGAGGACTCCGTCCGCCGCGGCGAAGTCCGGCAAACGGTACGCGATGCCCTCGAGGTGCTCCCGCCCGAACAGCGGCGAGCCGTTGTCCTCGCTTCCGTCTATGGCCGCACCGCCCTGGAGATCAGCGAGTCAGAGAACATTCCGCTCGGCACGGCCAAGACGCGCATTCGCACGGCGCTCATTCGCTTGCGTGCCGCAATCGAACACTCGGAGGGGGTGAACGATGACCGATGACATGAATGAACACGGCTGCACGGCACATCAGGATGAGCTCGCGGAGCTCGCGCTTGGTGTCTTGACCGGGCGCGACCGGGCGCGGGTCCTTGCCCACGTCGAATCCTGCCGTCGCTGCGCGGAGGAGCTCGAACATTTCTCCCGCGCCGCCGATGCCGTGGTGCAGGTCGCGCCGGAGATAGAGCCGCCGATGGGCTTCGAGGTGCGGCTGTTCGAACGCATGGGCGTGGCCGACGTCCGCCGCCGACACCGGGCCCGGCCCTCGCGGTGGGTGGTGGGAGCGTTCGCCGCGGCTGCGGCCGTCGCGGCGCTGGCGGTGGGGCTCACCCTCGGTCTGTCGTCGTCCCCGTCACCGACGTTGAGTGCCTCGCCGGCGCGTGGCGTCGCCACGGCCAACCTGGTCGAGCACGGTGCGGTGGTGGGCCGCGTCGCGACCCACGGCGGCGCCCACCCATGGATGTCGATGATGCTGTTCGACGAGAGTGTGCATGGCACGGTCAACTGCGTCGTGGAGACGTCCGATGGCGTCAGTCACCGCGTCGGGACGTTCGAGGCCAAGGCGGGCTACGGGGCATGGATCGCGCCGCTCCACGTCAACCCGCAAGACATCCGGAGTGCCGAGGTCGTCTCGCCCAGTGGGACGGTGATCGCCACCGCCGCGCTGGGCTGACGACCCGTCTAGTACCGGTAGGTGTCGGGCTTGTAGGGGCCCTCGACCGGCACGCCGATGTAGTCGGCCTGGTCCTGGCTGAGGGTTGTGAGCTTGACGCCCAGCGCGTCGAGGTGCAGCCGAGCCACCTTTTCGTCAAGATGCTTGGGGAGCACGTAGACGTCGTTGACGTACTGCCCGGTCTGGGTGAACAGCTCGAGCTGCGCCATGGTCTGGTTGGTGAACGAGTTGGACATCACGAAGCTCGGATGTCCAGTCGCATTGCCCAGGTTCAATAGCCGCCCTTCCGACAAGATGATGATGGCGTGGCCGTCGGGGAAGACCCACTTGTCGACCTGCGGTTTGATGTTCACCCGCTCGATGCCGGGCGTGTTGGTCAGGCCCGCCATGTCGATCTCGTTGTCGAAGTGACCGATGTTGCCGACGATGGCCTGGTGCTTCATGCCCGCCATGTGCGTGGCGGTGATGATGTCCTTGTTCCCCGTCGTCGTGATGATGATGTCGGCGATCGGGAGGATGTCCTCGAGCGTCGTGACCTGGAAGCCCTCCATGGCGGCCTGGAGCGCGCAAATGGGGTCGACTTCGGTGACCACGACGCGGGCGCC
>DASZLL010000090.1:0-5638 GCA_035552395.1 Acidimicrobiales bacterium
GGCAGCGCGATGCCTGCGACGGCGTAGGCGGCCTGGACCAGGCCCGAACAGTCGAAGCCGACCCCCGGCGTCTCGCCCCCCCAGACGTAGGGCGTCCCGATCTGCGCCAGCGCCCACTCCACGGCCACGGCGCCCGCACCCGAAGTGGCCGACGCGTCGACGGCGCCGGTGCTGCCTGCCCCATAGGACTGCGCCAGGGTGAGCACCTGTTGCACGTACGAGGTCGAGTGGTTGTACGCGTAGATCGCGCCGGGGATGTTCGAGCCGCCCGACGCACCGTTTGCGCAGAGCAACCGGGCCGCCGCGTAGACGGCGTCGGTCGGGTCGTAGGGGCTGGGCGGGTCGGCACCGCCCGGAGGGATCGGGAGGTTGTACTCGGCGAAGGTCGCCGGCTCGAACTGCATGGGCCCCTCGGCGCCCGCCGCGTTGGCACCGCTGTGCACGCCCGGCAGGTCCGACTGGCCGTTGTCCGACTCGACCGTGCCGATGGCGGCGAGCACGGTCCACGGCAGCCCGGGACAGGTGGCGGCCGCCTGCTGGTACAGCGCGAGCATGTCGGGCGGGATCTTTGCCGCGGCCGCGCTGGCCGACGGCTCGTTGGCGGTACCGCCCAGGAATGACACCGCAGAGGTCACGATCGCCAGGCCGACGAGCGCCGTGCCGAACGCGACCGCCAGCCCGGCCGCCACGAGGCCCTTCACCGTCGATCCCTCTCGGCGCCCCCAACCCGGGTGCTCTCGGCCACGCAGGGGAACGGTCGGCGCCGCGCCGGCGTGGGCACGACGAGGGCGCGGCCGTCATACTTGGGTCATGAACAGCACCATGCAAGATGCCCCGCTCCTGGTCGCCGGCATCCTCCGGCACGGGCAGCAGGTGCACGGCGACAGCACCGTGGTCACCGTCGAGGCCGGGGGGTACCGCTCGGCCAGTTTCAATGAGGTGGCGGAGCGCGCCGAGAAACTGGCTGCCGCGCTCACCCGGCTCGGCGTCCAACCAGGCGACCGCGTGGGCACTTTCTGTTGGAACAACCAGGGCCATCTCGAGGCTTACCTGGCGATCCCGTGCATGGGGGCGGTGCTCCACACCCTCAACATCCGCCTCCCGGCGGACCAGCTGGCCTACGTCATCAACCACGCCGAGGACCGGGTCATCATCGTCGACGCCTCCCTGATCCCCCTCCTCGCCGCGATCAAGGACGACCTCAAGACCGTCGAGACGATCATCGTGGCGGGGGAGGGGGACACGTCGCCCCTCGGCGAGACCCTCTCCTACGAGCGCATCGTGGCCGCCGAAGACGGCGGGTACGAGTGGCCGGAGCTCGACGAGCGCTCCGCGGCGGCGATGTGTTACACGAGCGGCACGACTGGCAGCCCGAAGGGCGTGGTGTACTCGCACCGCTCGATCTGGCTGCACACCATGGCCGAGCAGGCCGCCTCCTCCGTGGGAATGACCGAGGCCGACCGGATCCTGGTCATCGTCCCCATGTTCCACGCCATGGCGTGGGGCACGCCCTACGGCGCCTGGATGGCCGGCACCGACATGATCATGCCGCAGATGTTCCTCATGGGCCAGCAACTGGCCGACGTCATCAATGAGCATCACCCCACACTCGCCTGCGGGGTGCCGACCATCTGGAACGGCCTGCTCGCGCTCGACGCGCCGATCGACTTCTCGACCGTGCGCGCCATCACCGCGGGCGGCGCCGCCGTGCCGCAGTCACTCATCGAGGCGTTCGAGAAGCGGTTCGGCGCGACGATCATCCAGGGCTGGGGCATGACCGAAACCAGCCCACTCGCCGCCTTCGGGCTGCCGCCGGCGCGCAAGCAGGACGGCCACGACGACATGTACTACAAGGTCAAGGCCGGTCGCATCGTCGGGGGTGTCGAAGTGCGCGTGGTGGCCGAGGATGGCACGGTGCTGGCGAACGACGGCCAGTCCATCGGCGAGTTCGAGATCCGCGGGCCCTGGGTCACCGGCTCGTACTACAAGGATGAGGATCCCGGGAAGTTCCACGACGGGTGGCTGTGCACCGGCGACGTCGGTACGGTGGATCGTCAGGGGTACATGACCATTTCGGACCGCACCAAGGACGTGATCAAGTCCGGCGGCGAATGGATCTCCTCGGTTGAGCTCGAAAATGCCGTGATGGCCCACCCCGACGTCTTCGAGGCGGCGGTCATCGCCATCCCGGACCCGAAGTGGTCGGAACGTCCGCTCGTGGCCGTCGTCCCGAAGCCCGGCCGCAGCCCGGCGCCGTCCGATCTGGTCGACTTCTTGATCGGGCGCGTGCCGCGGTGGTGGTTGCCGGACCAGTGGACCTTCATCAACGAGATACCCAAGACCAGCGTGGGCAAGTTCGACAAGAAGGTCATGCGGGCCGCCTACGCCGAAAGCGACTACGAGGTGCAGAGCACGCCGCTGCCCAAGTGAGCGGCCCGAGTGGGGCCATGGAAGCCATGGCCGAGCGGCTCGGGGGCTTGCTCGAAGAGCTAGGTGACATGGCGCTGGACGCGCTGAGCCGCGCCTCCGCGGGCGACCCTGACTCCGCGGAGACCGGCGAGGCGCTGGCCGAGGAGCGGAGCATCCTCAAAGCCCGGCGTGCGCTCGAACGCGCCGTCACTGCGTTGCTCGAGGGCTCGGGCTCCCGTCGCGAGGCCCTCGACGACGGCGCCTGAGCGCTGACCACTCACCATGCGCCTGTTCGTGGCGGTCTGGCCCGACGACGAGACGCGCCGACGACTGGCCGGCCTGGAGCTCGAGCTCGGCCGCTCCAAGGGGTTGCGCTTCGTCGGGTCCGCCCGCTGGCACGTGACGCTGCGCTTCCTCGGTGACGTCGGCGAGGAACTGGTGGCACCGCTGGGTGACGCGTTGGCCGAGGGCGTGGCGGCGTCTCCCACGCCCGTCGAGTGCCGGCTCGGGCCGGGGACCGGTTGGTTCACCGGCGTCCGGGTGTTGCACCTGCCGGCGACCGGCATCGACGGTCTCGCGGCCGCGGTGCGGGTGGCGACGCGGCCGATCGTCCCCGAGCCCGTCGAGCCCGAGCCCTCGTTCAACGGCCACCTCACGCTGGCGCGCTCCAAGGGGCGCCGACTCGGCGTCGCCGCCCTGGGCGACATGGCCGGGATTCCGTTCGAGGCCACCTTCCCCGTGCGGTCGGTCGACCTGGTGTCGTCGCAGCCGTCACCGGAGGGCCACATCTACACCACGCTGCTGCGGGCCCCGATCGGCGGGAGCTGAGCAGTATCCCTGGGGCGGTGCGATCAGCCGGTCCCGGAAGGTGGGTGTCGGGTAGAACACCCAGGGCGAATTGCTGCGCCCTGGGCGACCCAATACGAAGGGACGTGGGTGCGCGGTTTACCTCACAGCTGCGCAGCAATTCGGCATAGACGCTCGCCGGGGGACGCCGAGGACCGCGCCGCCAGGCGGTCTCAGCCCGTGCACTCGTTGATGGCGTCGATGAGCATGCGGAGCCGCGCGTAGTGGAAGCGATCGAAGCGGAGGGCCAGGCGGGGAAGCTCGGGGTGGTCGTTGCGCTCCGGCGGGAAGGCGCCCGCCGTGCGGATGCTGCCCCGCAAGACGATGTCGCCGAAGCGCGTGTTGAGGTCTGCCAGTTCCGCCTTGCTCGGCGCCACCAGCACCCGCAACACCAGGAGGTCGCCCACCCAGCGGCACGAGTGGTAGTTGCGGTAGAAGCCGAGGACCTCGGCGCTCGCCTCCTCCATGGTGTTGGTCACCTTGAAGAGTGCAACGTCATCGGGCGAGACCCAGCCAGCCCCGATGGCCTCGTCTTCTAAGAAGCGCAGCCAGGCGTGCCAGTAGGTGCCGCCCGGCGTCTCCACCATCACCACGGGGGCCGGTTCCGCCTTGCCCGTCTGCAGCAGCGTCAGGAGCTCGAACGCCTCGTCTTGGGTGCCAAAGCCTCCCGGGAGGATGGCGTACGCGTGGGACTCCTTGATCAGCATCAGCTTGCGGGTGAAGAAGTACCGCATCTCGACCAGCTTCGGGTCCTGCGCGATGAAAGGGTTGGCGGACTCCTCATTGGGCAGGCGGATGTTGACCCCGAACGCATGTTCTCGCCCCGCGCCCTCGAGCCCGGCCGCCATGATTCCCGGCCCGGCACCCGTCACCACCATCCAGCCGGATGCGGCCAGCGTTGCCGCCAGGTCGCGAGCGAGGATGTAGACGGGGTCCTCGGGCTTCGTCCGCGCCGAGCCGAACATCGTGATCTTGCGGATGTGGCGGTAGGGCCGGAACACGCGGAAGGCCTCGGCCATCTCGCCCAGCGCGGCGTTGGCGATCTTGAGGTCTCCTACCGACGTGCCCTCGCGGGCCAGGTCGTTCAGCGAGGCGATCATCGCCTCGAGCTCACGCGCCTGGGCGGGGGAGAGGTCGCGGTTGTCGAACAGGTCCTCGAAGGCCCGCGCCCGCGCCGCCCCGTCGGTCCCGTCGACCTCGACCCCGTCGACCTCTGCGCTCACGCGCCCGCCGAGACCCCGGCCAGCGCGTAAAGGGTGGACCGCTGCACCAGGGGGCGACCGAGCGGCGCCACGATGGCCTCGAGGTCCTCGACGCCCATGCGTTGCCCGTGGCTCGCCCCGGCCGCCCGCGAGATGTTCTCGTCGATCAGCGTGCCGCCCAGGTCGTTCACCCCGGCCCGCAGCATCTGGCGGGACCCTTCGGCGCCCATCTTCACCCAGCTCACCTGGATGTTGTCGATGTCCCCGGCGTAGGCAATCCGCCCGACCGCGTGCATCAGGAGCGCCTCGCGGAACGTCGGGCCCCGTCGGGCGCGGCGCTGGAGGTAGATCGGGGTGGCCATGTGCACGAAGGGCAGTGGCACGAATTCGGTGAAGCCGCCCGTCTCGCGCTGGAGCGATCGAGTGGCCACGATGTGACGGGCCCAGCTGACCGGTCGCTCGATCGAGCCGAACATGATCGTGACGTTGGAGCGCAGACCGACCGCGTGCGCGGTGCGGTGCGCCTCGAGCCACTCCTCCGTCGAGATCTTGTCCGGGCAGAGGACCGCGCGCACCTCGTCGTCGAGGATCTCGGCCGCCGTGCCCGGCAGCGTCTTGAGGCCGGCTTCGCGCAGGCGGGTCAGGTACTCGGCCAGCGGCACCTCGGAGCGCCGCGCCCCTTCGGTGACCTCGAGCGCGGTGAAGGCGTGGATGTGGATGCTCGTCGACGCCGCCCGCACCGCCTCGAGCACGTGGACGTAGTAGTCCCCGTCGAAGTTCGGATGGATCCCGCCCTGCAGGCAGACCTCGGTCGCGCCCTCGGCCTCGGCCTCCGCCACGCGCTGGGTGATCTCGTCGAGCTCGAGCAGGTACGGCTTCCCGCGCAGGTTCAACGACAGCGGACCCTTGGAGAACGCGCAGAAGCGGCACTTGAACGTGCAGACGTTCGTGTAGTTGATGTTTCGGTTGTACACATAGGTCACGGCGTCGCCCGCAATGCGGCTGCGCAGGTCGTCGGCCACCTCGGCTACCTGGCGCACCTCGGAGCCGCGGGCACCGAACAACGTGACGATCTCGGGGATCCCGACTTCCTGCCCGAGCGCGACGCCCGCCAGGACCTCGGCCACCGCACCCCCGCCACCGCGCCCGCCACCGCGACCGTCACCAACGGAGTCGGTCCG
>DASZLL010000091.1:0-33633 GCA_035552395.1 Acidimicrobiales bacterium
AGCGTCGCCCGCACCGCCGTCTCCGAGATGACCGGGAAGATGTTCGCTTCCTTCCACTCAGGCGCGATCTCGGACCAGTCGTAGTACGAGGTCACCATCGTGCCGCCGTCGACCGCCTCGAGCTCGTAGCCGTAGACGTGCCCGATCTGCGGCTTGATCTGACCGAGGATCGTCCACGCGATGGCCCGATCCTGCTCGTAGCGGGAGATGTGAACGGTGACGTCGTACTTGCCCATTGGGTAGTCGTTCAGCGACTCGCGGTTCATGTGGATGACGAACTCGTCGCCCACCTTCGTCGCCGGCGCTCCCGTCGAGCCCTGCAGCATGCCCGAGCTGTCGATGGTCACGTGGCCCTGGGGGTCGCACACCAACGAAAAAATGCGCGCCGCATCCGCCGGAATCAGGCGCCGGACCTCGATGCGCTCGGCCTTTTTTGCCTTCGTCTCTTCTGTCATCGCCGCATTGTGCCACCGGACCCATGCCGGCGGCCGGGCCCATCCGGCCGGCCGACGAGAATCGAAACGAGACGATCTCAGGGACATGTCTTGGAGGCAGCTGTGCCGCTGGACACCCTGAGCTGGCGTGGCCTCGCCCAGCGCGCGTTGGGTCGTTCTCGCCACGGGCTTGCCGAAGAAGACAATCTGGTTGCCGTCTGGTTGCGGCACAACTTCCCGACAAAGTTTTCTTCGACAAGTGGGGTTTCCGGAGGGATGTACAGGGGTAGTCCTGGGCCTGGGAAGAAACCGGAGGGAGAACGGTGATGCAATTATTGACGCCACGGCGGACAGCCGCGTTCGCGGTCGCCGGCACGCTGCTGGGGTCGATGTTCGTGGTCGGGCTCACAACCGCCGGCGGCCCGACTCAGGTGTCCGCTGCGAGCACGAGTACGTGCGCCGGAACTTTGCCGCCGGTCGCATCTCCGACCGGACAGTGGTCCTGCACCCTCGACGACGAGTTCAACGGGACCTCTCTCGACACGACCAAGTGGCAGCCGATGCTGGCCAGCACGAGCGGCTACACAACAGGACCTTCCGGCTCCTCCGTCTGCTACGAGAACAACCCGGCCACGATTTCGGAATCAGGTGGCTACCTGAATCTCTCAGTCGTAGCGGCCGCGCAGGCATTCTCGTGCAAGGAGTTCAACAGTTTCAACCTCTGGACGAAGTACGAGGGGGGCATGGTCGACTCGATGGGACTCTTCAGCCAGCAATACGGCTACTTCCAAGTCCGGGCCGCGATGCCCGCGCAATCGACCCCCGGACTCCAAGAGACCCTGTGGCTCTACCCCGAGAACGAGACGCTCTACGGCCCGTGGCCCGACAGTGGCGAGATCGACTACGGCGAGTTCTACTCGGAGTACCCGAACAACGACATCCCAGTGGACCATTTTCCGGGCTCCAAGAACGATCCCAACGCCACCAACAACTACTGCACGCTGGCGGGTACGGCAACGGCAGGGCAGTTCAACACCTACGCCATCATGTGGACGCCGACCACCATCACCACCTACTTCAACGGCGTGCCCTGCATGAGTGACGTCTATGCGCACTACGTGACATGGCCCGACAAGGCGCCCGCGCCGTTCAACCAGCCTTTCTTCCTGAACTTCACCGCCGCCCTCGGGAACGGCAGCGGCAATACCTTCACAGCCTCGAACACCAAGCTGCCGGCCACCACGAAGATCGACTGGGCCCGCGTCTGGCAGTACTGACCCGCGCCAGACGCGCCAGCCGCGCCAGACGCGCCAGACGCGCCAGCCGCGCCAGCCGCCCTTAGTCCTCGTCCGGCCACAGTGCCGCCACGAGCTCCGGGCTCTCGCTGGCCGGCACCTCCGATCGCGGCGCCTGCTCTGACTTCGGGCGCTGCGGCCCGCGGGCGAGCGACGCCAGCGCCGCGACAAAAGCGAGGCCGGCCGAGACCGCGAACACGATCGTGAGGCCGTGATGGAACGGTGCCGAGATCAAGTCGGGAAAGAACTCCTTGCCCGTGAGCACACGTTGCGCCTCTGAAGGCAGCGACGCCAGCGTGCCGCCCATCGAGAGCAGGTGGCGGAGCGGGTTCACGCCGAGCACAGCGGCGAAGAGCGACGAGACGGGGGGCAGGTTCGCGATGTGATGCGCCACGGAGTGCGCGACGCCCTGGTGCTGCAGTCCCTTTGTGAGCGTCGTCGGGAGCGTGCCGGCCAAGCCGGCGATCATCAGCGAGAAGAACACGCCGATCGACAGCGCGGTCCCGGAGTTCTGGAACGTCGCCCGCATCCCCGACGCGGCGCCGCGCTGATCGGCCGGCACGCTGCTCATGATGGACGAAGTGTTCGGTGCGCTGAACATGCCGATGCCGATGCCGTTGATGGCGATCAGGGTGGCGAAGGCCGGGTAGTCGAAGTCGACCGGCAACAGCATCAGGCCGATGAAGCTGGCGCCGTAGACGAGCATGCCGACGGTGGCGAAGCCCCGGGCGCCGTAGCGGTCGGATAGATAGCCCGACAGCGGGCCCGAGACCAGGAACCCCGCTGTCAATGGCAACAGGAAGATGCCGGCCCACAGCGGCGTGGAGCTGTAGTCGTAGCCGTGCAAAGGGAGCCAGATGCCCTGCAGCCAGATCACGAGCATGAACTGGAGCCCGCCCTGGCCGAGCCGGGCCGCGAAGCTGGCGACATTGCCGGCCGCAAAGGCGCGGATGCGGAACAGCGCCGGCTGGAACATCGGGTCGGCCACCTTGGTCTCGATCACCGTGAACGCGGCGAGCAGCGCCAGGCCACCGAAGAGCAACGCGAGGACTTCGGGGTTGGTCCAGCCCATTGTTTGCCCGTGATAGGGCTGGATCCCGATCGTGATGGCGACCAGCAGTGAGCCGAGACCCACCGCGAACGTGATGTTGCCCCACCAGTCCATGCGGCCGCCCGACTTTTGCCCCACCTCGCGCAGCCGGTAGTAGGCCCACAGCGTGCCGAAGACGCCAACCGGCACATTGACCCAGAACACGGCGCGCCAGTCCCATATGGCGAGCACCCCGCCAAGGACAAGACCGATGAACTGGCCGGCCAGGCCGGCCACCTGATTGATCCCGAGGGCGAAGCCGCGTTGGTCCTCGGGGAAGGCGTCGGTGAGGATCGCCGCCGAGTTGGCCATCAGCATTGACCCGCCGATGGCCTGGAGGAAGCGCCACCCGATCAGCCATATGGCGGCCTTGCTGCCGAGGAACGGGTCGAACGACAGGAGGATCGACGCCACCGTGAAGACGGCAAACCCCGCGTTGTAGATCTTGACCCGCCCGAACATGTCGCCCAGACGCCCGAGGCTGACGACGAACACCGCCTGCACCAGGCGGTAGCCCATGATCATCCAGAGCAGGTAGGTGATGTTGCCCGGCGCCAGTGGATCGAGGTGAATGCCTCGGAAGATGGCGGGTAGGGCGATGATGACGATCGAGCCGTCGAGGACGGCCATGAACGTCGCGGCCGTCGTGTTGGCCAGTGCCACCCACTTGTAGCGGTCGTCGAACTTTGCCATGCCACCATTGCGAGCGGCCGGACCGTCCGGCTCTCCGGCAGGTTGGTGGCGTCGGGCCATCAAATGTGCTGGGCGAGACGCTCGATCAGTGGTGCAGCCACCTGCAACTGCTTGAGTTCGGCCCGCGTGAATGAGGACTCGAGGGCCTCCGACAGATGTTCGCTGCGCGCACTGCGACGGCGCTGCAGCCAATCGGTGCCGGCCGCCGTGAGCGAGAGGATGGCGCGCCGGCCGTCCGACGGGTCGGGTCCCCGTTCGACGAAACCCCGTTCCTCCAACGCAGCGACGGTCGCGCCGACGGACTGGGGACTGATCCGCTCGAGCCGGGCCAACTCCGCCGCCGTCGTGGGGCCAGTGCGGTCGAGCCGGGCCAAGGCCGACGTCTCGGACGACGTCAGGTCGCCCTCGACCGCCTGGGTCTGGCGCAGGCGCTGGACGAGCAGCCGCACGCTCGCCTGCAGCGCTCCGGCGACATCGTCGATCAGCGGGTCTCGTGATCCGGGCATGCAATAGGTCAGTTTAGGCTAATAAGCCTTGCCTTACTACCTGTCCCGACGCTCAGCGTTCTGGCCTGTCCCGTACGGAGATGCCTTGCCACTCCAGGAGAAGCTTGGAGAGCAGCACCGCCTGGCGCGAATCGAGCCGGGATCCTTGCAGTTGAGTCGACTCACGCGGGGTCTGCGCCAGGCCCGCGGGGCGCACTTATTTGCGTCCGTCGCTCTCTGGGCCCCGTACGATCGACGCATCCAGCCCCAACAGCTCCACCGTCGTGGCCCCGTTGCGCAACGCCGTAAAGAACCCCGCCTCCTTGGCCTCTCGCTCTCTACCCGCCGCCAGCACGTCGTCCAGCACACCCCCCGGCACGAACGTGACCCCGTCCACGTCGGCCACGACCCAATCTCCCGCCGATACCTCGACCCCCCCGACCCGGACGGGCAGCCCGACCGTGCCCGGCTTGTCCTTGGTCGCGCCGGTCAACGCGATGCCCGCCGAGAAGACCGGGAAGCGGTGCGCTTCCAACGCGCCCACGTCGCGCACGCCTCCGTCGATCACGAGGCCTGCCAGCCCAGCGGCCTCCGCCGCCGTCGTCAGGACTTCACCCCAGTAGCCGCGATCGACCACCTGCCCGACGTCGACTACCAGGGCGCTGCCGCGCGGCGCCTTCGTCACTGCCACGTGGACGGCAAGGTTGTCGCCCGGCGTGCACCCGACCGGATACGCCGGCGCCGCGATCAATGCGCCGGGCCATGCCGGCCGCAGCCGACGGTGCACCGCGCGCCCACCGGACTCCCCCAGGGTCGCCGACCCGAGCCCGGCCAAGGCCGTTGCCACGTCCTCGCCCCTTGTGTTGGATTCGGCCACGTCGATCCTCCTTGCTCCGGTCATGCACCGGTGCCGTCGTGCATTGGACCACCCAGCGGCGGCGGTGCACCAGCCGTACACTCCGCCCGATGGCCGACACCATGCTGATCGTGACGCAGGTCGCCCCGTACGTCGATGGGCCCGCGGGCGTCCACGGCACCCTGGCCCAGGCGACGACCGGTCTGTCCGAGCTCGCCGGACTCGCCGGGCTCTCGCCGACGGTGGTGGCCGACGTGCGCGACCTGTCCCCGCACCAGCTCGCTTCGGCCCGCGTGCTCGCTCTCTTCACCATCGGCGAGACGCCGTGGTCGGACGAACAAAAGAAGGCTGCGCAGGGCGCCTGGGGCGACGGGCAGCTGCGCGCCCTCGGTGTGCACTCCGCCACCGATGCCAGCCACATGTGGCCCGAGTACGGCGACATCCTGGGTGCTCGTTTCGATGGCCATCCCTGGACCCAGGACTTTGCCATCGACGTGGTCGACGCGACGCATCCCGCCACGGCCCACCTTGGTGAACAGTGGGACTGGCGTGACGAGGTCTATCTGTTCCGCGACCTGCGACCCGACGCCCGCGTCCTCCTGCGTCTGGGCGAGGACCAGGTCGACCTCTCGTCGCCCGGCGGCCGGGTGCCCGACTGCGGCTTCCCGCTCGCCTGGTGCATCGAGGACGGCGTGGCCCGCAGCTTTTACACCGCGCTCGGCCACTTCCCCTTGGCCTGGGAGCTGCCTGTCTACCTGCGCCACCTGGCGGGCGGCCTCGCCTGGCTCACCGAGAACGCCTAACCTGACGCCCATGTCAGGGTCATCGGGGGGACCGATCGCCGGCCCGCTCCCCGACGTCATGGCCGCCGCGGTCTATCAGTCGCCGGGCGTGGTCACCGTCGAGGAACGCCCCGTGCCGCGCCCGGGATCCGATCAGGTGGTCGTGCGCGTGGATTCGTGCGGCATTTGCGGCTCCGACATCCACCAATTGCGCGACGGATGGGGACTCCCAGCGGGCGTCGTCGCGGGACACGAGTGGAGCGGGGTCATCGCCGCAGTGGGCGACGACGTCACGAGCTGGTCCGTGGGCGAGCTCGTGGTGGGCGGCGCCTCTCCAAAGTGCGGCACGTGCCGGCGTTGCCTCGAGGGCAAGCCGTCGCAGTGCGAGAACCGCCACTCCATGACCAGTGAGCACACCGACGGCGCGTTCGCCGAGTACATCGTGGCCCGCGCTGCCGGCGTCGTCCGCCTGCCCACGGGACTGGCCCCGCGACACGCCGCCTTGGCCGAGCCGCTGTCGGTCGCCCTGCACGGCATCACTCGCTCGGCCGCCGGCCCCGGCGACACCGTCATGGTGTTCGGAGCCGGGCCCATCGGTGCGCTCAGCATCGCCGCCCTGCGCGCCATGGGCATCACCGACATCACGGCCGTCGAGCCAAACGAGAGTCGTCGTCGGTTGGCCGCCGCCCTGGGGGCGAAGGAGGTCGTGGACCCGGCCGATCTCGAGGTGTTCCCGTCCTGGGAGCCCGAACGCCAGGCCGCCCGGGCCGCCCACGTCGTGCTGGAGTGTTCGGGGCACAGGGCGGCGCTCGAGACCGCCTTCTGCCAGGTGCGCCGCGGCGGCATTTTGGTCATGGTCGGCGCGGGCATCGATCATCCAACCTTCGACATCAACCGCATGATCCTGAACGAGCTCACCGTGACCGGCTCGTTCATCTACGACCTCGGAGGCTTCGAGCGGGCCCTCGAGATGCTCGCTTCCGACGGCTTCCCGGCCGAACAGCTGATCGAGCCGGGCACCATCGGCTTGGGCGGCATCGTCGATGCGCTCGAAGGCCTCGCCGTCGGCAAGATCGTCGGCAAGGTGATGGTCACCCCGGAAGCGGAGGCACGCTGATGCCACATCCCTACTATCCGGCCGGCAATCCACGCTTCAACCACGTTGCCATGTCGCTGCCGGCCGACCTGCTCGGCGAGGAGAGTCGGGGCGAGATCTGTACCTTTTTCAAAGAGGTGCTCGGGTTCGACGAGATGGCCGTCATGACGGAAGACCGCCGGCGCCTCATCCTCAGTTGCGTGCACTGGGACCAGTTCATCTTCCTCATCTCCGAGGACGAGCCGATGCGCTGCCCCCGCATGGACCACTACGGCTTCGCCGTGAACTCGCTCGACGATCTGCGCGGCATCCGGGATCGGGCCGAGGCCTTTCGCCAGAAGGACGACCGCATGGACCTGATCGACTTGCATGTCGACGACCAAGGCATGGTCAAGATCCACTCGATCTACATGCGCCACATCCTCCCGATGACCTGCGAGATCCAATACTGGGAGTTCCCCGAACCCGCCGAAGCGGGGGCGTCCGCGCGCTGAGGCGAATGTCAGACCGCGCCGCTACGGTGCGGGCATGACTCCTTTGCCGTCGCAGGCAGCAAAATCCGAGGCCTTCCGCGCCCTGCACGTGCCCGGAACGCCGCTCCTCATGCCCAACGCGTGGGACGAGGGTTCCGCCCGGCTCTTCGCCGCCATCGGGTGCGCCGCCATCGCGACGACGAGCGGCGGTTTCGCCGCCACCAAGGGCCGCCTCGACGGGGCCATGAGCCGCGACGAGGTGCTGACCCACTGCGGCGAGCTCGTCGCGGCGGTCGACGTCCCGGTCTCCGCCGACCTCGAGAACTGCTTCGCCGACGAGCCCGCCGGGGTGGCCGCGACCATCGAGGCTGCCATCGCCCAGGGCCTGGCCGGCGGTTCGATCGAGGACTACACCCGCAACCACGACGACCCGATCTACGACATCGGGCAGGCGGCGGACCGCGTGCGGGCAGCCGCAGAGGCGGCGCACGGCGGGTCGCCGCACTTCGTCCTCACGGCCCGCGCCGAGAACTACCTCCACGGTCGCGTCGACCTGGCCGACACGATCGCGCGTCTGCAGGCGTACCAAGAGGCCGGTGCCGACGTCCTCTTTGCGCCGCGGGTCGTCGACCCCGCCGACCTACGCCAGCTCCTCGCCGCGGTCGACGTCCCCGTGAGCGTCCTCATCACCCCGAACGCGCCGCCGATCGATGCCTTGGCAGAACTCGGCGTCAGCCGCCTCTCCGTGGGTGGCGCCATCACCGCGGCCGCCTACGGTTTCGCCGTCGAGGCGGTCAAGGAGCTCCAGGAGCAGGGGACGCCCAACTATTGGGAGATGGCCGGCGCCGCCCGCGGCGACATGCAACAAGCGTTCCGCTCCTGAACCGAGCGGGCGCGCACAAACGCACAAACGCGCACAAACGCACAAAGAGGTCGGGACCAAGAAAGCACGAACGAAAGGAGCGACATGGCCACGCTGACTCCGTTCCTTCTCTTCGACGGCAACTGTGCCGAGGCGATGGCCTTCTACCAGTCGGTCCTCGGCGGGGAGCTGAGTCTCACCACCCTCGGAGAGACCCCCACGGCCGACGAGGCGCCACCCGATCAGCACCACAAGGTCGTGTACAGCCACCTGGTCAACGACGGCATCGAGTTCTCGGCCGTCGACTGGTTGCATCAGACCCGCAAGCCGAACATCGGCAACACGGTCGCGGTGTACCTCACCGGCGCGACCTCCGACGAACTCCGCCGGATCTTCGACGGCCTCTCCGTCGGCGCGAATCCGGACCTGCTCGACGACCTACAAATACTGCCGTTCGGGATCTACGGGCATCTCGTCGATCGCTACGGCGTCGGCTGGTTCTTCCGGGGCGAAGCCGTCAGCCCCTGACGGCCACCGTCACCTCGATCTCGACGGCGCCCCCACGCGGCAACGCCGCCACCCCAACCGCCGAGCGGGTGTGGCGGCCCGCCTCACCGAACACGTCGGCCAATACACGGCTCGCCCCGTCGACCACCGCCGGCTGCTCGTGGAAATCCGCAGCAGAGGCCACGTAGCCGGTCACCGTGAGCACCCGCTTCACCCGGTCCAAGGACCCCAGCGCCACCTCCAGCACCGCCAACGCGTTCAGGGCGCACACGGCCGCCGCCGCGCGACCCTCGTCCACCGTGACGCCATCACCCAGCCGCCCCAGGCACGTCAAGTGGCCGTCAATGCGCGGCAGCTGGCCAGACGTGCGGGCCACACCGTCGTGCACCACCACCGCGTCGAGCGGGTCGTGGGGCGGGTGCGGCCCGTGCAAGGTCAATCCCAGCTCGGCCAGCCGAGCCCGGATGACGCCGTCACCCACGCCCGCGCCCACGCCCACGCTCACGAAACCCAATCCGAATTCGACCCGACCGCGCCCTAGCGCATGTACGGATAGACGTTGGCGAAGTTGGCGTTGACCTTCTCCGGCAACGGGAAGATCCCACCCAGCTGCTTGGCCCCCCAGATGATCTTGGCCGAGCGCTCGACCAGCGCGGTGTTGTGCATGGTCTTCTCCATCGTGGTGCCGACCGCCACCATGCCGTGGTTGGCGATCAGCGCCGCGCCACGGTTCTCCAAGGCCTTCACCACGGACTCGGCCAGGTCCGGCGACCCCGAAGGGGCGTACTCGCTGCAGCGGATGTCGCCCCCCAAATAGACGGTGAACTCGTCAATGCAGCTCGGGATGTCCTGGTGCGCCACCGCGAACATCGTGGCGTGCACGGCGTGCGAGTGGATGCACACGGCGATGTCCTCGAACGCGTTCATCACGGCCAGATGCAAATACTTCTCCGACGTCGGGCCGCGCTCCCCCGACACCAGCTCACCCGCCGGGTCCACCACACAGATGTCGTCCACCGTCATGACCCGGTAGTCGAGCGACGACGGTGTGCAGGCGATGTTGCCGTCTTCCATCCGCGCCGAGATGTTCCCCGAAGTCCCCTCGACCAATCCCTTCTCCAGGAGCTCCTGGGCCGCCGCGACGATTTGCTCGGGTGCGTTCGGAATGCTGCCCATAACCGGTGCTCCTCACCGCTCAATGGGGCGACCCTCGCCGCCCGGTGGGGCAGATGGTACCGCTCCGAGCGGGATCCCTGACACCGCTGTCAGCAAACGGAGGCCCGAGTACAGTGCGCGCCATGGGACTTCTGGACGGACGTTCGGCCGTGGTGACGGGTGCGGGACGGGGCATCGGGCGCGACATCGCCCTGTGCCTGGCCGCCGAGGGTGCGAAGGTCGTCGTCAACGACGTGGGTGTGACGCTCGGCGGTGAGGGGACCGAAGAGGACCCCGCCGCCCAGGTCTGCAAGGAGATCGAGTCGGCCGGCGGCACGGCGGTGCCCAACCACGATTCGGTGAGCGACTTCGCCGCCGCCGGCCGGATCATCGGCACCGCGGTCGACGCGTTCGGCAGCATCGACATCGTGGTCAACAACGCCGGCATCGTGCGGGACCGCACGCTCGTCAAGATGGACGAAGCCGATTACGACGCCGTGATCGCCGTGCACCAGAAAGGCACCTTCAACACGGTCCGCCACGCCGCGCCCCTCATGAAGGACGCCGGCTACGGCCGCATCGTGAACATCACCTCGTCGGCCGGCCTGCGGGGGAACTTCGGCCAGACCAACTACGGCGCCGCCAAGGCCGCCATCATGGGCATGACGTTCGTGTGGGCGCTCGAGCTCGGCAAATACGGCATCACCGTCAACGCGGTGGCGCCGGCCGGCTTCACCCGCATGACCGAGGGCCTCTACGAGGGAGCGGAGCCACCGGCCGACCAGAACCCGGCGCTCAACGCCCCGCTCATCGCCTTCCTCGCCTCCGAGGGCGCCTCCTACGTCAACGGCCAGGTGCTCGGGCGCACGGGCTTCGCTTACACGCTGTTCCAGACGCCCCGGCAGATCGCGACGATGTGGAGCGACGGGGGGTGGACGCCCCAGGAGGTGGCCGACCACTTCCATGAGGTCCTCGGGCAGCACCTCCAGCCCGTGGGCATGGGCGAGCACCCCCTGCTGGGCAAGAAGACCTGAGCAGCCCGCCGGGCCGGGCCGCCGGCCCGCAACCGGCGGCCGGACCTGCTCGGCGAGCCACACCTGCGACCTCGGTAGGGTAGGGATCACCAGGGCGAGACATCGAGACGCCAGAACGAGGGAGGGCACCCCGTGGACGTGCGCGACAAGATCTACATCAATGGGGCCTGGGTCCCTTCAACCGGCACCGGCAAGCTCGAGGTCATCGACTCGGGCACCGAAGAGGTCTTTGCCACCATCCCCGAAGGGACACCCGAGGACGTCGACAAGGCGGTCCAAGCCGCGGCGGCCGCATTCCCCGCCTGGGCCGCGACGTCACGCGAGGAGCGGGGCAAGCTGCTCAAGCGCATCGGCGAGGCGCTGGCGGCCCGCACCGACGAGATCGCCACCGTCATCAGCCACGAGGTCGGCATGCCGATGACGCTGTCGGGCTCCGTTCAGGTGGGCCTGCCGGCCGGCGCCTTCGCCGACGCCGCCAACGCCGCCGAGGCTTTCCAGTGGGAAGAGGAGCTCGGCAACTCGCTCGTCGTGCACGAGCCCATCGGGGTCGTGGGCGCGATCACGCCGTGGAACTTCCCGCTGTACCAGGTCGTGCTGAAGGTCGCCCCGGCGCTGGCCGCCGGGTGCACCGTCGTCCTCAAGCCCAGCGAGGTGGCGCCCATCAACGCCTTCATCCTGGCCGAGATCATCGATGAGGTCGGCCTGCCCGCCGGCGTCTTCAACCTGGTGAGCGGTGTCGGTCCGGTGGTCGGCGAGGCCATCGCAGCACACCCCAAGGTCGACATGGTGTCCTTCACCGGCTCCACTCGGGCCGGACGGCGGGTCATGGAACTGGCCGCCGAGGGCATCAAGCGGGTGTCGCTCGAGCTGGGCGGCAAGTCGGCCAACATCCTGCTCGACGACGCCGACCTTGCCGCGGCCGTACCGGCCGGGGTGTTCGCCTGCTACATGAACTCGGGCCAGACGTGCTCGGCGCTGACTCGCATGCTCGTCCCCCGGGACAAGCTGGCCGAGGTGGAGCAGCTGGCGGCGGGCGCCGCGGCCGGCTTCGCTCCCGGCGACCCCTTCGAGCCGGGGAAGCTCCTCGGCCCCCTCGTCTCGGCCGTCCAGCGCGACCGGGTGCGTGGCTACATCAACAAGGGGATCGAGGAGGGCGCCAAGCTGGTCGCCGGTGGGGCCGACGCACCCGAGGGATTGGAGAAAGGCTTCTTCGTCCAGCCCACTGTCTTCTCCGAGGTGACGCCGGAGATGACCATCGCCCGGGAAGAGATCTTCGGCCCCGTGCTCTCCATCATCCCTTACGACACCGAGGAAGAGGCGATCGAGATCGCCAACGACACCCCCTACGGCCTGTCCGGAGGGGTCTGGAGCAGCGACCCGGCCCGGGCCGAGGGGGTGGCGCGGCAGATGCGGACCGGTCAGGTCGACATCAACGGCGGTGCCTTCAACCCGGGCGCACCCTTTGGCGGTTACAAGCAGTCGGGCAATGGGCGCGAGCGCGGCAAGTACGGGCTCGAGGAGTTCGTCGAGACGAAGGCGATGCAGCGCTAAGAGGACTTCAGCGTCCCGCCCGCTGAGGCGGGACGCGGCACAACATGCCATCGCGCCAAACGATTCGGCGACGCCGAACCGTTGCCGCCGCGATCGCGCTCGTCGTCCTGGCCACTGTCATCGCGGTCGTGGTGCTCGAAACGAAGCCGTCCGCCACGCCCCGCGCCGCGGCGGCCTCGAGCACGACGTCGACGACCGCTCCCCCGACGACAACGTCGTCGAGCAGCACGAGCACGACCACGACCACGACCACGATCGACCCGGGGACCCTGCCCCAGACCATGCAGTTCCCGTCCGCCACCGACCCCGCGTTCACGGCCGAGATGGCCGCGCTCTGGGAGGGCATCGTCCAAAACTCGGTGACGCCGGCGCTGAGCGCCTTCTTCCCGCGCACGGCCTACGTGCAGCTCAAGACCGGCGTCGCCGACCCTTCCGCCGACTGGCAGGAGCGCCTCGTGGCCGACTACTCGCTGGACATCGGCGCCGCCCACGCTCTCCTCGGCACGGATGCGACCCAGGCCACGTTCGTCAACGTCTCGGTGCCCGAGCAGGACGGACACTGGATCGCTCCCGGCGTCTGCGCCAACGGCATCGGCTACTTCGAGGTGCCGAACGCCCGCGTCATCTACCAGCTCGACGGAGAGACCCGCTCGTTCGGCATCGCCTCGATGATCTCGTGGCGCGGCGAGTGGTACGTCGTGCACCTGGGCGCCATCCTGCGCTCAGGCGGGGGCGAGGTGGACCAGCCGGCCACCGGCCCCGGATACTCCGCGCCGTCGTCGACCTGCTGACCGGGTCGTGCCCACGGCCGGCCGGTTCGGGCTCAAGGCGCCGCCACCACGCTGATCCCCGGCTCGGATGGTTGCTCGAACGCCGCGTTCACGGCAGCTGAGGTCGGGGGGCGAGGCTCGAGGGCGAGCTCCAGGAACCGGGTCGTGTTCGCTCGCATGGCAGTGGCAGCCGGGGTCGCGTCGAGGAACGAGCCCAGGTGGTCACCCCCCTCTTCGATGAGCATCGCCTTGGTCGCTGCCTGCGATGTCTGGAAGACGGCAGTCGCACGCGGGTACAACCCATACTCATCGTCCGTACCGACGGCCACGAGCAACGGGACTCGGGAGGGAGCGACGGTGTACGGCGCGACCCCGCTCGGCAGCTCGCCGGACAGGCTGAGATAGGCGCGCACCCGCGGGTCGGCATAGGTGGGATCGAGCGCCAGCAACGCGACGTCGGTGCCCCCGTCGGAGTGCCCGGCCACCGCGACGCGAGTCGGGTCGATCGCCAGCGCGTCGTCGTGCAGGAGCGACGTGATCACGAAGGAGACGTCGGATGCCTGGTCCGCATAGTCGCTCACCGGCGACCCCGGGTAAAGATCTGTCGAATCAGGAAAGATCGGCGCGGCCACGATGAAACCCGCAGTCGCCCACTGATCGAGCAGCGTGGCGTAGACGCCGGGGTCACTGTTCCAGCCGTGGGCAAACACGACGAGCGGTCGCGCGGCGGTCGCGCCGAGCGGAAGGTACAGATCGGTGACGAGCACGCGGCCCGAGACCGCCGGCACGTCACCGCGGGCCGGCGTCGAGCGGCTGGGGTCGACAAGGCGGATCGACGTCGTCCCGACGTCGTACGGCGGCCCCGTGCCCGAAGTGGCGGGCGACGCCCCCACCGGCTGCCTGGTCGGCGCTCCGTGCCGGGTCGACGCGACCGCGGGCCTGACATGGCCCCGCGGCGCAGCCATCGCCGCGGACGCGCCCTGCTGGGGCCGCAAAGTGGTCGGCATAACGACGACGACCACCACCGTGGCCAGGACCGCGAAGGCGGCGACCGTCCCGACGCTCCCGGCAACACCTCGGCGCCGGCGCCAGTCTCGGTACGCCGCGACAACCACTGCAGCCAGCCTGCCTCATGGAAGGCGCCCGGCGACCTCACCGGCGATTCCAAGGAATGCGCCGCACCCGAGAGTCCCTGGCAGCCGGCTAGGCCAGCGCATCCCTCCACCCGGGCGACCCCGTCCGTGCGCCCCCAGCCACCCGTAAGCCGATGAAGTTCTTCTGCGCCTCCACTGTTCCCGCCCCGAAGCACAGGCCGCGGATGTCGCGGTAGGCACGCTCGACCGGGTACTCACGTGAGTAGCCGTAACCGCCGTGGATCTGCATGGCCTCGTCGCAGACGAACTTCGCCGCCAGGTTGGCCGCCGTCTTCGCCAGAGCCGTCTCCAACGGCGGCGGCGTCCCGCTTGGCCCGGCGAGCCGCACCGCCCGCGCCAGCAGCAGGCGAGCCCCCTCGAGTTGGACGGTCATGTCGGCCAGCTTCCACTGCAGGCCCTGCAGGTCGGCCAGCGGACGCCCGCCGACCACCCGCTCGTTCATGTAACGCACGGCGTGCTCGAGCGCGCCCTGGGCGGCGCCGATGCACATGGCGGCGTTGCCGCAGCGTTCGTGGTTGAGGTGCGAGAGCAGCACCTTGAAGGCAGAGGTGTCCGCTGGGTTCCCGGCGATCAGCACGTCCTCGGCCGTGATCTCCACGCCGTCGAACGCCAGCTCGGCCTCGGTCGCCGCATGGATGCCCATCCCCTTGTGCCGCCCCGTGACCGACACGCCCTCGCGGTCGGTCGGCACGATCACCGCGCCAATGCCCTTGGCGCCCTCGCCTCCGGGCCAGCGGCACCACACCAGCACGCCCTCGGCCACGTCGCCGAGGGTCGAGTAGTTCTTATACGCGTTGAGCCGCCAACCGCCCGGCCCGTCTTCCACGAGCGCGGCCCGCATGTTCTGGACGGCCGAGCCGGCGTCTGGCTCGGTGATCCCGATACTGATCACCGCGTCGCCGTTGGCAGCCGCCGGGAGCCAGCGCTCCTTCATGGCCTCCGGACCGAGGTGCTCGATCCCCCGCGGCGGCCCGTTGAACGTCAACTGGCAACAGATGGCCGACGACACGTCGGCGCGGGCGATCTCTTCCAGCACGATCGACGCCTCGACGTCGCCCAGGCCCATCCCGCCCCAGCGCTCCCCGATCGTGATCCGCAGCAGGTCGGCCGCAGCCAGGGCCTTGCGGACCTCGGCGGGCACGAACCCGTCCTCATCGGCCTGGTGCGCGCGCGGCGCCACCTCCCGCTCTGCCACGTCGCGCGCCAGCTGGCGCAGCGCCGCCTGGTCTTCGGTCTCGGCCAGCAGGTCGTCGCCCGTTGCCCCACTCATCAGCCGAGCTCGGTGCCGACGATACCGACGAAGCTGACGCCCTCGCCCGGCGCGCCCCCCAGGTTGTGCGTGAGGCCGAGCGTGCGCCCGGGGCCGACCGTGTTGATCTGGCGCTCGGGCGGCGCCTCGCCGCGCAGCTGCAGCCAGCACTCGAAGAGCATCCGCAGACCCGAGGCCCCGATGGGGTGCCCGAACGACTTGAGCCCGCCGTCCGGATTGACCGGCAGGTCGCCGTCGCGGTCGAAGGTGCCCTCGAGCACCTCCTTCCACGCCGTGCCCCGCTCGGCAAAGCCGAGGTCCTCCATGAGGACGAGCTCGGTCGGGGTGAAGCAGTCGTGCACCTCGGCCATCGCCAGCTGCGTCCGGGGCTCGGTCACGCCCGCCTGCGCGTAGGCGTCCGCCGCCGAACGCACGACCTCCTCGAACGTCGTGTAGTCGTAGTCCGGGTCGATCGGGCCGGCCGCCGGGCCCGCCACGAACGCGAGCGCCTTCACGTACAGGGGGTTGTCGCAGTACTTCGCCGCGTCCTCGGTCCGGCAGATGATGGCCGCCGCGGAACCGTCGGAGACGCCGCTGCAGTCGAAGACGCCGAGGTCGCCCGCCACCAGCGGCGCCTTGGCGATGGTCTCCATGGAGACCTCCTTTTGGAACTGCGCCCGCGGGTTGCGCGCGCCGTTTTGGTGGTTCTTGTACGCGATCCGGCTCATGACCTCCTTCATCTGCTCGCGTTCGACGCCGTACTTGTGGGCGTACGACGGTGCCAGGAATGAGAAGGCGGCCGGGGAGGACAGGCCGGGGTCGGTGCCGTCACCCACCGACCGGATCCCCGTCAGCCCGGAGTAGCCGGTGTCCTTGAGCTTCTCGACCCCGATGGCCATGGCCAGGTCGTACGCGCCCGAAGCCACGGCGTAGCAGGCGTTGCGAAAGGCCTCCGACCCCGTGGCGCAATAGTTCTCGACCCGCGTGACGGGCTTGTAGTCGAGCTTGAGCGGACGCGAGAGCGTCACCCCGCACACGCCCGAGGTCATGGTGCCAAGCCAGAAGGCGTCGATGTCGTGGATCGACATCCCGGCCGACGCCGCCGCCTCGACGGCCGCGTCGGTCAGCAGGTCGTCGACGCCCTTGTCCCACCGCTCACCGAATTTGGTACAGCCCATGCCGATGACGGCCACTTGATCCCGGATGCCGCTGCTGCCCATCGCCCTAGTCTCCTCGCTCCCCCGCACCACTGGAACCACCCGAACCACCTGCGCCCCCGGTGTCGGTTGCGCCGGCCAGCGGCCGGGCCTTCCAGAAGTAATTGTGCACGCCCTGGGCCGTCCAGATCCGACGGAACGTCATGGAGACCCGATCGCCGATCGTGAGCTCGTCGGGCCGGGCGTCGGTCAACTCGCAACGGAAGCGACCGCCCCCGTCGAAATCGATGATCACCCCGATCACCGGCGGCGACAGCGAGAAGGCCAGGTGGTCGACGGTGAAGGTCGCCACGGTGCCCGGCACGTCGGCGAGTCGCTCGGGCTGCATCTGGTCGATGGTGTGGCAGTTGAGGCAGGCCCGGGTCGGGGGCATGTGGCGGAATCCGCACGCCGTGCAGCGGCTTGCCGCGAAGGCGTACTTCCATTCCTCGGAACGGTGCACCGTCGGCGCGCCGGGGCGCTCGGGGTCCGGCCGGCGCGGCGGTTCGCGGTGCATCTGCCCCCGCCAGGTCAAGAAAGAGGCATACGAAAGGTCGTCACGCCCCGCCGCCACCTGCTCGGCCACCGAAGGCACGCCGGCCTCGGCCCGCGCCCGTTGTGCGTCCACCAGCGCGTGCGTCGTCCGCAGCACGAAGGCGTCCGCCCCGTCGGCCAACGACAACACCGCGATCACCTGCCCGGGCTTGGCCCGCTCCAGCACGTCACACAGAACGACGGCCGCGTGTGCCGCGCCCATGTTCCCGACAGAGCCCAAAAGGTCCGGCGCCAGCACCCCGTCCCGCACACCCAACCCGCCGGCCGCTGCCCGGGTTGCGCGTGCGTGCAGGCCGGTCACCACGGCGTGGTCGACCTCGCCCTCCGCGAGACCGGCGTCCTTCAGCGCGGCGGCGAAGGCTTCCCGGGCCAGCGCCACGTAGATCTCCTCGCCGAAGCGTTCCTCCCAGACGTGGGAATCGGCCTCACCCGGCACGCGCCAGCGGTCGAGGAACTCGTCGCTCGCCGCGCCGCGCCCGACGAGCTCGGCCACGGCACCTTCGGGCGCGCAGAGCAAGGCGGCCGCCCCGTCGCCGCTGTCTCGCTCCTCGGTCGAGCCGGCAAGCCCCGTCCTGAGGTCCGAGACCACGCCCATCGTCGTGCGTCCGACCCTCGCGCCCACCAACGCCTGCAACAGTGTCGCCACGGCAGAACGCGACGACCCGGCGAAGTCGTACGCCCCGCAGGCCCGGCCGAGCCCCAGGGCGGCGTGCACCGTCGTGGCACTCGTCTTGTCGAGGTACCCCGGGTCCGGCGTCGACAGGAACAGGTCCTGCAGGGCACCCGGGCCCGGCCCCACGGCCAAGGCGCGCCGCCCCGCCTCTACCCCCAGCGTCGTGCTGTCCTCGTCGTACGCCGCGACCGCCCGGCTGCCTCGCCCGCCGCCTCCCCCGAGGACGGCGCCGATGGCCGCACGCTGCAGACGCCAATAGGGCAGATAGGTCCCCCACGCCGCGATCCCTGCTCCCATGGTCGCCGTTCTACCCGACCGGCCGGTCGACCCGACAGTCGGCGAGCCATCCCGGCCGATCCGGGCGCTCCCTGGCTCCCTGCCTTGCCCCTGCGGGGTCGCCGCCCGCCTCCGAGCCGTGTCGTTCCGGCGGTCGGACCGGCGCCGCCCGACCCGAGGCCCTCACGCCGTCGCGACCACCACCAGTTCCCAGCTGTCGACCTCGAGCGGACCGCCCCCTCCCGCCTCAAAGCGGACGTCGCGGAAGCCGGCGGTCTCGAGCCAGACCACCCATTCCGGTGGGGTCGGAAGCCGGACAAAGTACGAGGCGTGGTGGACTTCACCGTCACGGTGCGCCGTGCGCTCGATGCACATGCGCCCGGACACGGGGTCGAAGGTCCACAACTCGATCATGGTGTCGTCGCCGCGCTGGACGGCTACGGCGTCGGGTGCCGGGGTGTAGTGCCGCACGCCGCCGTCATGGTGCAGGGTGTCGATGGCAACGAGGCCGCCGGGCCGCAGCACCCGGTGAAACTCGCTGAGCACCCGATGACAGTCCTCGTCGTCGTAGTAGCCGAACGAGTTCAACCAGCAGACGACGCCGTCGAATGGTCCCTCGACGGGCAGCTTGCGAAGGTCGCCCACGACGTACTCGACCGTGCCGGGGATCAGCTGCGGGTCGGCGCGGGCCTGGTCGACGTAGGCGGGCGTCAAGTCGACTCCCGTGACCGCCATGCCGGCGGCACCCAAGCGCCGCGAGAGCCGGCCGTGGCCACACGGGGCGTCGAGGATGCGTGACCCTCCTGGCAGATCGAGCAGCCGCAGGATCTCCGAGGTGTCCGTGTCGGAATGGGCGTCGTCGATCGACTCCTCGTAGAAGTACAGGTAGTCGTCACCGAACGTCGCCTCCAGGTCGAAAGGCATGTGCCATCTTCGCCGCCGATAGGGTCGCCTGCATGCCGGGACCCGAAGACCTTTCCTTTGACGCGGCGACGTCCGTGCGCGTGACGAGTGCTCCCGGGGTGTACGAGACCTATGTGCATCCTCTCTGGACCGTGGGAGACAAGCCGAACGGCGGCTATCTGCTTGCCCTCCTCGGCCGCGCCGCCCTTGCCAGCGGCCGGGAGGACGGCAGCGCGACATGGGAAGTGGTGTCGTCGGCCATCACGTATTTGCGGCCACCCGAGCTCGGTCCTGCGCGCATCACGGCCACGGTGTTGCGTCGGGGTCGCACGGCCGCCCAGGTCCGTGCCGTCCTGCGTCAGAACGACACCGACGTCGTCGAGTCCACCAGCGTTCTGGGCGAACTGCCTGCGCTCGCGTCGACCCGCTACGACGCAATCGATCCGCTCGTGGCGCCCGATCCTGAACATTGCATGCGTGTCCCGCCCCATATGCCCGGCGGCGTCGAGGTCGGGATCATGGAAGCCACTGAGCTACGGCTCGATCCGTCAACCACCCCCTTCGGAGAGTCGACGCCGCCCGCCGACGCCCAGGCGGAACTCCGGGGATGGACCAGGTTCGTGGACGGGCGGGCGCCCGATCCACTGTCGTTGCTCTACTTCAACGACGCCATCCCACCCGCCACGTTCAGGATTGGCTCTACCGGTTGGGTCCCCACCCTCCAGATGTCGGCCTACGTCCGTGCTCGGCCCGCAGCTGGCTGGCTCGGCATCCGCATGACGGCGAACCTCGTCGCCAACGGCATGGTCGACGAGACGTGCACATTGTGGGATTCGACGGGCCAAGTGGTCGGACAAGCTTCCCAGTTGGCTCGATTGAGGTTTGCCGACGAACAAGCTTGAGCCAGCGGTCGCGGCCAATCGCGCCCGGGCAACCTTGGCTGTCTCTGCCTAACCTGAACTCGATGCTCCTTCTTGCGACGATCGCCTGGGCACCGACGTGACCGAAACACTGACGCGCCTCGGACGATCCGATCTCGACGCGATCGCGCACCTGTGCGATCGCTCCCTGACCCAGCCGCCCTCCGTCGAGGAGCTCGAGGGCGCGCTGTTCACCGACGATCAACCGGCGGTGATCTTCGGGGACCCCGCGCGCGGTGTCGTCGCGGTGGTCGAGTGTGACGACGGTCCGCACATCCGACTTCTGGTGGTGGATCCCTCCGCGCGCAGGCGAGGCCTCGGCCAGGCGCTGCTCGACGCGGCCGAGGCGTGGAGTCGCGAGGCGGGACACACCGCGCTCACCACCGGCGCCGATCCGCCGTACTTCCTCTGGCCCGGCGTGCCCAGCACCGAGACCGCGCTCCTGTGCCTGTTCGAAGGGCGCCACTATCACCGGGTCGAGACGAACTTCAACATGGACGTCGACCTGAGCGCGGTCCCGGACGGCTCGGGCGGATATGACCTCGCCGGTTCCGACGACTACGACGAAATGGACCAGTGGATGTCCACCCATTGGTCCAACTGGCGCTCCGAGGTCCTTCGTGCGCTGGGCAAGGGCAACCTCGTGATTGAGCGCGGCGAAGGTCCCGATGGCGGCGTGACAGCGTTCTGCGCGTTCGAAGTGAACCGCCGGGGGCTTCTCGGCCCGGTCGCCGTGCGTCCCGACCTCATGGGCCGGGGCATGGGCAAAAGCGTGCTCCTCGGCGCGCTGCACGAGTTACGTCGGCGCGGGGCCGACAAAGTGTCCGTGGTCTGGGTGGGGCCGATCGTTCCCTACGCCGCCGTCGGTGGGAACGTCATCGACGTCTTCTTCGTCTATCGAAAGCAACTCTCATGAACCTTCTTCCGGTGCCGCGGACCCTCGAGCTGAGCGGTGACACCGTGCCCGGCCGGCCGGCGAACCGGCGCCGGGACTCCTCGCTGCGGCCGCAGGGCTATGAGCTGCACATTGGCCCCGACACCATGGAGCTCGCGGCGGCGGACGACGCCGGGTTCTTCTACGGCGAGATCACGCTGGCACAGCTGGCGGCCCAGCACGATGGTGCCCTCCCTGCGGGTGTCGTGCGGGACTATCCCGATCTCCCCGTACGCGGTGTCATGTTGGACATCTCGCGCGACAAGGTGCCGACAACAGCCTCGCTCCACGCGCTGATCGACCGGCTCGCCTCGCTGAAGGTCAACCAGCTGCAGCTGTACTCGGAACACACGTTCGCCTACCGTAATCATCAAGAAGTCCACGTGGCGGCAAGCCCACTCGACGCCGAGGAGATCCTCGCGCTTGATGCCTATTGCCGCGAACGCCACGTCGAGCTGGTGCCGAACCAGAACTGCTTAGGCCACATGAACCGCTGGCTGGCCCAAGAGCGCTATCGGCCACTCGCCATCGCGCTCGACGGGTTCACCGATCCCTACGGCATCACCCGAGCCCCGATGACCATCGAGCCAAATGATCCGCACTCGCTCGAGCTGGTCCGCGAGTTGCTGGCCGAACTGCTCCCCTTGTTCACGAGCCGCCGCGTCCATGTTGGGTTGGACGAAGCTTGGGAGCTTCCACCCGAGCGCATCGACGACTTCTTGTCATGGGCCTCCACACTGCGCGGGCTTCCCGAGCTCGAAGGTCGCGAGATGCTGATGTGGGGTGACATGGTGTCGGGCCAGGCCGACTTGGTGGCCCGACTTCCCGCCGGCGTAACCGTGTGCGAGTGGGGCTACGACGACTGGTATCCCTTCGACGAGCGCTGCGCCGTCTTGGCTGAAGCGGGGATTCCGTTCTGGGTCGCGCCCGGCACCTCGAGCTGGATGAGCATCCTCGGCCGCGTGACCAACGCCCGCACCACCTGCCAACGCGCCGCCGGGGCCGCCATTGCGTACGGAGCAACCGGCTACCTGAACACCGACTGGGGCGACCTCGGCCACCTGCAGCAACCGGTGATCAGCGAGCCCGGCTTTGCCTACGGCGCCGCCGTGTCGTGGTGCCTCGAATCGAATCAGAACCTCGATCTGGGGGCGGCGCTCTCGGCCCATGTCTTCCACGACGCCAGCGGCAACCTGGCCGAAGCCGTCCTTTCGCTCGGTGATGCCCATCGGCTCGTGACGCCGCAATTCCCGAACATGTCCACCCTCGTGATGAACCTCTACTACCCGCAGCTGCCGGTGGGCCGGGGACTCACCAAGGGACTGGTCGCAGGCGAGCTCGACGAGGTTACGCGGTGCTTCGAGGCCGCCCGCGTCGCGGCCGCCGCGTCACAGCCCGAACGGGCGGACGGTGCACTCCTACGGGACGAAGTGGCGTTCAGCATCGACCTGGTCTCCCTCGTGCTCAAGGACGCCCGGGCACGACTGCGCGGAGACGGATTCCTCGGCTCGGTTCCACACGAGCTGCGGGCCAGTCTTGGCACCGAGCTTGACGAACTCACGGATCGCTACCGCGACCTGTGGCTCTCGAACAACCGTCGCGGCGGGCTCGACGACAGCGTCGGCTGGCTCACCAACCTTCGTCAGGCCTACGAGACGGGTCGGCCCAACCCGATCTGGGGTGGCATCCGATTGCCGACGCGCGACTAGCACGACACCGCGCAACTTTATCGTTGCCTTGCGAACGGGCGTTTCTGTCGGTTCTTGGCGCGTTCTCACGGCAAACCCACGTGAGACTCACCGGGTTCCAATGTCGCCCCAAGTTCGAGCCAAAATTCGTTTGTTAGCCCATCCAGGTGGAAGAACGTGAGCAGGGTGACGATGCACCTCGTCGCCTGGGCCATCGCCCTGCACTCGACGGGATCCGCGGCATCGCGTGGGGGATCGTCTTCTGCTCGCACGCCTTCGTGCTCCCTCTGGCCATCGGCCAGTCAGGCATGTTCGTCTTCTTCGCACTGAGCGGCTTCCTCATCACCGGTCTGCTCGTCGGGGAGCACTTCCGAACCGGAGGCGTCTCCCTCACCAATTTCTTCGCCCGCCGAGCGTTGCGGCTGCTGCCTGCACTGGTCTTCTTCCTCGCGGGATGGCTCCTCGTCGTCCTGGCGACCCGAGGAACCGCGCCGTGGACGACCACGGTGCCGGGCGGCATCGCAGGAACGGGCACCTCACCGTGGTCCGCGTTCGAAGGGGCGGGGGCGGCCCTGCTCTACGTCACAAATTGGGCTGAGATCTGGGACTGGTTCACCGGCTACGTCCCGCTTGGCCATCTGTGGTCCCTCGCGGTCGAGGAGCAGTTCTACCTGCTCTGGTCGCCGTTGGCGGTGCTCCTGCTCTGGCGTCGTGGTCGGGCCGCCGTGGGGTGGGCGGCGGCGATCGCGGCACTGGCGTCGTTCGTCGACGTCGCGTTGCGAAGTCACGCCGCGCTCACCCTGCGCATCGACATGAGTTCGGATACTCGGGCCGGGGCATTCTTGGTCGGCGCCGCGCTCGCCGTTGCGTGGTCCCGGCGGGCGCGCTGGTTGCGCGTCGTCGAGGCAGGAGGGGGGCGCTTTGCCATCGCCGGCTCCCTCCTCGTGCTTGGTTGGGGCTCTTGGGTCTTCGACCAAAAGGTCTCGGTCGTTTTGTTTATGACGACATGGGTCGCGGTGTCGGTGGCCGCTGGGCTGTTGGTGGTGGCGTACCTGGGCGACGCGACGGCCTCGCGCCACGGCATGGTGCACTCGCCGGTCGCTACCTACGTGGGCCGTCGCTCGTACGGCCTCTACCTGTGGCACTACGTCTGGCTCACGTGGCTGGCCGGCCTCGGCCTGTTCGGGGTCCCGCTGGCGCTCGTCGCGACCTTCGCGGCCGCCGAGGTCTCGTGGCGCCTGGTGGAACGGCCCGCTCTCGGTTTGAAGCGGCGATTCACTTCGATCCCGGCGATGGAGGCGGCCGTGGAACGAACCCCCACCGAGAAGCCGCTCGCCGAGGTCGCAGCGTGAGCGTGCCGGGCTCAATCCTCGTCCTAGCGGCTCAGGCGGCCTGCTCGCCCTTCCCGTCCGAGGCGCCGTCCCCATCGTCGTCGTCAGCCTCGTAGCAATCCCACGAGCAGTAGCCCGCGATCCGAGGAGACGCCGGATGGAACCGGCAGCGGCTGCACAGCGTCTCCATTGTGTTCCTCGCTTTCTGGATGTTGGCTTCGTTCTTCGTCACGTCGATCCGTTCGTTGGTCAGGTTCACACGTCATTCCAAGCACCACCTGGTGCAGAGCTGCGTCTCGGCTGGATGTGTCACCAAATGCAAAGAGCCGCTCCCCTGCTCGGGAAGCGGCTCCTCAACGTCGGGGACTTTGTGTCGTCCTTCCTACGTTGAGGCCACCTCCCAAGAGCTCAGCTTGGGGATTCCGTAGATCTGTACCTCGGGCATGGCAGCACGCGGCTGACCGAGGGGCTTGGTCCCTCCGTGCAGACACGCGGTTACCCGGTTGATCGCCGTGTGCGAACTCATGATGCGCCAAGTATACGGAGCGCGCGCACCGTGGTTGGACGCGCCATCGGCAAACTCTGGGCGATTCCTGAAGAGTTCATCGGCGCGTCACCTTCACCTGTCCAGATACACAGCTGAAGTCGACGTGGAGGGCCAGGAAGTCGGTCCTCTCCATGGCGAGCTCGGGCGCCAACGCTCCCAGCGGGCCCTAGGCAACGCCCTACAACCGTCCCAGGCCCAGCCCAGGTGCATCGGAGTTTCCCGTCGTACCGTCGACTCGATGCCCGCAAAGAACCAAGATGGAGCCACGAACACGAGAGAATTCGGCCACGTCGGCCCGCTCGGCGCCCGGCATTCGCGGCGTGAGTTCCTCGTCCTGGCCGGCGGGGTGGCGGCCGGCGCCACGTTGGCCGCGGCGTGTGGCAGCTCAACCCCCGCGACGTCGACCGCTCCGACGATGGCTACCTATCACTCGCGGCCCGATCTCAAGCCGACCCTGATCGAGGTGCGCCGAGGATCGGGGAACCCTGGCTCCGGCCATATCTGCGTCACGCCGTCAGGACCGTTGCTGGTCGATGATGGCGGCAACCCGGTGTGGATACAGCCGGTCACGCACGCATCGACCAACTTCCGGGTGCAGACCCTCAACGATCAACCCGTGCTCTCGTGGTGGGAGGGCGAGGTCGCGTCCTACGGTGTGGGCATCAGTGGCGAATACGTCGTGATGGACAGCTCCTATCGCAAATTGATGACAGTGCGAGCCAAGAACGGACTGGTCGCCGATCTACACGAGTTCCTTATCACGGGCGGATCGATCGCCTACTTCACCGCCTACCGGAGCTATACGGCCGACTTACGGGCTGTCGGCGGTCCCCGGAGCGGGAAGGCCCTGGATGCAATGATTCAGGGCATCGACCTGAACACCGGGACGCTCGTGTTCGACTGGAGCAGCGCCCAGCACATCGGTTTCTCCGAGTCGTACCAGAAGTACTCAGATAGCGCGCCCTTTGACCCCGTCCACGTGAACTCCGTCGACATCACGCCCGACGGCAAACTCCTCGTATCGGCGCGCAATACATGGACCGTCTACAAGGTGGACCCGGCGACCGGAGAGATCATCTGGCGGCTCGGTGGCAAGAAGAGTGACTTCGCTCTCGGCCCCGGGGTTCGCTTCGCCTGGCAGCACGACGCGCGGACCCACGCCGACGGGACGATCACGCTCTTCGACGACGAGGGTGACCCGCCGGAAGCGAAGCAGTCGCGCGGCCTCAGCTTGACGGTCGACGAGACGGCGAAGACAGCTGAACTAAAGGCGCAATACTTCCACCCGGGCCAGACCTTGCTCGCCGGCAGTCAAGGCAGCTTGCAGGTTCTGCCCGCCGGAGACGTCGTGATCGGTTGGGGCGCCGAGCCCTATTTCACGGAGCTGCAGCACGACGGCACCTTGGTGCTGGACGGGAAGTTCGCGATCGGCACGTCGTACCGAGCGTTCAAGTTCGACTGGACAGGGCGACCCACGGACAAACCCGCCGTCGCCGCCACGAAGTCGTCGTCGGGCCGCGCCACCGTCTATGTCTCATGGAACGGATCCACCGAAACGGCCGGCTGGCGCCTGCTCGCCGGGCGCTCGGCTAGCAGCCTGGCGGCCCTGCGCGAAGTACGGCGGAACGGCTTCGAAACGTCGATCGCTGTCCCCGCCGGGGTCAGCCATGTGGCGGTGGCGGCGCTCGATGCATCCGGTGCGGTGCTAGCGGTGTCGCCGACGATCGGCCTGTGAGCGACGCTCGGGCGTCTCGGAGGCTGCGCGCTCAGCTGGCGGTGGCGGCGAGCCGGGCCCGCAGTTCGGGCTTAATCACCTTGCCGGTCGGATTGCGAGGCAGAGCGTCGAGGAAGACGAACTCACGGGGTACCTTGTAGTCGGCCAGCTGCGCGAGTCCGAACGTCCGCAGCTCGTCGGGCGTGGCCGTCACGTCGGGCTGGAGGACCACGAACGCAACGACGTCCTCACCGAGCACCGGGTGCGGGGCGCCGACTACGGCGACCTCCTTGACCGCCTCGTGCTGGACGAGGGCGTGCTCGACGTCGGTGGCGTGCACGTTGTTGCCGCCCCGGATGATGACGTCCTTGGAGCGGCCGACTATGTAGAGGTAGCCGTCGGCGTCGAGCTTGCCGAGGTCGCCCGTGATGAGCCAGCCGTCGTGCCACGTCTCGGCCGTGGCCTCAGGATCGTTGTAGTACTCGCGCAGTCGGCCCGGCATCTGCAGGCGCACCTCGCCCACCTCGTCGGCCGGGAGCGCGGCACCGTGGTCGTCGACGATCTGGACGACGGCCGGCGGCGCGATCTGGCCCACCGAACCGGGGCGCTTGACCGCCTCCCCCTGGGGCATGACGCAGTAGGCGGAGCCCGCCTCTGTCATGCCGTAGTTGTTGGAGACGAGGGCGTCGGGCATCTTGGCCTGCAGACGCTCCACGACGTACGGCGCCAGCGGCGCGCTGCCGACCGAGCACATGGTCACCGACGAGAGGTCGGCCTCGTCGAAGCCTGGGTGGTCGAGGAGCAGGTGCGCCATTGCCGGGACGAGGAAGACGGCGACGGGTCGTTCCTCCTTGACGACGCGCAGCCAGCGGTCGGCGTCGAAGCGCGGCTGGTAGATGACCTGGAGGCCGAGCTTCATCGGCGTATAGACGAGTGCGATGCCGGCGAAGGTGAACAGCGGGCTGGCGTGCAGCCAGCCGCCGCCCGTCCAGTTGGGGTCGACGGCACCGATCATGGACCCGTTCGAGTGGCGAACGGCGACGCCCTTGGGCCGCCCCGTCGTACCCGACGTGTAGAGGATGTCGGCCAGGTCGTCGGACTTCCGAGGGGCTTGGAACGGGGAGCGGTCGCCCGTGATGGCGTCCTCCCAGGCGAGGACGGGTACGGCGGCGCCAGGCGGGAGCGGCACGGTGGATCCCGCCGCGCCGGCGTCGATCAGGCAAGCGAGGCGGGTACCCCCCGATTCGAGATCGGCCGCGACGAGGTCGCCGGCCGCCACGACGGCGGCGGCGCCGGAATGGGCCAGGACGTGGACCACCTCGGCGGGAGCGAGGCGCGGGTTCATGGGGACGGCGACGCCTCCGGCCCGGTGGGCCGCCGAGTACGAGACCAACCAGCGCAGCGCATGCTCGGGCTGGAGGTGGATGCCGACCCGGCCGCCGGGCTCGAGGCCGGCGTCGAGGAGGCGGCGGGCGAGTGCGTTGGCGGCGCCGTCCCACTCGGCGAAGGTGATGGCGCCGACGTCGACCACGCTGAAGGCGGTCTGGTCACCGAATTCGGTGGCCATTTGGCCCAGATGCTCGTCCATCAACACGAAGCGGTCCCCCGGGAGGCTGAGTCAGGCGGCGGCGCGGAAAGTTGACGCCGACGTCAGGTTGGTTGCAGCATGGCCGATGCGCTCCCAGGGGTCAATCCGGGGGGTGACCACCGACTTTGTTGCCTGCGGGACGCCGCCGCCGGGCACGACCAGGAAGAGGAACCCCTGCCATGACCGAGGCCACTGACGCCGTCATCGTCGCCGCCACCCGCACCCCGATCGGGCGATCCGGGCGCAGCCTGGCCGGGCTGAGCCTCCACGACATCGGGCTGCAGACGCTCGCCGGCGTCATCGCCGCCGCCGGGTTGGACCCAGCCGACATCGACGACCTGATCGTGGGCGAGGTCCTCCAGGGGGGTGGCGACACGGCGCGCTACCTCGCTAACGCGCTGGGCCTCCCGCCCGACACGCCGGGCGGCGCGGTGCAGCGCCAGTGCGCCACCGGGATGATGGCGGTGCAAGAGGCGGCGGCCCACATCCGCTCGGGCATGGCCGACGTCGTGATCGCCGGGGGCGTGGAGACCATGACCCGCGGGCCGATGCTCTTCGAGAAGTCGGCGCGCCCCTTCGGCGGCGTGGAGCGCTGGATGCCGCCCAGCCACCCGAGCACGCCGGACGCGCCGAACACGAACATGCTGATCACCGTCGGCGAGAACACGGCGAACGAGTGCGGCATCACGCGCGAGGAGTCTGACTTCTGGTCATACCATTCGAACCGGCGGGCCGTGGCGGCGACCGAGGACGGCCGCTTCGCCGAAGAGATCGTGCCCGTGACGGTGCCGGCCGGGCGCGGTGAGACGGTGACGGTGCGCGTGGACGAGCACCCCCGGGCCGACACGACGCTCGAGAAGCTGGCGGCGCTGCCAGTGCTGTCGGGGCCGGGCGGACAGGTGACGGCCGGCAACTCGTCGGGCATCGCTGACGGGGGCGCCGCCCTGGTCGTCACGTCGCGTGCCTACGCAGAGGCGCACGGGATGGCCGCGCTGGCGACGGTGCGGTCGTGGAACTCTTGCGGGATCGAGCCCGGACGCACCGGGCTGGCCCCGACGATCTGCGTGCCGCGGGCGCTGAACAAGGCCGGCCTGACCGAGTCCGACGTCGACCTGGTCGAGATCAACGAGGCGTTCGCCACCATGGCCGTCGCCTGCTCACGCAAGCTCGGCTTCTCCCACGACATCGTCAACGTGAACGGCGGCGCCGTGGGGATGGGACACCCGATCGCGGCGTCGGGGGCGCGCATCCTGGTCACGTTGATCCACGAGCTGCGCCGGCGCGGCGGTGGTATCGGGGTCGGCACGCTGTGCGCCGGTGGCGGCATGGGCTCGGCCACCGTCGTGGAGGTGCACCCGCCGGAGTAGTCGTGATTCGCTTCGCTCAGTACGGTCGCAACTCGATCAGGTGCTGGTCAGGGTCGATCAGGTACAGCAAGGCGCCCATGCCACGGGCGCCGAACTCGTCCCCCGGGCCGCGCATGTTGCCGACGTCGTGGAAGGAGTCGCCGTAGGGAATGGCCGCGGCCTTGATGCGCGTGAAGGCCGCCTCGAACTCCTGGGGTGAGAAGGCGAACACCAGGTGGTGCCCGCCTTCGGTGCCCCGAGGGTCCAGGAGCAGCACGGTCTCGTCGTTGACCCGGACCACGGCGAAGGGCCCGTCCTCGCCGTCGGGCTCGAACCCGCAGACGTCCGCGAGAAGCGGACGCTCGCTTCGGCGTCGGTCACGCGGACGATCAGGTGGTCGAGGATCGCCACGACCGTCCGCTACTCCTTGTCCTCGCCCCCGCCCTCGGCCATGTGGTCCTTGATGGCGTTGACCACCGTCGGGTCGAGGAGCGTCGTGACGTCACCGAGCGGACGGTCGTCGGCCACGTCGCGGAGGAGGCGCCGCATGATCTTGCCACTGCGGGTCTTGGGGAGCTCGGGCGTGAGCATGATCTGACGCGGTTTGGCGATCGGCCCGATCTCGTGCGCGACGTGCTCTCGCAACTCCTTGACCAACGCCTCGCCGGCCACGCCCTCGGTGTCGGTGTCCCCCTTGACCGTCACGAAGGCCACGATGGCCTGGCCCGTGGTGGCGTCGTCGGCGCCGACCACGGCAGCCTCGGCCACGGCGGGGTGGCTGACGAGCGCGTGCTCAACCTCGGTCGTCGAGATCCGGTGCCCCGAGATGTTCATCACGTCGTCGACGCGGCCCAACAGCCAGAGGTCGCCGTCCTGGTCACGCTTGGCGCCGTCGCCCGCGAAGTACCGGCCCGGAAAGCGCGCCCAGTAGGTCTCCTTGTAGCGCTCCTCGTCACCGTAGATGCCGCGCAACATGCCGGGCCACGGCTCGGTGAGGACGAGGTAGCCGCCCTCGTCGTTGTGAACCGAACGGCCGTCGTTGTCGATGACGTCGACGCCCATGCCGGGGAAGGGCGTCATGGCCGCGCCGGGCTTCGTCGCCGTGACCCCCGGCAACGGGGTGATCATGATGCCGCCGGTCTCGGTCTGCCACCAGGTGTCGACGATGGGGCAACGCCCACCGCCGATGTGGGTGCGATACCAGATCCAGGCCTCGGGGTTGATGGGCTCGCCCACCGAGCCGAGGAGGCGCAGGCTCGAGAGGTCGTGGCTTGCCGGCAGAGCCTCGCCCCACTTCATGAACGTGCGGATCGTCGTCGGCGCGGTGTAGAGAGTGGTGACTTTGTACTTCTCGATCAGCTGCCACCAGCGGTCGCGAGCCGGGGTGTCCGGCGTGCCCTCATACATGACCGACGTGGTCCCGTTGGCCAGCGGCCCGTAGACGATGTAGCTGTGGCCGGTCACCCAGCCGATGTCGGCGGCCGTCCAGAAGACGTCGCGCCCGGGCTTGAGGTCGAAGACGAGGTTGTGCGTCGCCGAGACGTGGGTCAGGTACCCGCCGCTCGTGTGCAATATGCCCTTTGGCTTCGCAGTCGTGCCGCTGGTGTACATGATGTAGAGCGGGTGCTCGGCGTCGAACGCCTCGGGCTCGTGCCACATCGATTGGCGGGGAACGATGTCGTGCCACCAGACGTCGCGGGCATCGTCCCACGCGACGTCCTGGCCCGTACGCCGCACGACCAGCACCTTGCGCACCCGGGGGCATCCGACGAGGGCCTCGTCGACAGCCGGCTTGAGGGCGCTCGGCGCGCCGCGGCGATAGCCGCCGTCGGCGGTGATCACAAAGTGGGCGTCGCAGTCGAGGACGCGACCGCGGAGCGCGTCGGAAGAGAAGCCGCCGAAGACGACCGTATGCGGCGCGCCGAGGCGGGCACAGGCCAGCATGGCCACCACGGTCTCGGGGATCATCGGCATGTAGATGGCGACCTTGTCGCCGGTGCGCACGCCGAGCTCGGTCAGGGCGTTGGCGGCCTGGCACACCGTGGCTTGGAGGTCGGCATAGCTGATCGCGCGGGTGTCACCCGGCTCGCCCTCCCAGTGGAACGCCACCCGCTCGCCCAGGCCGGCGTCGACGTGGCGGTCCACGCAGTTCACCGCAACGTTGAGCCTGGCGCCGACGAACCACTTGGCAAAGGGCGCGTCCCACTCGAGCACGTGCGCCCACGGCTCGACCCAGGTCAGCCGGCGGGCCTGGGCCTCCCAGAAGGCCAGACGGTCCGCGTCGGCCTCGGCGTAGATCCCAGGCTGCGCGTTGGCCGCCTTGGCCAGCTCCTCGGGCGGGGGGAAGGTCCTCGTCTCGTGCAGCAGGGCCGACAGCCCCTCCTCCGCGCGCTCGGTCATGTCGGTCGGCCTCCTCGTCCCGGACTGGGACTCCATCCTGCCTGATCAGGCGGCCGCACGTTCACCCCGTGGCCGGTTCGTCGCGGAGCTCGAAGCCTTCGAAGGTGAACGCGGGTGTCACGGTCGCGCCAAGGAGGGTGTAGTGACCGAGTGGACGGGCCGACTGCCACACGCCGGCCTCGACGACGACTTGGGGCCGGTGGCCCGCCGCCAGGTCGGGCCCGAGGATCGTCACGTCGTGTGTCCCGTCCGGCCGCTCACGCCGGAGCTCGAGCGGGTCCCCCGCGTAGAAATGCCACAGTTCCGCAGCGTCGATCCGGTGCGGCGCCGAGACTTCCCCGGCCAGCAGGAGGTAGTAGATGGCGCTGCCGGCCGGTCGCTCGCCGGCCGCCGCCGGCGCCTGCCACGTACGGCGGTACCACCCGCCCTCGGGATGGGGCGCCAGGTCGAGCGCGGCGATCAGCGATTCACCCGGGCGCATCGACACTCGGGCCAGTCTGCCCCTCGTGCGACCGTCAGCCCAGGGAGGCGGCCACGGCGAGCGAGTGCTCGGCCGAGCCGCCGAAGAGCGCGCCGTCGGCCTCGGCCCGCTTCATCAAGAGGTGCCCGTCGTGCTCCCAGGTGAAGCCGATGCCGCCCAGGGACTGGAGCGACTCGCGGCAGACCTCATGCTGGCAATCGTCGCTGGCCGCCTTGGCCATGGCGACCGCTCTCCCCCGCTTCGGGGACTCCTCGGCGATCGCGGCGGCCGCGAAGTAGCACAACGAACGGGCGCGCTCGACGGCGAGGAACATGTTGCTCATCTTGTGCTTGATGGACTGGAACGAACCAACCGGTACGCCGAACTGCTTGCGGTCCTTCACGTAGCCGAGGACCATCTGGAAGAGGGCGTCGCACGCGCCGACCGTTTCGAGCGCGAGCGCGGCGGTCGCCTCCTCGATGGCGCGAGTGACGGCCCGCGTCGTGGCGGGGCTCCCAGGCTCGCCGAGGGCGCGGTCGTCGGGGACGAGCACCCGGTCGAGGGACACGGTCGAAAGGGGACGGCTGGCATCGAGCGAGTGGATCGCGCTGACCCGAGCTTCGGCGGCCGGCACGACGAAGGCACCCACGCCGTCGCCCGCCCGCGCCACGACTGCTAAGTCGTCGACGCCGTGGCCCGTCATGACGCCGAGCTTCGTGCCCTCGAGGACCCATCCGCCCTCGCCGTGCTGAGCCCGCATCGTGACGTCGTCGAGGGCCCAGCGGCGAGGGTGATCGGCCAGGGCGACCGTACCGGTGCGTGTGCCGGCGGCCACATCGGAGAGGAAGCGCTGGGCTTGCTCGGGCGTCCCGGCCTCGCGCACCATCGGGACGAACTGGCTGATCGTGGCGAGAAGCGGTCCGGGGGCGGCGCAGCGACCGAGTTCCTCGACGACCACCGCGGTCTCGACGAAGGTGAGGCCGACGCCGCCGTGCTCTTCGGGAACGGCGAGTGCGGGCCAGTCGAGCGACGCCATGGCCGCCCAGAGTTCGGCCGACGCCTCGCCGGACTCGACCACGTGGCGCACGACCCCGAGGGTGCACTCCTTTTCGAGGAACGACCGGACGGACGAACGCAGTTCCTCTTGCTCGCTCGAGAACTCGAGGTCCACCGCTCCCCTCCCCGCGCTGTCGAGGCGCGCTGTTCATGTTTGCGGCCCGCATCAGGTCGCACGGGCGGCAGCGATTGTACCCCTGACGGCCCTGTCAGCTTCGCTGGTTGGTGAGGGCGCCTCCACCTCATTGACGTCCACTTCTTCGGACAAGCCGCGCCCGGTGGCTCGCCTACACTCTCGGGGGCGCCTCTAGCTCAACGGCAGAGCAACGGACTCTTAATCCGCAGGTTCCGGGTTCAAATCCCGGGGGGCGCACTCGAAATCCCAGTTCAGAGGTGTAGGGTTGATGCATTAAGCGTATCGTGGGTCGCGATCCCCACCTGGTCGCCCCAGATACGCCTTTCGATACGCCTAATCGATACGCTTAATGCATGGGTCGTCCTGTAGAGGACTTGGCGGCTCGATTCGAGCGCCTGGTCGACCGAACTGGTGAACACCATCT
>DASZLL010000092.1:0-8272 GCA_035552395.1 Acidimicrobiales bacterium
TTCTACGGGCCGAAGGAGGTGGGGTTCATCCTCCGCCAGAGCGGCGCCCGCGCCTTCATCGTCGTCTCGGGCTACGGGAAGCGTGACTTCCTGGCCGAGCTCGCCACCATTCGCGACGGCCTGGACGATCTCGAGACCGTCTTCGTCGTCGGCGACACCGGCGGCGCGCCGGACCTGGTGCCCTTCGAAGCACTGCGCGACGCCGAACCGATGGACGGCCCCGTCGCCGTCGACCCGGACAGTCCCGCCGTCATCGGGTACACCTCGGGCACGACCGCGGACCCCAAGGGCGTCGTGCACACCCACCGCACCCTCGGCTGCGAGGTGCGTCAGCTGAGCGGTCACCAGGCCAATCGCGATCGCGCCTCACTCGTCGGGGCGCCCGTCGGCCACGCCATCGGGATGCTCGGTGGCCTGCTCTGCCCGCTGGTGGGCGGCAAGCCCGTCTACATGATCGACGGGTGGGACCCGCCGACAGTGCTCGCCGCCATGGTCGAAGAGGACATCTCCGCCGGCAGCGGGTCGACGTATTTCTTCACCAGCCTCCTCGACTCCCCGGACTTCACCCCCCATCACGTCGAGTTGATGCACTTCATCGGGCTGGGGGGCTCGCCCATACCCGACGCGGTGGCCGAGCGAGCCGAGGACCTCGGGATCTCGCTGGTGCGCTCGTACGGCAGCACGGAGCACCCGTCCATCACCGGTTCCGAGCACGAGGCGCCGCGTGAGAAGCGCATCCACACCGACGGCAAGCCGCTCGAAGGCGTCGAGATCCGCACGGTCGACGAGGAGGGCCACGACGTCGGCATCGGCCGGCCGGGCGAGATCATCTCGCGGGGCCCCGACCGCTTCGCCGGCTACACCGATCCCGCACTCAACGCCGAGGCGATCGAGGCGGAAGGTTGGCTCCACACCGGCGACATTGGGATCATCGACGCCGACGGTTACCTGACCATCACGGACCGGCTGAAGGACATCATCATCCGCGGCGGGGAGAACGTGAGTGCGGCCGAAGTCGAGCAACTGCTGGCGCACATGAAGGGCGTGGCGGAGGTGGCCGTGGTCGCCGCGCCCGACGAGCGCCTCGGCGAGCACGGGTGCGCGTTCTTCCGCATGCAGCCGGGGGCGGCGGCGCCGGACCTCGACGCGGTAAAGGCGCACCTTTCCGACGCTGGTTTGGCCCGGCAGAAGTGGCCGGAGGAGTTGCGCGTCGTGGACGAGTTGCCGCGGACGCCCTCCGGCAAGATCCAGAAGTTCGTGCTGCGGGACCGGCTGCGGGCCGGCGGCTGAGGCTCGCCGGATCGGCCCGCTGCTGCGGCGCTGCCTCAAGCTCCGCTCCGCCCCACCTGCACAGCACATTCCCCACCCTGCAGCGCCTGTTGAAGGTACGCTCAGCCCCGGCGGCTTCGGGGGGAACAGAGCGAAAGGGCGTCAGCGAAGTGAACCGGATCCCGGCCAAGCAGATCGAAGTCCTCGGCATGGTGCCCCTGTTCGCCGGGTGCTCGCGCAACGAGCTCAGGTCCATCGCCCAGCTCGGCACGCCGGTCGCGGCGGACGAGGGCGCCTACCTCACGACGGAAGGCAAACCCGGGAGCGAGTTCTTTCTGGTCATGGAGGGTACGGCGTCGTGCCGGGTCCGCAAGAAAGAGGTGAAGCGCTTCCGACCGGGCGGGTACTTCGGCGAGCTGGCCCTGCTCCACGGCGGCATCCGCACGGCCGACGTCGTCGCGCTGACGCCAATGGACTTGGTCGTCTTCGACTCCCGCGAGTTTCGCTCCATCCTCATGACGACGCCGGGCATCAGCGTCAAGATGCTGGCGAACCTCGCCGAACGGCTGGAGGCGGCCAACCTGCAGTACACGGACTAACCGAAACGGACACGACGTTGCGTCAGCTTGGCGGCACCGACCAGTTGGCCAGGTCGCTGCTGCGCGCGATGCCGATCCGTGCGTGCCCCCACCCGCCGAACGCCGTGAGCTCGGTGCTCCCGGCGTAGGTCAGATAGCCCTCTCCGCCTGGCCCGACGCACAAGAACGCCGAATTGGCGTGCTCGTAGGCGACGCTCGAGATCCCACTGCCACGGTTGAACGCCTCGGTCGGCACCATCAGCTGGGTCCCGCCGGTCCAGTGCAGCCAGGTCGTCGGGTCGGACGGGTCCCCGGCGCCCAGCGTGAAGATGAACGGCTGGTCCAACGTGTTCGAAGTGGCCACGAGATGCCAGGCACTGTCGACCGTCAGGAATTCGTAGTTCTCCACCGTGTCGTTGTAGAGGACGATGTCGGGCCGGCCGATCAGCCGGAACGGCTTTGACAGCGAAGGTGCCCAGGCGATCTCGAAGTGCTGCGTCGTGGTCCCGGCCTTGAAGCCGAGGATGACGCCGTTGCCGGTGAAGGCGAGCGCCGCGTCGATCATCCGACCGGCCAGTCCGCGCGCCAGCGGAGCGGGAGGCGACCACGAGGCCATCGAAGCGGATGCGGCGGTCTGGTACTCGAGGCCCTTGGGTGTTTGGTACGTCACGACGAAGTGGCCCGCCGGGTCACGCACGATGTCGGGCGACGCTGCGTCCGTGGCGATGACCTTCGGGGTCGACCAGTGCTGCAGGTCCTTGCTCTGCACCTCGGCGACAGCAAAGCGGACGTGAGGCGCCGACCGCGTCGCCGTCATGTCGCTAAAGAGCATGTGCCAGGAGCCGCCTGACCACTGCAGCGCCTGATCCTTCACGCCGTGAGTGGCATACGAGACAACGGGATTGCGCAGCGCCGGCCAGTCGATCGCCGGCGGGGGTCGGCCGACGATGCAGTCGTGATCCTCTCCCGGTGGAACCGCCGGGTCTGCCGCGTCCCCGCCCGCAGCCGCCCCGCTGACCCCGCCCGCGCCGCCGACCACGCCCAGCACCAACACGACGACCCCGACGATCACTCGAAGCCGTCGCACGCCGTCAACGTACCGCCGCACAAAGCACGAACACGGCCGGACAAAACCAAAGGCGCGCCAAAGCGGCGCGCCTGCTCCATTTACCCTTCGAATCGACCCGCCCCACCAGGCAGGCACCGGAACCATCCGCCGCGACCCCGCCCTCGGCGGTACGACGACCGCCGGCCTACTCCCTCTGCGGCGGTGGATTCTCGTTGCGCAAGCGGTTGTGGAAGCCACACAGAAGCCGGCCGTTGTCCTGGGTCGTCCGGCCACTTTGGGCCCACGGCAAGATGTGGTCGGCTTGGCACCGCCACCCCGGCACGTCGCAGTAGGCGTGCACACACTCGCGGTCGCGCAATTCGATCGCCCGCCGGGTCCCGCCGGTGAAGAGCCGCTGCGTTGGGGAGACCTCGACCCGGCCCGACGGCTCCATGACCGCGCGTTCGAGGTCGGCCACCGAGAGCCAGGGCACCAGTTCGCCGGGTGAGACCACGATGCCCTCGGCCAGCTCGCAGACCCGGCCCGAAAGCGTGGGCCAATCGATGAGAACGCTGAAGAGCGGAGCGGGCGGACGCCGGACACCGTCGGGCTGCACGATGGACGAGCGGGCCGCCATCTCCACCAACGCGTCGGCCCGGCGTTGCGCCGGCGTGCGCCACAGGTCGTCGGCCGTCGCGTTGTCGCCCCGTTCGGCCCGCGCCCGCGCCCAGTCGGCCCGGAAGAATTCGTCTTCTATGCGGCCGAGCTCGCCGGCCACGATTGAGCCAGAGATCGGATCCAGCGTCATGGAGCCGAGGTACATCCCATTGATGCTCGCCTCGAGAAAAACGTCACGCCGGGCCCGCCGTTCCTCGGCCGCCTCTTCGCTCCCGTCCGGGTCGGCCAGCTGGTCCCAGTAGGCCACCGCTTTGGTGAATTGCTCGAAGCGCAGCCGCTTGGCCTGCTTGACGAGCAACGCCTCGTCGCGAGCGAGCGCCTCTTCGGATCCGGGCCGGCAGACGGCCACCACGGCGTCGAGGTGCGCCGCATTGATCTCACCTTCCGAGAATGCCTCGGCCACCACGGGGAGGTGGCGCAGGTGCCGGCCGCGCCGGACCACCCGCCGCGCCGCTGACCGTGGGAGCCGGCAGCGCCGGGCCAGCCACGCCGTCGCCGTCTTGGCGCCGTCGACCGCCCAGTCGCCCGACGCGTCGTACGCCCCGGCCGCCGTCGAGACGACGGATTCAAGGCGTGAGTGCTGGCGCACCAACGCAGTCATCGAGGCGGCGTCGCAATGCGCATCGACACCTTCCGCGAGCAGATCGTCGATCGCCGCAGCCAGTTTCTCGATACCCAACGAGTGCATCCCCCACATCAAACCATTCGGTTGTGACAGCAAAACGGTCCGAAATTGGCCAAAAAATCGCGATCACCTCACCACGCACCCGACCGTTCTCCCGACACAGCGAGAGCAGACACACGTCGAAAGGAGCGAACGTGATGGCCATCTGCACGTACTGCGGCAACGACATGATCCACGGGACCACATGCTCGGAGGAGCTGCTGCGGATCGGTGGCGTCGACTACGAGCCGATCCGCTGGGGTGAGGAGAAGGGTTACCGCTTCGGGTACATGACCGAACGCTGCGGCGACTGCAACGTGCCGAAGGGTGCGGTGCACCACCACGGCTGCGACCTCGAGCAGTGCCCGGCGTGTGACAGCCAGGCGCTGTCATGTGGGTGCATGGACGACTGGGCGCCATCCCGGCCGAACGACACGACCGCCACTACGGCTTGATGATTCTAGGAAAGCAGACGGGCTCCGTCCGCCGGACCGAGGTGCGGCGTGCTCAGCTCGGTGGGCCCGGCGCGGTCAGGTGCCGGCGCGCCCTTCGAGCACCTCCTTCATGAGGCGCACCTCCTTTTCGATCTGCCCGAGCGCACCGGCTGCCGCAGCCGCCAAGGTGCGCTCGTCCAGGCCGTCGGGCAGGGTGAGCCACAGGGTCAGCGTGGCCTCGCAGTGGCCCTCATCGAGCGGGCGGATCACGAACTCCTCGTAGGCCTCGTTGCCGCCGGCCATGCCGGCCGTGACGAGCGTCGGCTCCTCGGCCTCGATGATCCAGAGCTCGATCGGGTTGCTGGTGCCCGGTTGCCGACCGTCGGCCAGGCCGAAGGCGTAACGGGCGCCCGGGCCCAGCGTGCCGCCCACTGCGTCGGCGGCGCCGTCGCGCACGCGCTCGACACCGCTGACATCTGGGTTGTACTGGGGCAGGTTCGAGAAGTCGAGGCGGCAGCGCCACACAGTCTCCGCCGGCACCGAGAACGGGGCGGAGGCGACGGCCGTCGGTGCGAAGTCAGGTCGGGCAGTTGGCACGGCGCCAGTGTGCGTTGGTATCCCACGCAGGTGCAAGGAAAGCGGGCACTGCGGCGTGCCTGGCCGACCCCCCGATCAGGGGGTGGGCGAGGTCAGCGGCCGCAGGATCTCGGCCGCTTCGCGGGCCCGGCGCAAGGAGAGGGCGATCAGATCTTGGCTCTCCTCGGCGGTCGCGCCCGCTGCGTGCTGCACGAAGATCCCCACCACCATTGCGCTCAGCATGCGAGCGACCGGGCCGGGGCCATCGTGCTCGGCGAGATCGGGCCGGTGCTTGGTGATCCAATCCTCTATAGAGCTTTGGAACGACGTGAAGAGGTCGAGGCCGACGGCGCGGGCGGTCGTCTCGGCGCGGATGGCCTCACCAACCATGAGGCGCACGAAGTCTTCGACCTCGAACATCGAGACGAGGATGTCGGCCAGCAGTTGGGCCAGCGGCGAATCGATGTTCTCGTACTCCCGCGGATCGGGCCGCGGGGTGTGGACGGGCAGGAATCCGTGTTCCACCAGCACGGCCTCGAGCAGATCGCGCTTCGAGGGAAAGTAGTGGTAGAGCGACGCCACGTTGAGGCCGGCCGCCGATGCAAGGTCGCGCATGCTCGTCCCGTCGACACCGCGCTGGGCCATCAACGTGAGGGCGATCTGCAGGATCCTCCGGCGGGTCGCAGAACCCTCGCCCGGAGCGGCACCCCGTGAGCCGCCGGGCCTCGATGTCGTTGCGACCCCGGTCTCCTTGCTCTGGGAGTCGATCGTCATGTTCATCGCATTCTCTCCGTTCACTGACCCCTGAATGCCGGAGGATCCGGCGACGGCAATGGCCTGTGCCGTCTGTGAAGGAATGATCGGGCCCCACCCCCAGAACTCGATTCCCAACGGTTGTTTTGCTATAAATATGACACGGGTGTCAGAGATCACCCGAGGCGATGACACCCAACGTAGGGGGTCTGGGGGCGAGATGCCAGCAATTAGGACGCCAACCGACGCTGCCGCCCTACCTTTTGACCCATATGAGCTGAAGGACGTGGTCGGCGGGACCATCCGCGACCCCTACCCGATGCTCCACCAGCTGTGCCGGCAGTCGCCGGTGCACACCGGGCCGATCGACCTGGGCGACGGCTTCGGCCAGGAAGAGGGCCTGCACGACCCCTCCAAGCCGGCCCCGGTCACCGTCTTCGGCTTCGACGAGGTGGTCCAGGTCCTGCGAGACAACAAGACCTACTCGTCGGTCGTCTACGAGGACGTGATGGGCATCGTCATGGGGCGCACCATCTTGCAGATGGACGAGCCCGAGCACCGCAAGGTCCGCGACCTGGTCGCCTCGAGCTTCCGTTCCAAGATGCTCCAGCGCTGGGAAGAGGAGCTGGTCGCCGTCGTGGTCAACGAGCTCGTCGACTCTTTCATTGCGCGGGGCCGCTCCGATCTGGTGCGCGACGTCACGTTCAACTTCCCCGTGCAGGTCATCGCGCGCATCCTCGGGCTGCCCCGGGCGGACTACCCGGTCTTCCAGCGTTGGGCGCTCGAGCTGACGAGCGTGGCCGCCAACTGGGAGCGGGGCGTGGCGGCGTCCGCCGCCCTGCGTGACTACTTCGCCGACGTGATGGAGGAGCGCCGCGCCCAGCCGGGCGACGACCTCATCAGCGACCTCGTGCGCGCCGAGGTCGATGGCGAGCACCTGAGTGACGAGGACATCTTCTCCTTCCTGCGGCTGCTCCTGCCCGCCGGCGTCGAGACGACGTACCGGGCCTCGGGCAGCCTGCTCTTCGCCCTCCTCCACGACCGCGTCCAGTTCGACGCGCTCTACGGCGACCGCTCGCTCTTCCCGCAGGCGTTCGAGGAGGTCGTGCGGTGGGAACCCCCGGTCACCGTGATCTTGCGGCGGGCGACCGAGGACACCGAGCTCGCCGGCGTCGCCATCGAAGCGGGCGCCGACGTGGGGTTGATGATCGGTGCCGCCAATCGCGACGAGCGCAAGTACAGCGATCCCGACCGCTACGACCTGTTCCGCAGCCAGCGCCAGCACGTGGGGTTCGGCTTCGGCGTGCACGTGTGCCTGGGCATGCACCTGGCCCGGATGGAGTCACGGATCGCCATCAGCACCCTGCTCGACCGCCTCGGGCCGCTGACCCTCGACCCCGAGGCCGAGCCGCCGCACATCGAGGGGCTGGCCTTCCGGTCACCGCTGTCGCTCCCGGTCGTCTTCGAGGCGAGGTGACGCTGGCGTTGCCGGTTCCACATCCGGCGCCGGCGCACGCCGGGCGGGCCGTAGCCGGCACCGACAGAAGGTAGTTTCGGCGCATGGCCGGCATGAACGAGGGTGGACCGTTGGACGTCAAGGTCGACTGGGACCTGTGCATGGGGTCGGGCAATTGCATGTTCTGGGCGCCCGACACGTTCGACCTCAGCGAGGACGGTCACGCCGTGGTCACCGACGCCACCGCCAGTCCCGAGGAGAAGATCCGCATTGCCGCGCAGGGATGCCCGGTCGGCGCCATCTCGCTGTGGCGCAACGGGACGCAGTTGCCCCTCGAGGACGACGCCTGATGCCGATCGCGGTGACCGAAGAGCACGAGTCCCTGCGCCGCACGGCGCAGCGGTGGCTCGAGACGCACAGCCCACCCACCGAGCCGCGGGCGCTGGCCGAGGCGGTCACGACGCCGGCGTCGGTACCACCATCGACGGAATTGCCGCCGGTGTGGGAGAAGATGGCGGCCCAAGGCTGGCTCGGCCTCCATCTGCCCGAGGACGACGGTGGGCAGGGGTTCACGCTGGCCGAGGTGGCGGTCGTGCTCGAGGAGCTGGGCGCCGCCCTCCTCCCCGGGCCGTTGCTCCCGACGCTGTTGGTGTCGGCGGCGCTCGCCAACTGTCCCGACGCTGCCGTCCGGCGCCGGCTGCTGCCCGGCCTGGCCGACGGCTCGCTCACCGCGGCCGTGGCGCTGGGCGCCGCCGTGACGACGGAACGGGCGCCGGACGGGGCCATCATCTGGCGCGGCGATGTGCGCCCGGTCCT
>DASZLL010000093.1:0-16252 GCA_035552395.1 Acidimicrobiales bacterium
GCGTTGTGGTTCGTCGTTCGCAACGGGCTGGCCGAGGAGTTCCTGCCCGAGTTGCCGGCCATGGCGCTCGAACAGGATCCGATCCACCGTCATAAGGACGTGCTGGCGCACACGTTCGCCGTGGTCGACAAGACGTCGAAGCACCGGCTCCTCCGACTGGCCGCCCTGTTCCACGACGTCGGCAAGCCGCGGACGCGGGCCATCACCGACGGCGGGGTGACCTTTCACCACCACGAGGTGGTCGGAGCTCGTATGACGAGGGTCCGCATGGAGGCCCTGCGCTACCCGAGCAGCGACGTGGACACGGTGGTGCGGCTGGTGGAGCTACACCTGCGCTTTCACACGTACCGGCTCGGGTGGACCGACAAGGCCGTGCGCCGCTACGTCCGCGACGCCGGGCCGCTCCTCGACCTGCTCAACGAGCTGACCCGGTGCGACTGCACGACCCGGAACGCGGCGAAGGCCCGGGCTCTGGCACGTCGTATGGACGAGCTCGAGGCGCGCATCACCGAGCTCCGGGCCGAAGAAGAGCTCGATGCGCTGCGCCCCGACCTCGACGGCAACCAGGTCATGGCGCTGCTCGACCTCACGCCCGGCCGAGCCGTCGGCGACGCTCTGAACTTTCTGATGGAGCTGCGTCTCGATGAGGGCCCCCTCGGCGAGGAAGAGGCGGCCCGGCGCCTGCGGGCCTGGTGGAAGGAGCGGGGCAACCAGTAGCCGGGCTACCGTCGTCGTCATGACGCGGATTCAGGCACCGGACAGCGGGCTCGGCGAGCACATCGACTGGGCCTTGTTGCGGCCCGAGATGGCGGCCGGCATGGGCAAGCTCTCGGCGGCGGTCTACGGCAACTCGCAGCTGTCCGTACGAGAGCGCGAGGCCGCCCGCTGGACGATCGCACTGATCAACGACTGCGCCGTCTGCCGCGACACGCGGGCCAAGGACGGGTCGAGCGCCGGCGCCACCGAGCCGTTCTACGCCGAGGCGTCCGACTGGCGTGCCGCCACCGGCCTGAGCGAGCGGGAGCGCCTCGCCGCCGAGTTCGCCGAGCGGTTCGCCGTCGACCACCTGGCCATGGACGACGAGCTGTGGGGCCGGCTCCACGCCGCCTTCTCCGAGGATGAGCTGGCCGACCTCACCATCTGCTGCGGCTGCTTCCTCGGTATGGGCCGGACCCTGGCCGTCGTGGGCGTCCGCGCCCCCGACGAGCGAATCCTCGTCTGACCACCTGACCAGGACGGTCGGTCGGTCGGCCAGTCAGACGATCAGGTCGGCGGCCAACTGTCCTGGGTCTCGCCGGCGGCGAACGCCTCGACCATGTCGTGCGCCACGTCGTCGTGGTACTGCACCGGGGGCGACTTCATGAAGTAGGCCGACGGCCCGAGCAGCGGCCCGCCGATCCCACGGTCGAGCGCCAACTTGGCGCACCGCACGGCGTCAATGATCACGCCGGCCGAGTTGGGTGAGTCCCACACCTCGAGCTTGAGCTCCAGGTTCAACGGCACGTCGCCGAAGTTGCGGCCCTCCATGCGGATGTAGGCCCACTTGCGGTCTTTGAGCCACGGGACGTGGTCGGACGGGCCCACGTGGACGTCGTCGGCGTCGAGCACGTTGTCCTCGAGCTGGCTCGTCACGGCCTGCGTCTTCGAGATCTTCTTCGACTCCAACCGCTCGCGCTCGAGCATGTTCTTGAAGTCCATGTTGCCGCCGAAGTTGAGCTGGTACGTGTGGTCGAGCGCCAGGCCACGGTCCTCGAACAAGCGTGTGAGGATGCGGTGCACGATCGTCGAGCCGACCTGCGATTTGATGTCGTCGCCCACGATCGGCACCCCGGCGTCGCGGAACTTGGCCGCCCACTCGGGGTCCGACGCGATGAACACGGGGATCGCGTTGACGAAGGCCACCCCCGCGTCGAGGCACGCCTGGGCGTAATGGCGCTGCGCCTGCTCCGAACCGACCGGCAGGTACGAGACGAGCACGTCGGCCTTGGCGTTGCGCAGCGCCTGCGCCACGTCGACCGGCTCGGCCGGCGACTCCTCGAGCATCTCCCGGTAGTACTTGCCCAGCCCGTCGAGCGTGGGGCCGCGCAACACGGTGATGCCCAGCTCGCCAACCTCGGCGAAACGGATGGTGTTGTTGTGGCCGGCGTGGATGGCCTTGCCCAGGTCGGTCCCGACCTTGGCCTGGTCGATGTCGAACGCGCATACGGGGACGATGTCGCGCACGTGGTAGCCGCCCAGCTCCACGTGCATCAGCCCCGGCACCGTGTCAGAGGGGTCCGCGTGGCGGTAGTACGTCAGGCCCTGGATCAGCGAGCTGGCGCAGTTGCCGACACCGGCGATGGCGAGGCGGATGGGGCTGGGCATCGGTATGTCTCCTTCGGTTTCGGGTCAGCCCACCGGCTCGGTGAGCGCGCGAGCAACGTCGGCACGCTCCGAGGCGATGAGAGAGTCAAGCCAGCTGATGTCCCGAGCGACGCCGTCCACGGTGTGCTGGACGACGGAACGGGCGTAGGGATCGAGATCGGGCCGAGCCGACTCGCTGTCGACCAGCCGCTGGACGAGCAGCGCCCGGCGTCGCTCGAGCAGGGCGAGGCGGGCCTGCGGGGCGAGATGCCGGGCGAACGCCAGCCGCAACGAGAAGCTGCGGGCATCGTCGGCCGCGCTCCCGTCCGCCAACAACTCGGCGAACAGCTGCCGGCCGGCGTCGGTGATCCGGTAGACCTTCTTGCCCCGCCGCGAGCGCGTGCCGGTGTGCCGGCGCGCTCGCAGGACCGCCAATTCTCCGGACAACGACCCCGTCGGTGGCGCCGCAGCCGTGGTGCCGGGGTCGGACGTCGACCCTGCTCCCTCGGTCGCCACCACCGCGCCGGACTTCTCGAGGCGGGTCAGGGCGGGGTAGATGGAACCGAACGACACGTTGGCCAGCAGCCCCAGGTGGTCCCGGAGCTGACGGCGGATCTCGTAGCCGTGGAGGTCGCGTTCTTCGAGCAGGCCCAGAATGGCCATGTCCAACATTGCGGATCATTATATCGATTCGATATAGCGATGTACAGGAAGTCGTCGCGGATCTGTCACGACGATGCCCCGATCGTGCCTGGAATGGGTGGCAATCCCAGGCGTGGGGGGTAGCCTGGCCGCCGTGTCAGTCACCTCGGAGCCGAGGTCATCCTCTAGGGCCGTGAGCCCTGATGTCACGGCCCAGGTGGAGTACCGGATCGTGCGGAATGGCCTGGTCCGAGAGGTGGAGCGGGGACGCGTCCAGAAGATCGACGTGTGCGACGCCCACCCCGAGCTCCTGCGGGCGGCGCGCAACGTCGGACGCCCCACCAAGGAGGTCTGCCCGATCTGCGACGACGGGCGTCTCGTGACGGTCACCTTCGTCTTCGGGGCCAAGCTTCCTCCCGGCGGTCGTTGCCCAGGAACGGTCGCCGAGCTCAAGGCGCTGTGCCGCCGGCCCGAGCCCGTCCTCTGTTACGAGGTCGAGGTGTGCCCGGAGTGCGCGTGGCACCACCTCATGAAGAAGTACCCCGCCGCCGGCGGAGGGTCAGGCGGCAAGGGGCGGCGGGCCGCACCGAAAAAGACCTCGACATGAGCGACGTCACCGTCCCGTCGTTGCGGATGCGCAAGCGGCGCGACGGTGGCGTGCCGATCGTGATGGTGACCGCGTACGACGAACCCGGGGCGCGGATCGTGTCCGAGGCGGGGGCGGACATCATCTTGGTCGGGGACTCCGTGGCGAACAACGTGCTCGGCTACGAGGACACGCTCCACGTCGACATCGACGTGATGGCGCACCACACGGCGGCGGTGGCCCGGGCGCGACCCCGCTCGCTGATCCTCGGCGACATGCCCTGGATGAGCTACCACACCTCTCCCGACGAGGCAGTGCGCAATGCCGCCACGCTGATCCGGGCCGGGGCCAAGGCCGTCAAGCTCGAGGGCGGGCGGGCCCGGCTCCCCGTGGTCGAGGCGATCATCCGCGCCGAGATCCCCGTGATGGGGCATCTCGGGCTGACGCCGCAGTCCGTATTGGCCATGGGCGGGTTCCGGGTGCAGGGCAAGAGCGTGGACGCGGCGACGTCGCTGCTCGACGCGGCGAAGGCGCTGGCGGCCGCCGGCTGTTTCGGTTTCGTCATCGAAGGCGTCCCCGACGTGGTCGGGGCGGCGGCGACCGAGGCATTGGACGTGCCGACCATCGGGATCGGGGCCGGGCCTTCGTGCGACGGGCAGGTACTGGTCTTTCACGACCTCTTGGGTCTGGGGTCGGGGCCGACGCCCAAGTTCGTGCGCCGGTACGCCGAGCTGGGACGGCTGGCGACCGAGGCGGTGGCGGCGTTCGCGTCGGATGTGCGGGACGGGAGTTTTCCGGGAGAGGCGGAGACGTATCACGGGCCGGCGGGCCTGGGGGATGCGCTCAACGACGGCTGACGGCTGATCGTCGAGAGCTGGCCGGGGTGGGCCCGAGCGGCGCCTCGGCTAGCATGGCGACCCGAAACACACCCTGCTCCTGACCGTCAGGGGCCCGGGACAACCCGGTCCAGAGGGAGGTACGCCGCTTATGCGGCCTTACGAGGTCATGGCCATCTTCGAGGCCACCACGGAACCCACCGTGATTCAGGGCGAGCTCGACCGCGCCCTCGAGGTCATCCGCAGCAACGGGGGCAACCCCGGCGCGATCGACCGCTGGGGCAAGCGCACCTTCGCGTACGAGGTCAACCACAAGCGCGAGGGTTACTACGTCGTGGTCGAATTCACCGGCGAGCCCGAGACCGTGGCCGCGCTCGACCGCATGCTCGGCCTGGCCGACGACGTGGTGCGCCACAAGGTGATGCGCCTGCCGGACAAGACCGAGCCGGCGTGGGCCGCGACGCCCGCGGCGACCAGCTGACGCCGGGCGAGCAGGGACGAGAGGAGTACAGATGGCTTCAGAAAACAGCGTGACGCTGGTGGGGAACGTGACCCGTGACCCCGAGCTGCGCTTCACCAACACCGGCCAGGCCAACGTCACCTTCGGCCTGGCGGTCAACCGGCGCTGGCAGAACCGCCAGACCCAAGAGTGGGAGGAGGCCACCTCGTTCTTCGACGTGGTCTGCTGGCGGGAGATGGCCGAGAACGTGAGCGAGACCATCACGCGTGGCGCCCGGGTCATGGTGGCCGGGCGGCTCGAGCAGCGCAGCTGGGAGACCCAGGAGGGCGACAAGCGCTCGAAGGTCGAGGTCGTGGCCGACGAGATCGGGCCGTCACTTCGTTGGGCGACGGCGCAGATCACGAAGAACGAGCGGCGCGGCGCCGGCGACGGACAGGGGCGAGGGCAGGGCGGCTCAGGCTCCCGGTCCTCTGCACCGTCGGCGCAGTCACAGCCGAAGTCGCAGCCAGCCGGGTCGGGTGGCGGGAGCGGCGGCGGGTACGGATTCGATGAGGAGCCCTTCTGATGGCACGGACAAACCAACGAGGCGGGTCGGCGGCACGCCGGGCCCCCAAGGATCTCGGCCGGCGGGTGAAGAAGAAGCCCTGCGCCCTCTGCCGGGACCAGGTCACCTGGGTCGATTACAAGGACATCCCGATGTTGCGCAAGTACATGAGCGATCGGGGCAAGATCCGCTCGCGGCGCGTGACGGGAAACTGCGCCCAGCACCAACGGGCGCTGGCCCTGGCGATCAAGACGGCCCGCGAGCTGGTGCTGTTGCCGTACACGCAGCGGACCGTGACCGAGCGCCCGGGTGGGCGGCGCGGTGGCGACCGGGGCGGAACGCTGAGCGACACGACGCCATCGCCGAGGCCGGGCCCGGTCGAGGTCGAAGTTGACGTCGTCGACGACACCGACGCCCAAGGCGACCCCGAGTCCGAGGCGGCCGTGACCGCAGAGGTCGAGGAGCTCGTCGAGGAGTTGGCCGAGGACGCCGCGGCGGCTCCGGCTGCTCCGGCTGCCGGTGGGGGTGATGCATGAAGGTCCTCTTGCGTGACGACGTGGCCGGAGTGGGGCGCCGAGGCGACATCGTGAAGGTGGCCGGCGGCTTCGCCCGTAACTTCTTGCTGCCCGAGGGACGGGCCATCGTGGCCGCTGAGGGCATGTCGGGGCAGGCCGAGCAGATGCGGCGCGGGCGTGACCTGCGCGAGGCGCAGGACCGGACCGAGGCCGAGGCGCAGGCCACGATCCTGGCGGGCGCCGTGATCCCGATCAGCGCCCGGGCGGCGTCGGGAGGACGGCTCTTCGGCTCCATCGGCCCCGCGGACGTGGTCGACGCGATCCGGGCGGCCAAGGGGGTCGAGGTGGACCGCAGGCACGTGGTGCTGCCCGACCACATCAAGGAGACCGGCAGCTTCGACGTGACGGTCGAGCTGTTCAACGGCGTGACGACCGTCGTGACGGTGGAGGTCAAGGCCGCCGGATAAGGACCGGTGGCCCGGGGCGGTGGATCCCCGGGCTTTGTCGCAACAGTGTGCTCATCATGCTGAGGTGAGCGCGCGCCTCGATTCGGCAGCTGGAACGACCGTCCGCTCGGTGGTTACCCACACGCTGGGCGCAGTTACCCACACGCTGGGCGTGGTTACCCACAACAAGTTCGTTCTTACGGTCCCCAGCACCGGACGGTCAGAGTAGGGAAGCCGTGGTTCAAGCTTTCGACGACACCCGCCCCCGACCGCTCCGCGCCGCCCCTCCTGGGGTGAGCGGGCGCGTGCCGCCGCACGACCTCGAGGCGGAGGAGTCCCTGCTGGGGGCGATGCTGCTCTCCAACGACGCGGCGTCGGTGGGGATCGAGAAGTGCTCGGCCGGCGACTTCTACAAGCCGGCGCACGGGCACATCTTCGGGGCGATCCAGGCTCTGATGGAGCGGGGCGAGGCGATCGACGCCGTGACGGTGACCGACGAGCTCAAGCGTTCCGGGGTGCTCGAGCAGGTTGGGGACCCGTCGATCTTTATTTCCCTGCAGGCGAACACGCCGTCGATCGCCAACGCGCGGCACTACGCCGAGATCGTCGAAGAGCACGCGCTGTTGCGCAAGCTGATCGGGGTGGCCGGCGAGATCGCCGACATCGGCTACTCGGTGCCCGAGGACGTCAAGGCGGCGGTCGACGAGGCCGAGCAGATGGTGTTCAACGTCGGTGAGCGCCGGACGGTCGACACGATGCGACCCTTGCACGAGCTGTTGGGTGCGGGGTTGGACCGCATCGAGGAGCTGGGACAGCGTGGGTCGGCCATCACCGGCGTAGCGACGGGGTACCACGAGCTCGACCGGATTCTTCTGGGTTTCCAGCCTTCGTCGCTGAACATCGTGGGCGCTCGTCCTGGGATGGGGAAGACGTCCTTTGCCTTGGGGGTGTTGGCGAACGTCGGGATGGCGGTGCAGCGGCCCGCCCTGTTGTTCTCGCTGGAGATGGGGCACCTGGAGCTGACCCAGCGCCTGCTGGCGTCGGAGGCCGAGGTGAACGGCCAGAGCCTGCAGACGGGGCGGATCCGGACCCAGGATTGGAGCAAGATCGGCGTGGCGGTGACGAGGTTGTCGAGCGCGCCCATCTTCATCGACGACAACCCCAACGTGACGGTCATGGACATCCGCGCCCGGGCCCGGCGGCTGAAGAAGTCCGAGGGCGACCTGGGGATCGTCGTCGTCGACTACCTGCAGCTGATGACGGGGCGGGGACGGGCGGAGAACCGCCAGACCGAGGTCGCCGAGATCAGCCGTGGCCTGAAGATCCTGGCCCGTGAGCTCGAGGTCCCGGTGGTGGCGTTGTCACAGCTCTCCCGAAACCTCGAGTCCCGCCAGGACAAGACGCCGCAGCTGTCGGACCTGCGGGAGTCGGGGTCGTTGGAGCAGGACGCGGACGTCGTGTTGTTCATCTATCGAGAATCCGAATACAACGACGAGGTGCCGATCGACCGGGCCGACGACGCGTTGATCGAAGTGGCGAAGCACCGGAACGGGCCGACGGGGAAGGCGAACCTGCTGTTCTTGAAGCAGTTCGCCCGCTTCGAGAACCACCGAGGAGTCTGACGGCGGGTTAGCGGGGTTTGCTTCAGTCAAGTCGGGTCGCCGCCGGGAGCACGAATCGCTCGACGGCCTTGGCGAATCCCTCGTCTTCGTTGCTGGCGGTGACGCGACGGGCGGCCTTCTTCACCTGCGGGTCGGCGTTGCCCATGGCGATGCTCAGGCCGGAGTGGGCGAACATGAGGATGTCGTTGGGCATGTCGCCCATGGTGGCGATCTCCGACTCCTCGAGGTCGTATTTCTTGGCCAGATAGCGGGCGACGAAACCCTTGTTGGCGTCGGGGTGGGTGACGTCGAGGTAATAGGGCTGGGAGGCGGCCGCCGTGACGTGGTCGCCGAATTGCTCGTGCGCCGCCTCGGAGGCCCTTTGCACGGCGTCAGGGTCGTCGCAGACGCCGACGAGCTTGGCGACGTTGTCGGTGAGGTGCTGATAGTCGTCGACGACGGTGGGCTCGAACTTGACCGTCCACGCCTCGCGGTCCACGTGGGGTCCCTTGGGGTCCGTGACGTACCAGTCGGCGCCGCGGTACAGCCAGACGTCGAGCTTGTACGACTTCATGAGGCCGATGACCGGTCCTACGAGGTCCTCTGGGATGGCCCGCTGTTCGAGGGTGTGCATGTCCCGGTCGACCACGATGCCGCCGTTGAACGCCGCAATCGGAGTCTGGAGGTCGAGTGGGTCGATCAGCATCTGCATGCCTCGCGGCGGACGACCGCTGGTGACGGCGAAGAGCACGCCGGCTTCGTCCAGACGATGGACCGCGTCGACGGCGGCCTTTGTGAGCACCTTGTCTTGGGTGACGAGCGTCCCGTCCACGTCCGCCAAGAGGAGGCGGATGGGCTTGGCGGGACTGGGCTGCTGGACCGGGGTGGCCGCGATGCGCCGATGGTAGCGGTCAGGCGGGTAGCCGGTCCCATGCGATCACGGGATCGTCACGTGACGACGAGCGGCGGCAGTCGGGGCGTTGCTGGCGGTGTTCCGCTGACGCCGACGCACGGCCCTTGCCAGCAGGGCGGTGAGGCCAAAGATCGCGGCAGCGCCGGCACCCAGCCAAGGCGAAACGAGGGTCGAGAGGGTCAGCGCCACCGCCCCTTCAGACGCCACCACGATGGCGAGCGCGACTGGGTCCGCCGCCGTGAACCGTCTGTGGAAATCAGCCAGCGCGCGGGCGCTGGTGATGTGCGCGCCCAAGAAGACCGTCAGACCCCGTACGAGGCCGAAGACGGCGCCGATGACGACGGCGGTCGTGGGGCTGCCCGTGAGGGCGGCCAGCACGATCATCAGGTAGACGGCACTGGTCTTGATGTAGGTCGCGACGCCGGCGCCGATCTGCCAACCAAAACCCACTCCATAGACCCAGGGTCGGAACTGGTCGAGCCAGCGCTCGTTGACCTGCCGGTGGTGGATGGGAAGATGGAAGCTCCCGACGCGTGCGTCGGCGGCGAGGGCGGCGACGGCGGCAGCGGCCGCTACGGATGCCAGGACGGAACTCGACGGGTGCGTGGCCGCGGCGCCGGCGGCCAGGAGGGCAATGGCCAAGCCCAAGGTGGCCCCACCGAGGACGCTCCCGGCGACGAACCACCCTGCTGTCGTCCGGTAACGGTTTCCACGGCCCTGCTCGGCCAGCGGGGTGATGGTGGCCAACATGGAGAGCCCACACGGCGACCAGGTCGAACGGATTGCCGCAGCCAGGGCGACGAGGCCGGCGGCGAGTGCGAGCACGATGGTCATGGGGTGTCCTTTCCGGGCGGGGTGAGCGTGACGATCATGCGGGTGACCCGAGGAACGGGGCGCCGCCATAGGTGAAGATGCCGCCATCGGCCGCGACCAGCCAGTAGCCGGCTTCCGTTCCGAAGGGGGCCATACCCACCACGGGTTCGTTCAAGTGGATGGAGCCGGCGGAGCCGAAGAACAGCGCGTCGCCGTAAGCAAAGATCCCGCCGTCGGCCGCGACGAGCCAATAGCCCTTGCCGGTCGGAGTGGGCGCCATACCGACGACCGGGGAATTGAGGTGGTGCCCGCCCATGGAGCCGAAGAACAGCGCGTCGCCGTAGGCAAAGATCCCGCCGTCGGCCGCGACGAGCCAGTAGCCCTTGCCGGTCGGAGTGGGCGCCATGCCGACGATCCGCGCGTTCAGCGGCTGACCGCCCATCGATCCGTAGAACGCCGCGCCTCCGTAGTCGAAGACGCCGCCGTCGGCCGCAGCCAAGAAGTAACCGCCGCCGGGACCGTTCGCCACAGCAACCATCGGTGCGTCGAGGGGCAGCCCGGACGCGTCACCGGCGGCGGGGAAGTCTCCGTACGTGAACAGTTTCCCGAAGGTCGTCAACACCGCATAGCCGTGCCCGCTGAGGCTTGCCGCCATGGCGACGACCGGCACGGAGGGTGGCGCTGGCGTCCAGCACGGCGCGTTCTGCTCGGCGGTGCTGTTGTCGACCGCCACCGCAGTCGTGCACGAAGGGTCGACCTGCCATGGCGGGACACAGGCGACCACCCGGCAAACGATGCGGCCCATGCAGGCGATGTTCTGGTTGCACTGGCCGTATCGGAACTGCAGGCATCCCGTCAGATACGAGTCGCACCCCTGTGATCCGCATCCGCACTCCGTCGCGTCACAACCGGGCTCGCAAAAGGGGAACCCACTGCTGCAGCCGGTGCCACACGAACAGGTCGCGTTGCAGTCCATGTAGTACCGCGGGCCGCCGCAATACGAAGAGTTGTCGGCCAGCCACCACCCGCCCATCACCGTGTTCGCGGGGCAATAGTTGAAGCCACTGACCGAGCAGCAGAACTCCGAGAACCCCGAACAACAGGTGCTCCCGCAACCACACCCCGAGTTCCCGCACTCGCAGATCGCTCCGTAGGCGGTCCCCGGCTTGAGGGCGAGATCGACGCCGGCACCAACGGCGACGGCGCTCCCGACGAACGCCGATCGGTTGATGAGGCTGCGACGTGACAGCCGACCATCGAGGAACGCGGATGTTCTCTCCACCAGGGCGGACGACAGGCTCACGAGCTGGACGTCGCACTTGTCGATGGCCGCTGTACAAGACGACGGGCGGCCTCTAAGGCGGCCAACGGCGACAACGCGAGGTAGGTCACCCACACACCTGCTCCGCTCACGAAGAGCAGTGGCAGGCCGAGCCAGGGTTGATGGTCAAGCACTGTGAAGAGCGAGGACGCGTCGGGCGGTCGAAGCGCCACGAACGCCGCCGTCGCGAAGAGGACAGAGTTGACGATGACGTGGAGCCGCGTCGCGGGGGTATCGGGACGTCCGAAGCAACCACATGTGGCAAGTGCGCCGCCGTGGGTCCTGGCGAAAGTGATCACGCAGACAAACACTGCGTATGAGGCGGCCACCAACGCGGCCGTGAGCGGCCGAGGAAAGAGTAGTGCCACCGATCCGAGGGCCGCCTCCGCGACCGCACCGACTCTTACCGTGTCACGAGCGAGACGCAACGACGGGGAGAGCGGAAGCCGTTCCGGAACGAGGAGGACGATCGCGCGAGCAGTATCGGCCGGTCGGAACGCCTTGGCCGCGCCCGCGGCGACCAGGAGGCCGCAGGCGACGAAGTAGAGGCCGATCAATTCCACTGTGGCGGCGCGTCTTGAGTGGTCGACTCTGCGGTCGCGATGGCGAGCGACGAGACGAGCGCGTTGACGCCCGGAACAAGGGCGTCCCGTCTCGGGTGGCTGCCCAAGACGGCATAGAACGAGAACGGGCGGCCTGCTTCGGTGAAGAACCACTGCGTGCCCGACTGGCCCGGGATACCCCGCCGAAGGCGCACGGGCGAGAAGTCCGCCGATGTAAATGCCGTCGGTCGCCCTTGCCGGCTGAACAGCGCCGTGCCGAGACTCTCAGGCCCGTACTGGAACAAGCTGGCAAAGATGTCGTCTGGACCCATCAGGTGGACCGCGCCGCTTCCGAAATCACCAATGTCGTCGGGGATTGGAAACGTTGCGAACTGCCCCACCGGATAGGTCCTGCCCATGACCGATGAACGCACGAAGATACGCCCCTCAAAGCCATCGGGGAGGCGCGCCACGATGCCGTGCGCCCGGATAGTCGCCACTATTCCGCTCGATCCGGGTGTGCACCGTTGGCACCGGCCACCGGCGCGGTGGCTCCGCCGCCGAAAGGAAAGACGTCGTGGAGCGACTGCGGATAGAGGCTCGGGTCACCCGGGTGGATACCGGCCATCGTGAGCACCTCATCCGCATCAGCCTCTCGTCCCGGTCCGTTCCGTCCGCTCGACGTCCAGGGTCGCCGGCGGTCACGCGGCCTGCGGTCATACTCGGCCCGCCGAATGAGATCGAGGAGCTGTCCGACGTGCGCGGCGACGCCCTGGCCGACGGAGACCCCCGTGCCGCCATCGACGAGGACGAAAAAGGGTGACCCGGGGACCTGATAGTCGAGCCAGGCTTCGGTGGACATCACGACAGGGACGCGCCCGGTCGACAGGGCCGCCACCTCGTTTGGAGTTTCTCGGTCCGGTCCTTTCGTGACGATGACGACGCGGGTGTCGTCGGACAGCCCCAAGGTGTCGGGGCTTTGCAGCGCCTCCCAGAAGTCCGAGCAGGTCGTGCAACCAGACGACAGGAATCCAAGAAGGGTGAAGCCGTCGTGGTTGGTCATGGCAACGGCACGCGCGTCACCAGACGGAGTGACTCCGGCCACCGTGTGCGCCGTCAGGAGATCGGTCTGGCTGGTTGACCACGTCGGCAATCGGGGCGTGCGCTCATGCGACGGCTGTGCACCGTCTGTGCTGGCCGGGTCGCCCACGCCGACTCCGAGCTCATGGAGGGAACGGAGGATGTCAGCGTGGCTCCGCAGGAGCCCCGCGACAAGGACGCTGAGCACCAGCACCACGAACGTCACAACCACGACCAGAGCAACCACTACGCCTCCTTGTCCAAATGGCGCTCCAGTATCCAACGATGAGAGGCCTGGTGAAAGGGGTTTCGGCCGCTGTTTGCTGTGAACCCGAGGCGGGAGACGGCGAGAGGTGGAGCGGACCGCGCCGCCGCGCGACGAGGGATGCGTATCCTTGGCCCGCTGACCAGAACTGACAACGGGGATTTGGTGATGACCGCCCTCGATACTGAGCTGTTCTTGCCCGAACCCGGCGAGCGACCGCAGCGCTACACGGTGATCTCCGTCGATGACCACGTCGTCGAGCCGTCACACACTTTCGAGGGACGATTGCCGGCCGCAGTCCAGGACCGGGCCCCTCGAATCGTCGAAACCCCCCAAGGGCACCAGGTGTGGGAGTTCGAGGGAGAGCGGTACACCCAGGTAGGGATGAACGCGGTGGCCGGGCGCCGACCCGAGACCTACGGCCTCGAGCCTTTTCGTTTCGACCAGATGCGACCGGGGTGTTACGACGTCGATGCGCGGGTACGCGACATGGACATCAACGGCGTGTGGGCGTCGGTGAACTTCCCTTCCCAGATCACCGGCTTCTGCGGTCGGGTCTTCTTTGCCTGTCCCGATCGCGCACTCGGGCTTGGATGCGTCCGCGCGTGGAACGACTGGCTCTTCGAGGAGTGGTACCTGCGTCACCCCGAGCGGATCGTGCCACTCGGGATCACCTACCTATCCGATCCTGAGCTCGCCGTCGCGGAGATCTGGCGCAACGCCGAGCGGGGATTCACGTCGGTGACCTTCCCAGAACGGCCGCACGAGATCGGACTCCCGTCCCTGTGGGAACGCGACCATTGGGATCCGATCATGCGAGCCGTTGTCGAGACGGACACGGTGATCTCGCTGCACGTCGGCAGCTCAGGCATCGAGATCGGGCCGCCGGGTGGCGCACCCCTCCAGATCGGCGCCACCCTGTTCGGCCAGCGATCCTTGACGGCCTGTGCCGAATGGTTGTGGTCCGAGTACCCGCTCCGGCTCCCGAACTTGAAGATCGCCATGAGCGAAGGGGGCATCGGGTGGGTGGCCATGTTGCTCGACCGACTCGACAACATGGTCGACCGGTCCGGGTACGGGAGGATCTGGGACATCCGGCCGGCTGAAGTCGTCCGGCGGAACTTCTGGTTCTGCACGATCGACGATCCTTCGACCATCGACACCCGCCATGCCATCGGCGTCGAGAACATCATGGTCGAGGTCGATTACCCCCATGGCGACGGAACGTGGCCCGACACCCAACGCGTGATCGCAGAGTGCTGGGGGCACATACCGACGGACGAACTCCGGGCGATGTGTTGCGAGAACGCCGCAGCGCTCTATCGCCATCCCCTGCCCGATCCCGTGCTGCCGAGCTGAGAGGAGCTGCCCGTGTTCACGCCGACGGCCGAGAAGCTGATGCCCGACCTGACGCCGCGCGAGGAGCTGGTGGTGCTGGCCCGGGCCCTCTGGCGTGAGGGCTACAACGACCATCTCGCCGGGCACATCACGGTGAGTCTCGGCGACGGGACCCTGTTGTGTAATCCCTGGCTCTTGACCTGGGCCGAACTGCGGCCGTCGCAGGTCTTGCGCATCGACCTCGATGGGCGGGTCGTGGAGGGAGATTGGCCCGTCCCACTCGGGATCCCCCTTCACCTCGAACTGCACAAAGCCCGCACGGACGTCGGGTGGGCCGTGCACAACCATCCGCTGTTCGGCACCGTGTGGGCGGACTTGCCCGAGATCCCGCCCATCCTCGACCAGAGCTCAGCCCTCGGTGGCGGCACCCTGGCCCTGGTCGACGAGTACGACGGCCCGGTCAACGACGCGAGCAGCGCACGCCGCGCCGTGATGCAGATGGGTGAGGCATCGATGGCGCTGCTGGCCGGCCACGGGGTGTTCATCCTCGGTCGGTCGGCGCGGGCCGTGCATCAGAGGGCCGTCGCCCTCGAACAGCGCTGTCAGCACGCGTGGTACGCCAGGGCGGCGGGAGGTAAGGGCGCGTCGCGGGTGCCGGACGCGTTCATCAACCTGGTCGCGCAGAGCGATGGCGAGGGGTTCGTCGGGTTCTGGGAGGCGGCGGTCCGCGCCGAGCTGGCCGCCGAGCCGGATTTGCTCGACGGCTAGCCCGAGCCGGGCAACGCCCATAATGGAGAAGGGCGCGACGTCATCACGCGGCCCGTCGGACCGACGAACGTGAGCACTTGGTTGGCGTTGCCGGTCACAGCCCATTGCTTCGAATGCATCAGGTGGTGATGGTGCTCGCAGAGCAGAGCCATATTGGGCAAGTCCGTGGGCCCGCGGTGCGGTTTCCACCACCGGATGTGGTGAGGGTTCACAAAGGTGGCGTGGGCGCAGCCGGGGAAGCGGCAGTGACGATCGCGACGCATGAGCTCGCGGCGTTGCGTCTCGGTGGGGTAGCGGTGCTGGCGACCTTCATACATGGTGTGGCCGAGGTCGTCATCGATGCCCAGGATGATGGTTGCGTCGCACGCCAATCGACGGACGGTGCCGGCGCTGATGAGCCCGTCACGCTCGAGCTCACCAGAGAGCTCTGAGGACTCATCGAGCAGGGTTTCCAACGGGACATGAGCCACGACCGTGAAATGCCTTTCCGGTCGTCCCGGTCGTCGGACCATCCCGACGAAGGCGTCGCAGAGTCGTTGGTCCCAGGGCGTTTCGCCGTCGGACGGGAGCTGTCGAGCCTCAGTCTCGAGCACCCCACGCACTTCGGCAAACGTCTCGGCCGGCAGATGGGCCGTCACCGTCCGGAAGGACTCGTTGAAGCGCAGCGATCGACGCTCGTAATCAGCCTGCGCGGTGTCGGTCGAGGGAACCTTGCGCGCTCGGGCCAGCTGGGCCAGTTCACGCACGGTGTGCTCGCTGGCCCGATCGCGGAGCTCGGAGTCTGATTCGGGGGTGGCCGCATCGACGACCGCCCGCACCTTGTCGAAGCTCAGGTCACCCGAGGACAGGGCGGCGCTCAGGTGCGGAAGGTCGAAGAGCCGCTCGCCGACGTGCGCAAAGGCCCGCGCCGTCGGCACGGAAACCCCCAGGCGCTCGACCATCCAGGTCTCGAGCGAGGTCGCACCCTCCGCCCGCCAGCCCTCGCGGCGCCCGAGTTCGCCGGTGAGCAGGACGATGAGGCCCGCCTGGGAGGCCATGCGGCGAGCCGATTCGGCGGCCAACTCCATGATCTCCTCGTTCGACATCTTGGCCACCTCGCTGAGGCCCAGCGATGGAGGAATCGTGGTCTCGAGGACGGGCACGCCGGAGAACGGTCGCCTCCCGGACCCGAAGTTGAGCGGGTCAGCCGGTGGGCGTCCCGAAGACGTCGCGCAGCTCCATCGGGACCGGGGTGTCGAG